>NZ_JAGGPC010000002.1:0-215742 GCF_018614005.1 Streptomyces sp. ISL-99
CCGCGGCTGCAGTACTAGGCAGTGCGGCCTATCTCGCTACGCGAAGTAGCCAGGATTCCGGCCGGCTGGACCTCCCTGAATTTGGACATAAGCGTGCTAGTTGCCCACCCTTGCCGACCGGTGATCACTCAAGGTCACGGAAACGCAGAGAGGCCCGGTACCACCCGCAGCGAGGCGAGTAGGTACCGGGCCGGAAAGCGCGGGGGGAAGGCGTGGGAGAGAAAGGTCAGCGAGCCCCTGCGCGCCCTTCTGACGGGCTCGGGTGAGCCTTGTGGGGCCCGAAGTAGCCTCACGGCGCTCTCAATGGCGCCACAGGGGGCGCGTGGGCGGGGGCGCTGGACGCCCTGTGCCGGGCGCTGCCGTGACGGCTCGCGCCCGCGTACGGGAGGAAGGGGAGCCCCGGCCGGACGGGGGGACCGACCGGGGCTCGTACGGGTGCGGCTGGCGGCCGCACCGGCGGCTCGCTCCACGCATGGGTGAACGATAAACCACCGCCGGCGAGCGCCTACGCCGGGGGCGGCTTCGGGGCCTCCGCGTCGGCTACGGGGCGTCGGCCGACCCCGGCGCCGCGATCGCCGGGGCCTCACCGAACCGGGCCAGGGCCAGCGCGCCCGCCACCGCCACCACGAAGCCCACGGCCGCCCAGGCCGCCAGGCCCTCGCGCGTACGGTCGCCGAGCCACACGATGCCCACCACGGCCGGACCGACCGTCTCGCCGACCACCATGCCCGCCGTCGCCGTGGTCACCGAACCGCGCTGGAACGCCGACGTGAGCAGCAGGAACGCCGTACCGCCGGCCAGGAGAAGGGCGTACACGGCCGGATTGGCGACGAGGGCCGACGGCGCCAGGTCGTCGATCAGCCGCACCGAGACCGACACCACCCCGAAGCCCGTGCCCGCGCCGAAGCCGAGGACCAGGGCTCGGGCCCGGCCCGGCAGGCGGCCGGCCACCGCGCCCGCGAGCAGCACGGCGAAGGTGACGCAGAGCAGGGCGTACCGCAGGGCGGGCGGGCCGTCGCTGCCCCCCTGCGCGCCGACGGAGAGCCCGAGCAGCGCCAGACCCGCGCAGACCACGGCCACCGCGGCCCACTCCAGGCCCCGGAGCCGGACCTTCAGTACGGGCGCGGCGACCACCGCGGTGACGGCCAGGCTCCCGGCCTGGGCCGCCTCGACGGCGTAGATGGGGATGGTGAGCAGGGCGACGACCTGGAGCGCGAAGCTGAGTCCGAAAAGGGCGAGACCGGCGACGTAACGCCACTGACGCAGAGCGCGCAGCACCAGCGTTACGTCGACTCCGCTGCCGGTGCCGAGCTGCGCGGCGCGGGCCGCGACGGCCTGGAGTACGGAGGCCGTACCGATGCAGACCGCCGAACTGAGCGCACAGATCATCCCAAGGATCACAAAACGACTCTAGATGGGTGGAGCTCGCGCACTGGGTTCCGGCGGCGGGAGCGGGCCATCTAGTCTGTCGGTCGGTCTGAGAATCTGTTCGAACGACGGGGGAGTGGCCGGTAGATGGCGGCACGACGGCGCAAACTGAGGTCGGGCACAGTCCTGCTCGGCGGCATGGGCGTCCTGGCGGCGACGCTCACCGCCTGCGGCTCGGAGCCGGACCGGCGGTGCGTGAAACCGGTCACCAAGGAAGTGCTGCCCGACTACGAGTGCGACGACGACTCCAGCAGCGGCAGGTACTACTACGGCGGCCACGTCAGCAACGGCAAGGTCACGGACGGCAGCTTCGACAAGTCCGCGGTCGACCGGGGCGGCTTCGGCTCCTCCGGCTCCGGCGGCGGCTGACAGAGCCCCCGGGCTCAGGCACCCAGGCACCCACTGATGAAGCGTCACGCGATCGAACCCCGCCCCGGCTGGCAGCAGACCGTCGAGGAGCAGGGCCTCATCTACCCGCTGACCCGTTTCCCCGACGGGTCGCTGCGCCCCTACTGGGACGAGAGCGCGTACTACGAATTCTCGCTGCCCGAGGTCGAGGCGATGGAGGAGGTCGTCGAGGAGCTGCACGCGATGTGCCTGGCCGCCGCCGCGCACATCGTCGAGCACGACCGCTTCGCCGACCTCGGCATCACGGACCCGCGCCTGGCGTCGAGGATCGCCACCTCGTGGCGGCGACGGGCCGAACTCCCCTCCATCTACGGGCGGTTCGACCTCCGGTACGACGGCACGGGTCCCGCCAAGATGCTGGAGTACAACGCCGACACGCCCACCTCGCTGGTGGAGGCGGCCAGTCCCCAGTGGTTCTGGATGGAGGAGCGCTTTCCCGGCGCCGACCAGTGGAACTCGCTGCACGAGCGGCTCGTCGACGCGTGGAAGCACCAGGCGCACCTCCTGCCGCCAGGGCCGCTGCACTTCGTCCACTCGGACGGCGACGAGCTCGGCGAGGACCTGATGACGGTCGCGTATCTGCGCGAGACCGCCCAGCAGGCGGGACTCGCCACCGAGGCGCTGTCCGTCGAACAGATCGGCTGGGACCGGCTCTCGGGCCGCTTCGTCGACGGACGGCTGCGCTTCATCCGCAGCTGCTTCAAGCTCTACCCGTGGGAATGGCTGACGACCGACCGCTTCGGGCCGCACGTCCTGAACACCCTCGACAACGGCGGCGGCACCGGCACCACCCTGTGGATCGAGCCGGCCTGGAAAATGCTGCTCTCCAACAAGGCGCTGCTCGCGATCCTCTGGGAGCTCTACCCCGGCCACCCGAACCTGCTCGCCGCCTACCTCGACGGCCCGCGCGAGCTGGCCGCTCCCGACGGCCCCGGTTACGTCGCCAAGCCGCTGCTCGGCCGCGAGGGGGCGGGCGTCACGATTCACGAGCCGGGCACGGCTCCTGCGGCGGCGCAGGAACAGCCGGTCTGTTATCAGGAGCTGGCCCCGCTCCCCGACTTCGACGGCAACCGTGTGGTGCTCGGTGCGTGGGTCGTCGAAGACGAGGCGGCGGGGCTCGGCATCCGCGAGTCGTCGGGCCTGATCACGGACGAGTACGCCCGCTTCCTGCCACACGTAATCCTCTGACGGCAGGCGGCCCGCGACGGGCCGCGCCCCGCGCCCCTGCCGTGCGTTCGCCGAGCCGTGCCGTAGGTGCCACGGCTCGGCGAACGCACGATCGCAGGCGAGCCCTTTCCTAGCCCGCCAGCACGGCGCCGAGCTGGTCGAGACCCCAGTCCAGGTCCTCCTTGCTGATCACCAGCGGCGGGGCGATCCGGATGGTCGAACCGTGGGTGTCCTTGACCAGGACACCCCGGTCCATCAGCTTCTCGGAGATCGCCCGGCCGGTGCCGCGCGACGGTGCGATGTCGATGCCCGCCCACAGCCCGCGGCCGCGCACCGCCTCCACCGAGCCGCCGCCCACCATCAGGCCCAGCTGCTGGTGGAGGTGGTCGCCCAGCTCGGTGGCGCGCTGCTGGAACTCGCCCGTGCGCAGCATCGCGATGACCTCCAGCGCCACCGCGCAGGCCAGCGGGTTCCCGCCGAACGTCGAACCGTGCTCGCCCGGCCCGTACACCCCCAGCACCTCGGCCGACGACACGACGGCGGACACCGGCACGACCCCGCCGCCCAGCGCCTTGCCGAGGATGTACATGTCGGGGACGACGCCTTCGTGCTCGCAGGCGAAGGTCTTGCCCGTACGCCCGAGGCCCGACTGGATCTCGTCCGCGATGAAGAGCACGTTCCGCTCGCGGGTCAACTCCCTTACACCCGCCAGGTAGCCGGCCGGCGGCACCAGGACCCCCGCCTCGCCCTGGATGGGTTCGAGCAGCACGGCCACGGTGTTGTCCGTCATCGCCGCGTCGAGCGCCGTCAGGTCCCCGTACGGAACGATCTCGAAGCCCGGCGTGTAAGGGCCGAAGTCCGCGCGGGCCTCGTGGTCCGTGGAGAAGCTGACGATGGTCGTCGTACGGCCGTGGAAGTTGTTGGCCGCGACGATGATCTTCGCCGTGCCGTCCAGCACGCCCTTGACCTTGTAACCCCACTTGCGGGCCGTCTTCACCGCGGTCTCCACCGCCTCGGCCCCGGTGTTCATCGGCAGCACCATGTCCATGCCGCACAGCTCGGCGAGCCGCGCGCAGAACTCGGCGAACCGGTCGTGGTGGAAAGCCCGCGAGGTCAGCGTCACCCTGTCGAGCTGTGCCTTGGCGGCATCGATGAGCCGACGGTTGCAGTGGCCGAAGTTGAGCGCGGAGTACCCGGCGAGCATGTCGAGGTAGCGACGGCCCTCGATGTCGGTCATCCAGGCGCCGTCCGCCGATGAGACGACGATGGGGAGGGGGTGGTAGTTGTGCGCGCTGTGCGCCTCGGCAGAGGCGATGGCGGCTTGGGTGGTCGACACGGGGTCTCCGATCGTCGAAACAAATCCATCCGGCGAGGGGCAGGCTGGTGCCCCTTTCTATCGTCGCTCGTATGCCGGACGAAGAAACCATGCTTGGCGCCGCGGCCGCTAGGGTGGCCGGTACGCACGGCGACTGGCGTACGCGGAACAGACCGCGGGGAATCCGTGCGGGGAACAACAGCACGAGGTGCCGCCCGCCTGGGCACCCCGGGATCACGACCGGACACTGACCGCTCGCCCCGGAGGACACGATGAATCTCCCGCCCAGCCACCCCGCGAACCTCCCCCTCAGCCACCCCGCACTGTCCGCCACGGACCCCGAACTCGCCGCACTGGTCGGCGCCGAGGAACAACTCCAGGCCGACACCCTGCGCCTGATCCCCAGCGAGAACTACGTCTCGCAGGCCGTACTCGAAGCCTCCGGCACCGTCCTGCAGAACAAGTACAGCGAGGGCTACGCGGGCCGGCGCTACTACGAGGGCCAGCAGAACATCGACCAGGTGGAGCGGCTCGCCATCGCCCGCGCCAAGGCCCTGTTCGGCGTGGACCACGCCAACGTCCAGCCCTACTCCGGCTCGCCCGCCAACCTCGCCGTCTATCTCGCCTTCGCCGAGCCCGGTGACACCGTGATGGGCATGGCCCTGCCGATGGGCGGCCACCTCACCCACGGCTGGGGCGTCTCGGCCACCGGCAAGTGGTTCCGCGGCGTCCAGTACGGCGTACGCCCCGACACCGGGCTCATCGACTTCGACGAGGTCCGCGACCTCGCGCTCAAGGAGCGCCCGAAGCTGATCTTCTGCGGTGGCACCGCCCTCCCCCGCACCATCGACTTCGCGGCGTTCGCGGAGATCGCCCGCGAGTCCGGCGCCGTACTCGTCGCGGACGTCGCCCACATCGCCGGACTGATCGCGGGCGGCGCCCACCCGTCCCCGGTCCCGCACGCCGACGTCATCTCCACGACGACCCACAAGACCCTGCGCGGCCCGCGCGGCGCGATGCTGATGTCCCGCGAGGAGCACGCGAAGGCCATCGACAAGGCCGTCTTCCCCGGCCTCCAGGGCGGCCCGCACAACCAGACCACCGCCGCCATCGCCGTCGCCCTCCACGAGGCGGCCCAGCCCTCCTTCCGCGACTACGCGCACGCGGTCGTCGACAATGCCAAGGCGCTCGCCGAGGCACTGCTCGCCCGCGGCTTCGACCTGGTCTCGGGCGGCACCGACAACCACCTGATCCTGATGGACCTCACCCCGAAGGACGTGCCCGGCAAGGTGGCGGCGAAGGCGCTCGACCGGGCCGGGATCGTCGTCAACTACAACACCGTCCCCTACGACCCGAGGAAGCCGTTCGACCCCTCCGGCGTCCGCATCGGCACTCCTTCCCTCACCTCTCGCGGTCTCGCCACCGAGCACATGCCGGCCGTCGCCGACTGGATCGACCGGGGCGTCACCGCCGCCCGCACCGGCGACGAGGACGCACTCGCCACGATCCGCGCCGAGGTCGCGGACCTCATGGCCGCCTTCCCGGCACCGGGCCTCTCGAGGGACTGACGTCACTCTCGTTCCGAAGGCGCAACCCGCTTTACGAATCGATGAGTTGCCGACGCGGCCCCGGCGGGCCCGGGTCCCACTGACCCTGATCCCGCCGGGCCGTGCCGCGCCGGACCAGAGTGACCCCGGCGAAGCCGATCAGGACCCCGGCCGCCGGCCCCGGTATCGCCCACCACCAGTCCGCCGAACCGGCGTCGCTGTCACCGGACCGCACCGGCGTGCCCGCGCCGGCTCCGGCCTCTCCGGGCACGGCATCTCCCGGCAGGGTCTTTCCCGGCTCTTCCCCGCCACGATCGCCCCCTTCGGCCAGGGCTTCGGCTTCGTACCTGCTGACGAAGTCCGGCGGGTAATTGCCTCCGCCGGTGCCCGGACCGGCCGCGCCCTCCGTGTCGCCCAGGACGCCCAGCGCGCCCAGCAGGCCGCGCAGCTTCACCGGGTTGTCGGCCAGATGCCAGCGCTCCGCGGGGACGGCCGGGCCGTCGGTCTGCGTACTGACCCAGATGGGCCCGCCCGACTTCGGCAGATGCACCCGGTCCACCCGCCACACGGACACATCGTGCCGCAGCCAGGTCACGGTGAGCCGGCGCCACGTCCCGCCCTCGTCCACGGCGCCGTCGATCTCCAGTGGCCGCTCACGCACGCCGTGCGCCTCCCCGGAGCCGAGGTACTTCTCCAGCTCCTGGTAGCGGGCGGCCGTGTGGTAGAGCGAAGCAGCCTGTCCGCTCTCCGGCGAGACCACCAGCACACTGGTCGGTCCACCCGCCACGCCCGGCGACGCGCCCAGCAGGACCACAGCCGGGCGGCCCCGCGCCGGGCGACCCGGGCGGCGGTGAGGCCGTCGGGTCGTACCGCACCACCACGCCGCCGAAGTCGAACCACTCCGCGACCGCCGCCCGTACCGGTGGCGTGAGCACCAGCACGACCAGCAGCCCCGACACGGCGGCGCTCAGCATCCGCCACCTGCGCCGCGCCCAGGCCCGCACCCGTTCCGCACGCCCCTGCGGCTCCGCCACCGGCACGGGCACCGCTTCCGCGATGATCTGCGCCAGCACCCGCTCGGCCATCGTGGCCCCGTCGACATCCGGACTTCACCGTGCCCCGTGGCCAGCCCAGTGCCTCCGCCGTCTCCGCCTCGTCCATCTGCAGCAGATAGCGGTACGTGACGACCCGGCGCTGTTCCTCATTTCAGCTCGTCCAGCGCGGCCAGCAGCTGCCTCCGCCGCTCCTCCGCGAGCGCCGCCACCGCCGGATCGTCCGATTCCGGTATCACCGGACCGGCGGCAAGCAGCGCCGCCTCCCGCCCCGTCGCGGCCCGCAGGCGACTCGCCGAGCGCACTGTGTTTCTCGTCTCATTCGCGACAATTCGAGCAACCACGGCCGGAAGGCCGAGCCCTCCCTGAAGCGCCCCAGCGACTGGTACGCCTTGAAGAAGGCCGCCTGCACCACGTCTTCCGCTTCCGCACCGGCTCCGAGGGCCACAGCCGCCCTGAGCGCGATGCCTGTGTAGGCGCGCACCAGTTCCGCGTACGCCTCGGGCTCCCCGGACCGTACGCGCGCGATCACCGCAGCATCGTCGATGCCGATGCGGTCCCCCTCCAGGGTCCCCTCCCGCGTCCTCACACTCTTGATACACCGGAGAGCCGAGTTGGGTTCCACACCTGAGAGAATGAGTTCATGGCCTCTGATCGTCCTCGCGTGCTCTCCGGCATCCAGCCCACCGCAGGCTCGTTCCACCTCGGCAACTACCTTGGCGCCGTACGCCAATGGGTCGCTCTCCAGGATTCGCACGACGCCTTCTACATGGTCGTCGACCTGCACGCGATCACGGTTCCGCAGGACCCTGCCGAACTGCGTGCCAACACCAGGCTCGCCGCCGCCCAGCTGCTGGCCGCCGGCCTCGACCCGGACCGCTGCACGCTCTTCGTGCAGAGCCACGTGCCCGAGCACGCCCAGCTCGGCTGGGTCATGAACTGCCTCACCGGCTTCGGCGAGGCCTCCCGCATGACGCAGTTCAAGGACAAGTCCGCCCGGCAGGGCTCCGACCGCGCCACCGTCGGCCTCTTCACGTACCCGATCCTCCAGGTCGCGGACATCCTGCTCTACCAGGCCCATCAGGTCCCGGTCGGCGAGGACCAGCGCCAGCACATCGAGCTGACCCGCGACCTCGCCGAGCGCTTCAACAGCCGCTTCGGCGACACGTTCACCGTCCCGGCGCCGTACATCCTCAAGGAGACGGCGAAGATCTTCGATCTCCAGGAACCGGCGATCAAGATGAGCAAGTCGGCGTCGACGCCGAAGGGCCTGATCAACCTGCTCGACGAGCCCAAGGCGACCGCGAAGAAGATCAAGAGCGCGGTCACGGACACGGACACCGTGATCCGTTACGACGCCGTGGAGAAGCCGGGCGTCAGCAACCTCCTCACCATCTACTCCACGCTCACCGGCGAGACGATCGCCGAGCTGGAGAAGAAGTACGAGGGCAAGATGTACGGCGCGCTCAAGACGGACCTCGCCGAGGTGATGGTGGACTTCGTCACGCCGTTCCGGACCCGCACCCAGGAATATCTGGACGACCCGGAGACGCTGGACTCGATCCTGGCCAAGGGCGCCGAGAAGGCCCGTACGGTCGCCGCGGAGACCCTCGCCCAGGCCTACGAGAAGGTCGGGCTCCTGCCCGCCAAGCACTGAGGGCGGGCCGTCGGCCGGATGTCCTGACCAAGGACTCTGGCCACGGAGGCGGCGCGCCCGCCACACTGCACACTGGCAGGACCACAAGCCCAGCACCACAGGACGTACCGGACGACGGAGGAGAACGACGTGGGGACCGTAACGCTCGGCGTTTCGATCGCGGTCCCGGAGCCGTACGGCAGCCTGCTCCAGGAGCGGCGCGCGAGCTTCGGGGACCCTGCCGCGCACGGCATCCCCACGCATGTCACCCTCCTGCCGCCCACCGAGGTCGACGCGGCGCTGCTGCCGGCCGTCGAGACGCACCTTGCGCAGGTCGCCTCGTCCGGGCGCTCCTTCCCGATGCGTCTGTCGGGTACGGGCACGTTCCGCCCGCTCTCCCCGGTCGTCTTCGTGCAGGTCGTCGAGGGCGCGGCGGCCTGCGCGTGGCTCCAGAAGCGGGTCAGGGACACGTCGGGCCCGCTCGTGCGCGAGCTCCAGTTCCCGTACCACCCGCACGTCACGGTCGCCCACGGCATCTCCGAAGAGGGCATGGACCAGGCGTACGAAGAGCTTTCCGAGTACGAGGCGGAGTGGGCCTGCGCCGGCTTCGCGCTGTACGAGCAGGGGGCGGACGGGGTGTGGCGCAAGCTGCGTGAGTACGCGTTCGGGGGCGGGGCGGCGGGTGTCGTGCCGGCCCAGAATTCGCCCGTGGACCAGCCCGCGGCCCCGTCGTTCCGCTCCTGACCGTAGGTGGCCCCTGACCGTGGGTGGCCCCTGACCCCGGCTGGGCCCTGAGGGGCTTTCCCCTGCCCGCCCCTCGTCACACCGGCAACCGCCGGAACAGCGGTCGCGGCACGTGCCGCAGCGCCGACATGACGAACCGCATCGTCCCCGGCACCCACACCGTCTCCGAGCGCCGCCGCAGCCCCGTCTCGATCGCCGCGGCCACCGCCTCCGGCGTGGTCGCCAGTGGGGCCTCCGGCAGGCCCGTCGTCATCTTCGAGCGGACGAATCCGGGACGTACGACCATCACGTGTACGCCCGTCCCGTGCAGCGCGTCGCCGAGGCCCTGCGCGAAGGCGTCCAGGCCGGCCTTGCTCGACCCGTAGATGAAATTGGCGCGCCGGGCGCGCTCGCCCGCCACCGACGACAGCACGACCAGTGAGCCGTGGCCCTGCCCCTGGAGCGCCTTCGCGCACACCAGGCCGGCCGAGACGGCGCCCGTGTAGTTGGTCTGCGCGACCCTGACCGCCGACAGCGGCTGTTCTTCGTCGTGTGCCTGGTCGCCGAGGACGCCGAAGGCCAGCAGCACCATGTCGATGTCGCCCTCGGCGAAGACCTTGCCGAGCTTCTCTTCGTGCGCCACGGGGTCGAGCGCGTCGAAGGCGACGGTACGGACCTCCGCACCCAGCGCGCGCAGCCCGGCCGCCGCCGTTTCGAGGGCGGGGGACGGGCGGCCGGCCAGCCAGACCGTACGGGTGCGGCGGGCGATCAGACGGCGGGCCGTCGCGAGGCCGATCTCGGACGTGCCGCCGAGTACGAGCAGGGACTGCGGGGTGCCGAAGGCGTCCTTCATGAAGCGCTCCTGGTCGGTCGGTCAGTCGGTCGGTCAGACGGTCGGTCGGTCACTCGGTCACCCGGTCACAGGGAAAGGCGGCGGGAGAGGTCCGACGTGAAGACGCCGCGCGGGTCGAGCTCCGCGCGCAGCGCCCGGAATTCCGGCAGCCGCGGATACATCGCGCCCAGCAGCTCCGGCCGCATCCGGGAGTCCTTCGCCAGGTAGACGCGGCCACCCGCCGCCACCACCTCGTCGTCCAGCTCGTCGAGGAACGCGCCGAGCCCCGGCAGGCCCGCCGGGATGTCCAGCGCGAGCGTCCAGCCGGGCACCGGGAAGGACAGCCAGCCCGGATCGCCGGCTCCGAACCGTTTCAGCACGGCGAGGAACGACGGGCAGCCCCGCCCCGAGATGCGGCCGACGATCCGGCGCAGGGCCTCCTCCTGCCCGTACCCGACGACGAACTGGTACTGGACGAACCCGCCGCGCCCGTAGATCCGGTTCCAGTGCGGGACGCCGTCCAGCGGGTGGAAGAACGTCGACAGCTTCTGGATCTCACCGGTCCGCGCGCGGGGTGCCTTGCGGTACCAGAGCTCGTTGAACAGCCCCACGGACGCCCGCCCGAGCAGCCCTTCGGGTACGAAGCCGGGTGCGGCCGGGAGCCTGCCCGGCCGGAACGCGAGCGGCGTTCGGCGGGCGCGCGTCGGGAGCGCGTCCAGCGCGGCGTGATCCCCCCGCGTGAGTACCGAGCGCCCCATGGCCGCGTCGCGCGCGAGCAGGTCGATCCAGGCGACCGAGTAGCGGTAGCGGTGGTCGGTGGCGGTGAGCCGGGCCATCAAGTCGTCCAGGTCGGTGGCGCGTTCCGTGTCGACGGACATCAAGGAGGTCTCGACGGGGAGGAGCTGGATGCTCGCCGAGAGGATGACGCCGGTCAGGCCCATGCCGCCCGCCGTGGCGTCGAAGAGGCCCGTACCGGAGGGGACGGTACGTACCTGGCCGTCGGCGGTGAGCAGTTCGAGGGAGAGGACGTGGCGGGAGAAGGAGCCGGAGCCGTGGTGGTTCTTGCCGTGGATGTCGGCGCCGATCGCGCCGCCCACGGTCACGTACCGCGTGCCGGGGGTGACCGGTACGAACCAGCCGAGCGGCAGCAGCACTTCCATCAGCCGGTGCAGGCTCACGCCCGCGTCGCACACCACGACGCCCGTCCGGGCATCGATCGTACGGATGCGGTCGAGGCCGGTCATGTCGAGTACGGAGCCGCCCGCGTTCTGCGCCGCGTCGCCGTACGCCCGGCCGAGCCCGCGCGCGATACCTCCCCGCACGCCGCGCCCGCCCCGCACGCCGCCCGTTCCGCAGTCGAGGACCGCGGCCGCCGCCTCCTCGTACGAACGGGGGCGGACCAGGCGGGCGGCGGCCGTCGGGGCGGTGCGGCCCCAACCGGTCACTTCCACTGAGGGGGTGTCGACAGGCATGGCAGTGACCGTATCGCCGGTAAACGTCGCAGTTCAGTAAATCGCCTGGTGTGCTGGGCGAATGGGTGATTGGTGGAGTGTCGTACGCAATTAACATGACTAGTCTGCTTAATCCGAGCAGAGTCGCCCCTTGCCTGCGCCCGACCGACCGGCCGGGCCGCCGCTACGGAAGAGGGGTGACAGATGCGAGAGGTTGATCGCCGTCTGCTGTCGGCCATGCGGGATTGCGGTACGGATCCACGCGTGGCGTCGGCCGCCCGGGGGCTCTCCTGGTGCGGTGAGCACGGCGCCGTCTGGATCGCCGCCGGCCTCCTGGGTGCGGGTGCCGACCACGAGCGCCGCGGGGCCTGGTTGCGTGGTACGGCGCTGATCGGTGCGGCGCACCTCGCGAGCATGGCCGTCAAGCTGGCCGTACGCCGCGCCCGCCCCCAACTCGCCGCCCTGAAGCCCCTGGTGAGCACCGCCGGCCGGCACTCCTTCCCGAGCTCCCATGCCGCGTCGGCCGCCGCCGCGGCGGTGGCCTTCGGCGCGCTGCGCCCCGTCGGCCACCACCTCGTGCCGCCGCTGGCCGCCGCGATGTGCGTGTCCCGACTGGTCGTCGGGGTCCACTACCCGAGCGATGTGGTGGCCGGTGTCCTGCTCGGCGGGATCACCGCCGGACTCGGGGCGGCCTGGATGGCAAAGCCGGCGCCGGCGCGGACCGCGACCTCCGCCTCCGCGCCCCTCCGCGCGCCCCTCTCCGCGCCCCTCCACGCGCCCGTCTCCGCCTCCGCAGTCGGGACCGTGGCCGAAGGCGGTGCCGCGCATGCCTGAGCGCAGCAGCAGCAACACCAGGACCACCGCAACCAGAAACAGAACCGCGACCGCAACAACCACCCCCACCACCGCGATGATCGGGCGGCCCCGCCGTGCCGCGCCGCGCCGGGCGCCCAGGCGGCGGCCGCTCAGCCTGCCCGCCGGGCTGCTGCGCACCGCGCGCCCCCGCCAGTGGGTCAAGAACGTACTGGTCCTCGCCGCGCCCGCCGCCGCGGGAGAACTGGCTTCCTACCGCGCCCTGGCCCAACTGGCCGTCGTCTTCCTGCTGTTCACCGCCGCCGCGTCCGCCGTCTACCTGATCAACGACGCGCGCGACGCCGACGCCGACCGCGCGCACCCCGTCAAGCGCCGCCGCCCCGTCGCCGCCGGACAGGTCCCCGTGCGCGTGGCGTACGCGGCCGGAGGGCTGCTCGCCGTCCTCACGCCGGTCGCCGCCGCCCTGCTCTGCAACGTGATGACGGCCGCTCTCCTCACTGCGTACGTCGTCATGCAGCTCGCGTACTGCATGCGGCTCAAGCACGTCCTCGTCGTCGATCTCGTCGTCGTCACCACCGGCTTCCTGATGCGCGCGATGATCGGCGGCGTGGCGCTCGACATCCCCCTCTCCCGCTGGTTCCTGATCACCGCCGGCTTCGGCGCGCTCTTCATGGTCGCCGCGAAGCGCTACTCCGAGGCCGTGCAGATGGCCGCCCGGCCCGGGCAGCGCGGCGCCACCCGCGCGCTGCTCGGCGAATACACCACCGGTTACCTGCGCTTCGTCTGGCAGCTCGCGGCCGGAGTCGCCGTACTCGGGTACTGCCTGTGGGCCCTGGAGAGCGGCGGCACGGCCAACGGCAGCCTGCTGCCGTGGCGCCAGCTGTCGATGGTCGCGTTCATCCTCTCCGTGCTGCGGTACGCCGTCTTCGCCGACCGGGGCACGGCGGGCGCCCCCGAGGACGTCGTCCTGCGCGACCGTGGGCTCGCCGTCATCGGGCTCGTGTGGGTGGGGATGTACGGGCTCGCCGTGGCCGATCTGTGAGACGCCCCGCACGGGGCGTGACCCGGTCCGAGCTGCGCGGCTTCGCGCTGGCAGGCGGCTGTGCGTACGCCGTCGACCTCGCGCTCTTCGGGTGGCTGCGCGGCCCGCTCGGCTGGGATCCGCTCACCGCGAAGGCGCTGTCGTTCGTCGCCGGATGCTCGGTCGCGTACGCCGGGAACGCACTGGGCACGTACCGGAAGCGGGCGGCGGACGGAACACGGGCCGTGGTCCGGGCCCGGTTACGGGTGCGCCAGTACGCCGTCTTCTTCGCCGTCAACGTCGCGGGCGCGGTCGTCCAGCTCCTCTGCCTCACCGCCTCGCACTACGGCCTCGGGCTGACCTCCCCCCGCGCCGACACCGTCTCCGGAGCGGTCGTCGGCATGGCGCTGGCGACCTGCCTGCGCTTCTGGGGGACCAGGACGCTGGTTTTCGGCCCCGGAGGGTAGGCGCACGTCATGGACTGGCTGAAGAATCTGCCCGTCGTCGGCCCGTTCGTGACGCGGCTGACGGTCACTCACGCGTGGCGTACGTACGAAACGCTCGATCGCGTCCACTGGACCCGGCTGGCTGCCGCGATCACCTTCATCAGCTTTCTCTCGCTCTTCCCGCTGATCACCGTCGGCGCCGCGATCGGCGCGGCCCTGCTCTCCGACGACCAGCTGCACCGCATGGAAAACAAGATCGCCGAGCAGGTGCCCGGCATCTCCGGGCAGCTCGACCTCGCGTCCCTCGTGGAGAACGCGGGCACTGTCGGCATCGTCGCCGGCGCCGTGCTGCTCTTCACCGGTATCGGGTGGGTCGGCTCGATGAGGGAGTGCCTGCGGGCCGTCTGGGAGCTGGACGACACCGACGAGGGGAACATCTTCCTCCGCAAACTCAAGGACGGCGGGGTGCTGGCCGGCCTCGGCGTCATCGGGCTTTCATCCTGGGCCGCCTCCTCGATCGGCTCGACGGCCGTCGACTGGACCGCCGAGCAGACCGGCGTGTCCCAAAGCGGCGCGGGCGGCGTGCTGTTGCGGATCGCCGCGCTCGCCCTCGCGGTCGGCGCGGACTTCCTGATCCTGCTGTACGTCCTGACGCTGCTGCCGGGGGTGCAGCCGGTCAGGCACCGGCTGATCACCGCTTCGCTCATCGGCGCGATCGGTTTCGAGCTGCTCAAGCTGCTGCTGGGCAGCTATATGAAGGGCGTCGCGGCGAAGAGCATGTACGGGGCGTTCGGCGTTCCCGTCGCACTGCTGCTGTGGATCAACCTCACGGCGAAGCTGCTGCTGTGCTGCGCGGCCTGGACGGCGACGCGGCACGACAGCGAGCGGGCGGCGGGCGAAGACCGGGATGCCGATGGCGAACGGCCGGACGCAGAGAAGGCCGAGGAGGCCCCGGCCGACGGCCCGCCTCCCAGCACCCCGCCGGCCGCTGGACCCCCGCCCGGCACCTCGCCTCCTAGCGGCGCGGGCGGCGACGCGACAGGGCGGGCAGCGGCCAGCGCCGGTTGACCAGGAGCGCCGCGGCGGCCAGTACCACCAGCGCACCGCCCGTGACCGCGACCGCCGTGCCGACGCCGCTGCTGCCGTCGTCGGTCGACGCGAGCTGCGTCTGCCCGTCCTCGGCGGCGATGTCACCGGTGCCCACGCCGCCGCCCTTCGCACCCTTGCCCTTGGCGGGCCCCGCGCCCTGGTCCGTCGCGGCGGACCTCGGCGGCACCAGTTCACCGACGGGGGTGACCTTCCCCGACGCCTCGAAGCCCCAGTCGAGCAGGCGGGCGGCCTCCTTGTAGACAGCGTTGCCCTCACTCGCCGACGGGTTCATGACGGTGACCAGCAGCACCTTGTCGCCACGCTGCGCGACACCCGTGAACGTCGCTCCCGCGTGGGTGGTGTTGCCGTTCTTGACGCCCGCCAGGCCCTTGTACGGCTCGACGCCCCAGGCCCCCGTCAGCAGGCGGTTGGTGTTCTGGATCTGGAAGCTCTCGCGCTTCTTCCCCTTCTTCTTCTCGCCCGGGAAGGTGGCGGTCGCCGTCGAGCAGTACTCGCGGAAGTCCTTCTTCTGCATCCCGCTGCGGGCGATGAGCGTCAGGTCGTACGCGCTGCTGACCTGGCCCTTCGCGTCGTAACCGTCGGGCGAGACGACAGTGGTGTCGAGCGCCTGGAGCTCATCGGCGTGCTTCTGCATGTCCACGACGGTCTTGTCCCACCCGCCGTTCATCTCCGACAGGACGTGCACGGCGTCGTTGCCGGACCTCAGGAACACCCCGAGCCACATGTCGTGGACCGAGTACGTGTGGTCCTCCTTGAGGCCGACGAGACTGCTGCCCTCGCCGAGGTCCGCCAGGTCGGTGTCCTTCACCGTGTAGACCTGCGACTTGGACAGCCGCGGCAGGACCGTGTCCGCGAACAGCATCTTCATGGTGGACGCGGGGGGCAGCCGCCAGTGGGAGTTGTGCGATGCGAGTACGTCGCCGGATTCGGCATCGGCGACGATCCACGACCGGCCGCTCAGCTCCTTCGGGAGCACGGGTGCGCGCGGGCCGAGCTCCACCTGCGTACCGGGGAGGCCGAGTTGTGTGCCGCCGACCGTCGACATCACGGCCGGGGGTTTCGGCTGCTGTGCACCTGGCTTGTCGTCTGCTGTTGCCGCGTGTGCGGGCAGTGCGGTGAGTGCGGGCAGCAACGCGGCGGAGAGGACCGTCAGTGCGGTCTTTTTAACGGCAGACACGGACGAGAACGTACAGGGCATGGATGTGGATGTGGACATGGCGGGGGTGAACCGCCGTGAGCTGCGCCGGGTCGGCCCAGCACCGGTGTCCGTACGTGCGTCCGTAGGTGCGTCGGGGCCTGCGGTCCCACCCCGGGGGCGGGAGGCGGGGGCCGGTGGCGATACTGGGCGTATGAAGCTCAGCCGCTCCGTCTCCTGGTTCCTGCTCGCCTTCGGGGTGTGGAGCTGGTTCATCTGGGTCACTTTCGTCCGGAACCTGTGGAAGGACGGCAGCGGCCTCGCCTTCGACGACGCGGGTGACCCGACCACGTACTTCTGGGTACATCTGCTGCTCGCCGTCACGTCCTTTCTTCTGGGGACGGCGGTGGGGGTGATCGGGTTCCGTGGTGTGCGGGCCCTGCGACGTGAGCGGAGACAGGGATAACTGTGGTCGTTGTCTTCGTTTTCATCGCGCTCTCGGTCATCGCCCTGCTGGCCGGGGCGCACTGGTACGTCTGGCGTCGGCTGGTCCGCGACACGACCGCGGGAGGCAGTGTCCTCCGGCGGGCGGGGACGGTGGCGGCTGTGCTGCTGCCGTTGCTGGCGGTCGGGGCGCTGGTGTCGGCACGGGCCGGCACGCCGTTCTGGGCGCAGCAGGTGCTGGCGTGGCCGGGGTACATGTGGCTGGCCGTGCTGATGTACCTGGTGATGGCGCTGGTCGTCGGCGAGGCGGTACGGCCGGTGCTGCGGTGGTGGTTGGGGCGTCGGGATGCCGAGGAGGCCACCGGGGTTTCGCCCCTCGCCTCCGCGCTTCCCCCGGCATCGGCCGACGGCTCCGCCGCGTCCGGGCCGCGAACCCCCCGTACGCGCGGCGGCGCCGGGACGTCAACGGCGCCCGCGGCCGGCGGCACGGACACGGTGACGGAACCCGAGGCGCCCGCACCTCCCGCGCCCGCGCCCGCGGCGCCGATCCCCGGCACCCGGCCCGGCGGCTCCACCGCCTCCGGGGACCTCTCGCGGCGCATGTTCGTGTCGCGGGTGGTGGGGGCGGGCGCCGCCGTGGCCGCGCTGGGCACTGTCGGTTACGGGACGTACGGCGTGCTGCGCGGTCCGCGGGTGAAGCGGGTCAGCGTGCCGTTGGCCAAACTGCCGCGTGGGGCGCACGGGTTCCGCGTCGCCGTCGTCAGCGACGTACACCTCGGTCCGATCCTCGGCCGCGCCCACACCCAGCGCATCGTCGACAGGATCAACTCCGTCCAGCCCGACCTGGTGGCCGTCGTCGGCGACCTCGTCGACGGGAGCGTGGCCGATCTGGGTCACGCGGCCGAGCCGCTGGCGCAGATCAGGGCCCGGCACGGGGCCTTCTTCGTGACCGGCAACCACGAGTACTTCTCCGGCGCCGAGCAGTGGGTCGACCATGTGCGCGAGCTCGGTCTGCGGCCGCTGGAGAACGACCGCGTCGAGATCGCGGGCTTCGACCTCGCCGGGGTCAACGACCTCGCGGGGGAGAGCGAGGGGCAGGGCCCCGACTTCGTACGGGCGCTGGGGGACCGGGACCGTACCCGCGCGGCCGTCCTGCTCGCGCATCAGCCCGTGGTCATCCACGACGCGGTACGCCACGGAGTGGACCTTCAACTGTCCGGGCACACGCACGGCGGGCAGCTGTGGCCGGGCAATTTCCTCGCCGCCCAGGCGAATCCGACGGTCGCCGGCCTTGAGCGGTACGGCGACACGCAGCTGTACGTCTCGCGCGGTGCGGGCGCGTGGGGTCCGCCGGTCCGGGTGGGCGCGGAGTCCGACATCACGGTGGTCGAACTGGCCTCGCGCCAGGCGTAGCCGCGGTCAGTCCGTCTTGCGGGCAGCGGCCGTCTGGGCCATCCCCGGCAGGAAGTCCGTGAACAGCTCGTGCACTTCGCGTACGAGCGGACGCAGCACCCGGAAGCGGGCGAGCGCGACCCCGCGCGTGGTGAGGCGGGCGCCGCGTTCGGCGAGGCGGCGGCTGCGCTCCCGGTCCTCGGAGCGGTCGAAGACCCAGTACAGGACGAGTCCCATCTGGGAGAGCCACATCAACTCGGGGAGGATGTCCCGCAGTTCCTCCGCGACCTTGGCCTTGGAGCCCGCCAGGACCTCCCGGTGCACGGCGATGGCCGCCTCGCGGGCGTGTTCCGACTCGGGGGAGAAGGGGCTCAGCGGGCTCTCGGGGTCGGCGGCGTTCTTGAAGAACTGGGCCGCGAACTCGTGGTACGGCGCGGCGATGTCGAGCCAGGCCTTCAGCACGCCCGCCAGGCGCGCTTCCAGGTCCGTCTCCTTGTCCAGTACGGGACGGACCGCCGCCTGGTGTTCGGCGGCGATCCGGTCGTAGAAGCCCTGGACGAGGTGTTCCTTGGAGCCGAAGTAGTAGTACGCGTTCCCTACGGAGACCCCTGCCTCCTTGGCGATGGCCCGCATGGTCGTCTTGTCGTAACCGCGGTCCTGGAAGAGCTGGAGGGCGGTTTCGAGGATGAGCGTGCGGGTCTGCTCGCTCTTCGGGGCCTTGTCTTCTTTCACGGTGTCCGAGCCTAACCGGGTACGGAGCACCGGTCGTCGCAGGGCGGCGCGAGGCCTGCCCCCGCCCCCGCCCCCGCCCCCGTCGCCTCGCGGTACTTGGCCGCCGCGAGCATCGTGACCCGTACGAAGGGGGAGCCCGCCGGGGTGGCGAGCCAGTGGGCCTTGGGCCGGTGGTCGGCCAGGGCCCAGAGGCAGACCACCCAGGCCGCGGGCCCGCCGTAGATCTGGCCCTTGTCGCCGATGACGGTGATCTCCCGCATGGTGCGGGCGTGGTCGAGGCGCGGGTACCTGCGCCGCGCCTCGTCCGAGCCGGCCGGAACCAGGTCCAGCGGTACGAGCTGCCGCTGGCGCAGCAGCCAGCTCCGCAGGTGGACGCAGAGGGCGCACTGGGCGTCGTACAGGACGGTCAGTCTGGTGACCGGGATGCGGGTCACCGTGCTCACGCCCCGGCGGGAGCGGTGGTCCAGCCCTGCGGCGGGACCGGCGGGACCTGCTCGCGCTCCATGATGGACCGCCGCCGGATCTTGTTGAGGACCCAGACGTTGCCGAGGTGCATGACGCCGAGGACGAGGAGGACGACACCGAGCTTCACCGAGAGCGCCTCGAAGAGCCCGCGGGCGTCCGCGACGGCGTCCGCGGCCTTGAGGTAGAGGGCGACGAAGCCGAGGTTGACGAGGTAGAAGCCGACCACCAGGAGGTGGTTGACCGCGTCGGCGAGTTTCTCGTCCCCGTGCAGGACGCTCGCGATGAAGATGCGCCCGTTGCGGCTCAGCGTCCGGGCGACCCAGATGGTGAGCGCCACGCTGATCAGCAGGTAGACGACGTAGGCGACGACAGTGAGGTCCATTCCCCACCCCTTCTTGAACGTGTTCAAAAGGCTGGCAGGGATGAATCTAGACCCATTTTTGAACATGTTCAAGTGGCTTGGCGGCCGCAGAGAAGTCCTCTTCGGGATAATCCGTCACGGATCGAATTGCTACGCTGGTGTGCATGACCGCCATGACGCCCGCCCGCACCGAATCGGACCTGTCCTTCCTCCTCGATCACACCAGTCACGTCCTGCGCACCCAGATGTCCGCCGCCCTCGCCGAGATCGGCCTGACCGCCCGGATGCACTGCGTACTCGTCCATGCCCTGGAAGAGGAGCGCACCCAGATCCAGCTCGCAGAGATCGGCGACATGGACAAGACGACGATGGTGGTCACGGTTGACGCCCTGGAGAAGGCCGGTCTCGCCGAGCGCCGCCCGTCCAGTACGGACCGGCGCGCCCGGATCATCGCGGTCACCAAGGAGGGCGCGCGCGTCGCCGGGCGGAGCCAGGAGATCGTCGACCGCGTGCACCGTGAGGCCCTGGCTGCGCTTCCCGAGGGGGACCGGGAGGTGCTCCTGCGCGCACTGAAGTTCCTGGTCAGTGACGGTCTGGCGACTCCGGTCGACCAGCCCCGGGCGGCCCGCCGCGCGCGCCAGGCCCAAAAGTAGGCCCGTAAGAAATAGTCTGCAACAAACCCATCTGCTACGGTCTCTCCTTTCGCCCCAACGGAGCAGGAGAGGCCGCATGTCTGCCGCATCCGCCCCGTCTCCCGCATCACCCGCCGCCCCCCGCTCGCGCCGGCTCGCCCTCGGAGTCATCGCCACCGGGATGCTGATGATCATCCTCGACGGCTCCATCGTGACCGTGGCGATGCCGGCCACTGGTGACGCTGTTCACCGAGCCCAAGGAAGGCTTCGGCCTCGCCCTCCCCGCGCTGACCACCCTCGGCATGTCCGGCGCGAGCGAGGAGGACGCCGGTCTCGCCTCCGGGCTGTTCAACACCACACAGCAGATCGGCATGGCCGTGGGCGTCGCGGTCCTCTCCGACTGAAACGCCGAGCAGCGCGTCCTGACCATCTCGTCCACCGCCGACCGCCTCAAGGTCCGTCAACTGCGCCGCGATCCGCATACGTCGCTGCACGTCGCCGGCCCCGACGTAGGGTCGTTCGCCGTCGCCGAGGGTGCGGCGGAGATAGTTGACCCGGCGGGCCGGGCAGCCCTCACCGAGCAGCCGGCGCCCGACCGGCGCGTGGTCATCCGCATCCAGGTGTCCCGCCTCTACGGAACCGCCCTCGACATCCCCGCCCAGGACTGACGGATCAGCGCGTACGGCGGATCCGGGGCGCCCCCGTCACGGACATCACCAGCGAGTACAGCGTCGTCGTCGCCGTGATGAACGCGCGGTTGCTCTTCGGGCCGCCGAAGGAGATGTTCGAGACGGCCTCGGGGACGAGGAGGCGGCCGATGAGCGTGCCGTCCGGGTCGTAGCAGTGGACGCCGTCGTCCATCGCCGCCACCCACAGCCGCCCCTCGTCGTCGAAGCGGAGGTTGTCGAACCGCGCGCCGTTCCTCGCCTCGGCGAACACCTTGCCGTCGGAGAGCGTGCCGTCCTCCCGTACGTCGAAGACGCGGATACAGCCGCCCCGCGTGTCGGAGACGTACAACTGCCGCTCGTCGGGAGAGAAGACGAGCCCGTTCGGCGCCTCGGTGCTGTCGGTGACGAGACGCACCTCGCCGGTCGCCGGGTCCGCCCGGTAGACGTTGCAGGAGCCGATCTCGCTCTCCGCGCGGTAGCCCTCGTAGTCGCTGGTGATCCCGAAGTCCGGGTCGGAGAACCAGATCGAGCCGTCGGAGTGCACGGTGGCGTCGTTCGGGCTGTTGAGCCGCTTGCCCTCGAAGCGGTCGGCGATGACGGTGATCCGGCCGTCGTGCTCGGTGCGGCTGACGCGGCGGTTGCCCTGCTCGCAGCTGATCAGCCGGCCCTCGCGGTCGAGAGTGTTGCCGTTCGTGTGCCCGGCGGGGGAGCGGAAGACGCTGACGGCGCCGGTCGTCTCGTCCCACCGCAGCAGGCGGTCATTGGGGATGTCGCTCCAGACGGTCTGCCGCCAGGCGGGCAGATAGAGCGGCCCCTCGGCCCAGCGGCAGTCGTCGTACAGCGTCTCCAGCCGCTCGTCCCCATTGGCACACCGTCCGGTGCGGAAGCGTTCGTCCAGGATCTCGTAAATCGAAGTACGGCCAGTGGAGGACATGGTCAAGCCCTTCTGCTGCATCGCTGAACATCATCCGGCTATGAATGACTATCGCAGGATGGGATACGGTGGCAAGCGTGGACCTGATAGACCGTGAACTCGTCGCCCTCCTCCAGCGGGACGCCACCCAGTCGTACGCGGCCCTGGGCAAGGCCGTCGGCCTCTCGGCGGGCGCCGCCCACGAGCGCGTACGCAAACTCCGCGAGCGCGGCGTGATCCGCCGTACGACGGTGGACGTCGACCCGGCGGCGCTCGGGCGCGGCGTACTGGCCTTCGTCCACGTCGAATCGTCGGCGTGGATGGGTGATTCGGCCGCCGCCTTCGCCGCGATCCCGGAGATCGAGGAGGCCCACGTCATCGCGGGCAGCGCGTCCGTACTCGTCAAGGTGCGGACCTCGACGACCGGGCAACTCCAGGACGTACTACGGCGGTTGTACGAGATCGAGGGCGTCAGCGGCACCAGTGCGACGGTGTCGCTTGAGACGTTCTTCGAGCGGCCCGTGATGCCGTACGAGCCTGACGAGCCTCAGGCGCTGAGCGAGCGGGCGTAGTTGATCTGCCCCATGACCGTGTGCAGGGTCTGCGGGCCGAGGGCCGGGACCACCGTGGAGTGATGGCGGCCGCCGCTGGTCACGGTGACCTGGACGTAGCCGGTCGTCACCTTCTCCTTCATCAGGAGGAAGAGCAGCCCGAGCAGGCAGAAGATGAAGAAGACGACGGCCAGCACGACTGCGGCCGTCGGCATCCGCTCCTCGGTGCGCGACATGTCGGTGACCGTCCACACCGCGCCCTTGAGCGGCATCGTGCCGGACGGGGTGACGATGGCGTCGGGCATGACGGTGATGTCACCGACCGACATGAGCGGCGCGCCCGCGAAACCCGCCGGCGGGCCGGTGTACGGCATCGGCGCCCCCGGCAGCGTCGGCTGCTGCGGGTAGCCGTAGCCGTAGCCGGGGACAGGGCCCCACTGGTAGGCGCCGTTCGGGTCGCCGTCCGTCGCGTACGGATTCGGATCACTCATGTTTCCGGGCTCCCCTCAGCCTGCTGCCCTGGTCCCCCCGATCCTGACACACAACGGCCCCGCCACCCGGAAGAACCGGGCGACGGGGCAGCGTTGTGCGCGTACAGGTCAGAAGCGGCGCGTGATCAGTGCGCGCTTCACTTCCTGGATGGCCTTGGTGACCTCGATACCGCGCGGGCAGGCGTCCGTGCAGTTGAACGTCGTACGGCAACGCCACACGCCGTCCTTGTCGTTCAGGATCTCCAGCCGCTGCTCGCCGCCCTCGTCACGCGAGTCGAAGATGAAGCGGTGCGCGTTGACGATCGCCGCCGGGCCGAAGTACTGGCCGTCGTTCCAGAACACCGGGCACGAGGACGTGCACGCGGCGCACAGGATGCACTTGGTGGTGTCGTCGAAGCGCTCGCGGTCCTCGGCGGACTGCAGACGCTCACGCGTCGGCTCGTTGCCCTTCGTGATGAGGAAGGGCATGACGTCGCGGTACGCCTGGAAGAACGGGTCCATGTCGACCACGAGGTCCTTGAGGACCGTGAGGCCCTTTATGGCCTCGATCGTGATCGGCTTCTCCGGGTTGATGTCCTTGATCAGCGTCTTGCAGGCGAGCCTGTTCTTGCCGTTGATCCGCATCGCGTCGGAGCCGCAGATGCCGTGCGCGCACGAACGGCGGAAGGTCAGCGTGCCGTCGGTCTCCCACTTGATCTTGTGGAGACCGTCGAGCACACGCTCCTTCGGGTCGATCTCGATCGGGAAGTCCTGCCACTCGGCCTCGGCGGAGATCTCCGGGTTGAAGCGGCGGATCCGGAACGTGACCGTGATGTACGGCGAGGGGACGGCCGCGGGCTTCGCGTCGTCGACCTTGTCCAGAGTCGGGGTAGCCATCAGTACTTACGCTCCATCGGCTGGTAGCGGGTCTGGACGACCGGCTTGTAGTCGAGACGGATCGACTGCGTGCCGTCGTCGCCGACCTCGCGGTACGCCATGGTGTGGCGCATGAAGTTGACGTCGTCGCGGTTCGGGAAGTCCTCGCGGTAGTGACCGCCGCGGGACTCCTTGCGCGCCAGGGCGGACACGGCCATGACCTCGGCCAGGTCGAGCAGGTTGCCCAGCTCGATGGCCTCCAGCAGGTCGGTGTTGAACCGCTTGCCCTTGTCCTGGATCGAGACGTTGAGGTAACGCTCGCGCAGCTCGCCGATCTTCTCGACCGCCGTCTTGATCGTCTGCTCGGTACGGAACACCATCACGTTGGCGTCCATCGTCTCCTGGAGCTCCCGGCGGATGTCGTGGACCCGCTCGCTGCCGGTGTTGCTGCGCAGGCGCTCGACCTGCGCGACGACGAGCGACGCCGGGTCCTCGGGAAGCTCGACATAGTCGTTCGCGGCCGAGTACTCGGCGGCGGCGATGCCGGCGCGCTTGCCGAAGACGTTGATGTCGAGCAGCGAGTTCGTACCCAGACGGTTCGCGCCGTGCACCGAGACGCAGGCGACCTCACCGGCGGCGTACAGACCTGGAACGACCGTGGTGTTGTCCGCGAGGACCTCACCCTTGACGTTCGTGGGGATGCCGCCCATGGCGTAGTGCGCGGTCGGCTGGATCGGGATCGGGTCCGTGTACGGCTCGATGCCCAGGTACGTACGCGCGAACTCCGTGATGTCCGGGAGCTTCGCGTCGAGCTGCTCCGGCGGCAGGTGCGTCAGGTCGAGGAAGACGTGGTCGCCCTCGGGCCCGCAACCGCGCCCCTCGCGGATCTCGGTGTAAATAGACCGCGAGACGACGTCACGGGACGCGAGGTCCTTCATGACCGGCGCGTACTTCTCCATGAAGCGCTCGCCGTCCTTGTTGCGGAGGATGCCGCCCTCACCGCGGGCGCCCTCCGTCAGCAGGATGCCCATGCGCCAGATGCCCGTCGGGTGGAACTGGAAGAACTCCATGTCCTCCAGCGGCAGACCACGGCGGTACGCCGCTGCCTGGCCGTCACCGGTCAGGGTGTGGGCGTTCGACGTCACCTTGAAGAACTTGCCGGTGCCGCCGGAGGCGAAGATGACCGCCTTCGCCTGGAAGACGTGGATCTCGCCGGTCGCCAGTTCGTAGGCGACAACGCCCGCGGACTTCTTGACGCCGTCGATCTCCTGCATGAGCAGGTCGAGGACGTAGAACTCGTTGAAGAACTCCACACCCTCCTTGACGCAGTTCTGGTACAGCGTCTGGAGGATCATGTGGCCGGTGCGGTCCGACGCGTAGCAGGACCGGCGGACCGGGGCCTCACCGTGGTTACGGGAGTGACCGCCGAAGCGGCGCTGGTCGATGGTGCCGTCCGGCGTGCGGTTGAACGGCAGGCCCATCTTCTCCAGGTCGAGAACGGAGTCGATGGCCTCCTTCGCCAGGATCTCGGCGGCGTCCTGGTCGACCAGGTAGTCGCCGCCCTTGATCGTGTCGAAGGTGTGCCACTCCCAGTTGTCCTCCTCCACGTTCGCCAGCGCGGCGGCCATGCCGCCCTGCGCGGCGCCCGTGTGGGACCGGGTGGGGTACAGCTTCGTCAGCACGGCGGTGCGGCTGCGCTTCGTCGACTCGATGGCCGCGCGCATGCCCGCGCCACCGGCGCCGACGATGACGGTGTCGTACTTGTGAATCTTCATGGTGGTTGCCTCAGCCCCGGGCCTAGCGGATGTTCGGGTCGAAGGTGAAGATCACCAGCGTGCCCAGAAGGACGGTGAACACCGTGGCGGTGTACAGCAGGTTCTTCAGCCAGAAGCGGGTGTTCGGCCGCTCCGCGTAGTCGTTGATGACGGTACGCAGGCCGTTGGCGCCGTGCAGCATCGCCAGCCACAGCATGAGCAGGTCCCAGGTCTGCCAGAACGGCGAGGCCCAGCGGCCCGCCACGAAGGCGAAGCCGATCTTGGACACGCCGCCGTCCAGCACGAGCTGGATCAGCAGGTGGCCGAGGACCAGGACGACCAGCACGATGCCGGACAGCCGCATGAACAGCCAGCCGTACAGCTCGAAGTTCGTGCGGGTCGACTTGGGCGTCTTCTTGGTACGAGCGCGGGGGGCCTCGATGACGGGAGCCGGGTGGTCCACGTCGTAGAGGCTCTCGCCCTCGACGGGACCGACGGTCGAAGCAGTGGTCTCAGACATCTCTGCGTCAGCTCCCGAAGACTTCGCGTACGGCGTGGCCGAGCACGGGGTAGAGGGCGCCTGCCATCAGCACGATCCAGATGCCCATCACAGTCCAGAGCATCTGCTTCTGGTAGCGCGTGCCCTTGGACCAGAAGTCCACGGCGATGACCCGCAGGCCGTTCAGCGCGTGGAAGAGGATGGCGGCGACAAGGCCGTACTCGAGCAGCGCCACGAGCGGGGTCTTGTAGGTGGCCACGACATCGTCATACGCCTCGGGAGAGACGCGGACGAGAGCGGTGTCGAGGACGTGTACGAACAGGAAGAAGAAAATGAGGACGCCGGTGACTCGATGAGCCACCCAGGACCACATACCTTCCCGGCCGCGATACAGCGTTCCAGCCGGCACGGAAAAACCCTCCGGGAGCGGGGATTGGGGCCATGCCGGCTTCTGTGTCGGTCTGGCCCGGCCGGGTACGGTCCACCGGCCCCGGCCATCGTAGCGACGAGTTGTCGGTTCGTTCGCGCGGGGTCCACTGGTGTGATCAAAGAGGCAATCAAACAGCCACGGACGGGCTATCGGGCCGGTCGGCGCGGCCGGTGTGGCCTGCAAGGTCGCCTCTTGTCGTAAGAACAGCCGCTTTCTGCGGATCTGAAATGAGATGGGCGAGCCGTCCCCGTGCCAGCCTGCGCAGCTCGTCGGCGGCGACCGCCTGTTCCTTCTCGGCTTCGTTGCCAAGCCGTGACCGGATGCCCGCCAGTACCTGGTCGAGATGCTCCTCGGGCGGGAAGCCGTCCAGGCAGATCACGAAGGCGTGGCCGAAGCTGCTCTCGTACGCCGCGTGGGCAGCGCGCAGCGCGGTGTGCGCGACGGCGGGGGCGCCCTCGGCCGGGCCCGCGGAGGATTCGCCGGTCAGCGCGTCCGCGATCTCGTCGCGGGACAGGTCGTACGCCGCCTCGTCGGCCGCGGCGAGCAGCGCGTCGAGGTCGGGGTACGGGCGGTGGCCGACGATGCGCCGCGCCCAGCGCAGGCTGTCGCAGCAGACGAGCAGGGCGGTCTCGGCGGCGTCGGCGGGCGCGGCGTTGAAGCGGTCGAGCCCGGTGGCGGTGGCGGCGGTGAGGGGTCTGCGGCTCTGGGCGGGGGTGGCCGTACGTCCCGGCGATTCGCTGGACAGCGTGAGCTCCTCGGAATGGGACAGGCGAGAAGGGTGGGGTGGCTGAGGCGCAACGCTAGCGATGCTTTGTGAGGGCTGTCCGACGGATGCGCGAATCTCACTCGAACGGGAGAGGTTGGACACACATACTGGACGATTGGTGGACGATTGAGGGTCTGATTGGGCATCGTTCGCCCAATGATGTCGCAATTCCGGGGGCCGCTGGCCATAGCCGCGGTCTCCCTGACCGTCCCGCTCATCGCCACCGTCACGCAGTCGGCGCCGTCCGCGCCGTCGGCGTCGTCGGCCACACCGGCAGCATCGCCGAAGCCGGCAGCACCAGCAACATCAGCAGCACCGTCGAAGCCGGCGAAGCCGTCCGCGAAGCCAGGACCGACCAAGGCACCCAGCGCCGTCCCCGCGGTTCAGGACTACGACGCCGCCTCCGGCCCCGGCTGGAAGCCCCAGCGCTCCACGCGTGTCGTCGTGGCGCCGGACAACAGCCGGGCGCTCGCCGACGAGGGCAAGCTCCTGGCCCAGGAACTCAAGCGCGGCTTCTCGGCCGCCGGGTCGGGCCGCGCGGGTGACATCGAGCTGGCGCTGAAGCCCGGGGGCGCGCCCGAGTCGTACACCCTCACTGTGCGTGACGGGCGTGTCCGTGTCACGGGTGCCGACGAGGCGGGTGTCTTCTACGGGACCCGCACCGTCAAGCAGGCCCTGGCCGCCGACGGCCGCCTGTCCGAGGGCGTCGTACGCGACAAGCCCGCCAAGCCGCAGCGCGGAGTGATGCTCGACACCGCGCGCAAGCACTTCAGCGCCGACTGGATCGAGGACACCGTCCGCGAGATGGGCGACCTCAAGCTCAACCAGCTCGGCCTGCACTTCTCCGACGACCAGGGTTTCCGTATCGCATCGGACAGCCACCCCGAGGTCGTGTCCCAGCAGCACCTCACCAAGGCCGAGGTCCGGCGGATCGTGAAGCTGGCCGAGAGCCGCCACATCACCGTGATCCCCGAGATCGACTCGCCGGGCCACCTCGGCGCGGTCATGGACGCGCACCCGGAGCTCCAGCTGCGCGACGCCCAGGGCGTGCCCGCGCGCGGCGCGGTGGACATCGCCAACCCGGACTCGGCGCGGATCGTGGACGATCTCCTGAGCGAGTACGCCGGCCTCTTCCCCGGCCGGTACGTGCACCTCGGCGGCGACGAGTACCAGGCGCTGACCAAGCGGAACCCGGAGGCCTCGTATCCGGGGCTCGCCCGTGAGGCGGTCCGTAAGTACGGCCCGAACGCGAAGATCCAGGACCTGGCCACCGGCTGGCTCAACGACCGCGCCGCGACCCTTCGCCCGCACGGCAAGAGCCTCAAGGCCTGGAACGACGGCCTGCACGCCGGCGGCGTCGTCAAGGCGGACCAGGACCGTGAGGTCGAGTACTGGACCGGCAAGGAGATCGGCGCGCGGGAGCCGCAGGAGTACCTGAGCGAGGGCCGCAAGCTGGTCAACGCCAACGACGAGTACCTCTACTACGTACTCGGCGAGCCCAACACCTTCACCTACCCGACGGGCCGCCGCATCTACGAGTCCTGGACGCCGCTGGTCCTGCGCGGCACCACCCCGGTGCCCGCCCGCTACGCGGACCAGATCCTGGGCGGCCGCCTCGCCATCTGGTGCGATCTCTCGAACGCGCAGACGCAGGAGCAGGTCGCGCGCGGCATCCACCTGCCGATGCGCGCCCTGGCCCAGAAGACGTGGGACTCGGGCAAGCCGGCCCTGGACTGGGAGGGCTTCAAGGCGCTGGCCGAGCGCACGGGCTGAGCTGCGGATTCGTGATGGACGGCCCGGTCGGCGGCAGCGTATGTTCCGCATGCTGCCGCCGGCCGGCGTCCGCACATTCGTCACGCCTCTGGGGAGGGGCGTTCCGGCGCTCTTGGGGGGCTGCCCAGTCATGCTGTGCGCTGATTGCGGGACAGAGAAGGTCACCACCGGTGAAGGGCTCTGCGACGGCTGCGTGATCGCCGCCGCCAAGTCCGAGCCGCCTCCACGCGCGCAGGCGGTGCCGCTGTCCGCCGGGCCCGCGGCCGTACCGCGCTCGCCGGTCGGGCTCTCGTACGCCGTGACGGCGCTGCTCTGCGCGATCGTCGCGGCCGACTGCTTCTCGCTCTTCGTCTCGTTCCGTGCGCGGGGTCAGTGGGGCGCCCTGGCGTCCGAGGGTTTCTCCTACATCGCCACCGCCGAACTGGAGCGGACCGAGACCCTGCTGGTCCGGTCGTCCCAGCTGTACGCCCCGGTGCTGGTGGTGACGGCCGTCGTCTTCCTCGTCTGGTTCTTCCGGGTACGGCGCAACGCCGAGGTCTTCGCTCCGGACCTTCAGCGCCGAGGGCCCGGATGGGCGATCGGCACCTGGTTCATCCCGTTCGCCAACTTCTGGATGCCGCGAGGGGTCGCCGTCGACATCTGGGCGGCGAGCAGGCGTGACCCGTACGGGCTGGAGACCGCGAAGCGGGAACCGAAGCTCGTCCTCGACCTGTGGTGGACGGCTTGGGTCGCGTCTTTGCTGTACGGCCGGTTCGCCGTCAAGACCTACGAGAAGGCCGAGGGGCCGGCCGCGATCCGCGACGCCCTCGACCAGCTGATCGTCGCCGATCTGCTCGACATCACGGCCGCCGTGCTCGCGATCCTCTTCGTGCGCGCGCTGACGCGCATGCAGCACCTCAAGGGCACGGCCGGGCCTGCCGGTTCGGCCGACCTGACCACAGAGCGACCTGTCGTGGGCAGAATGTGACAGGAACTGTTGGGGGCCGTGGGGGGAGCGGGGCATGGGTTTCTGGGGTTACTTCGTGGTGGGCCGCAGCGGGCGGCCGCTCGCGGAGCTGGCCGCGCTCGCGGACGTACGGGAAGGGCTGACGCTCCACGAGACGCGGGGCGACGGGTGGCAGGTGTGGGCGCGGCCCAGTGAGCCGCAGGTCGGTGACATGGGGGCGCTCGCCCGTGGCGTGTGCGGGGAGACGGGGACACCCGCGCTGTTCGCCTTCGTCATGGACAGCGCCTGCGTGGTCGTGGAGGGCGCCACCTCCGCGACGGCGGCCGGGTCCTGGTTCGGCTGCCTGGGGCGCGAGGCGATGGCGGCCTGTCTGAGCGCCGACGGGCTGGTCCTGGAGGACCTCTTCCTCTCGCCGCACGAAGCCGCGGCGAAAGCGGTGGAGTGGGCGGCCGCGACCGGGCGGACGGTGGCCGCGGGCGCACTGCTCGACGTACTGCGCGAAGAGGCGGACCCGGTGGCCGAGGAGCTGTTCGCGCGCTTCCTGGACCGGCTGGGACTGTGAGCGGCGATGAGCGGACTGTGACGCAATCGCGGCGCGGTACGCAGTCGGAAGGAGAAGGCCCGCACCGAGCGGGCCCTGCAGTGCCGAGGGAGGCACCGTGACCCTGGTGGAACTGATCGGCCGCGCCGACGAACGGACCCTGGCGGCGAGCGCGGTGGCCTGCCTGGACCGCTGCCTGCCCCTGCTGGAGTACGTCGAAGGCGCCGAGCGCATCGGCCTCGACACGGACGAGGCGCTCAAGCCGCTGTGGGTCGCGGTCGAGGGCGGCGACGCGTGGCTCGGCCGGCTGCGCAGAGTCGCCGCCGTGGTGGAGCGCGTCGCGGGCGCGGCCCCCGGCGAGCTGGCGGGCTTCGCCATCCGGATGGCCGCCGCGGTCCCCACCACCTATGACGGGCCCGCGCTGCGCGCCTGGGCCGAGGAGTGCTCGGCGGCGGTGCTGGAGGTCCATCTGCGGCTGGACGCGGTGGCGCCGGACGGCCACGAGGCGCGGGTGAAGGCGTACCGCAACGGCGAGACCGACGGCATCAGCCCGCTCACGGCCGGCGAACTGCGCCGCCAGTGCCAGCTCCTCGACATGCTCTCGGAGGACTCGGGCGGTGGCCTGAACCACGCCCTCCAGCTCTCCAACGAGGGCAAGCGCGTACTGCGGGCAGCGGCGTCGCGCCGGGCCCGCGGCAGCGCCTGAAGCGATGCGCGTGCGCGACAACACGACGGTCGAGAACTCACGGACCGGCGGACGGCATGCTGAGGACCCAGGCGGACTCGACGGCTGAGCCGTCTTCGTGGTCCCCGGCGCGTTCCTGGCGCTCCGCGACTGCATCGCAGCCACCGAACGGCGGTTCCGCCGTGTCGCACGGGCGTGCTGCCGGGGACAGACTGGGAGCAGGCGGAGGATCCCGAGCCTCCCAAGGGTCCCGCCGTGGAGGAGCCATGCAGGCAACGACCCGGAACGACGCTCCTGTCGAGATCGAGGGCGGCGGAGTGGAACTGCGCATGCAGGAGGTAGGCGGAGACATGACCGTCGCCTTCGCACGGTTTCCCAAAGGTACGGACATGGGGCCGCTGGCCAAGGGCCTGCCCGACGACCTGTGCCAGTGCCCGCACTGGGGATACCTGTTCAAGGGGCGGCTGAAGATGCGGACCAAGGACGGCGAAGAGGTCTACGAGGCGGGCCAGGCGTTCTACTGGGCGCCCGGCCACGTGCCGGAGGCCCTGGAGGACTGCGAGTACGTCGACTTCTCGCCGACCGAGGAGTTCAACGAGGTCATCGGTCACATCAAGGCGCAGATGGGCGGCTGACGGCCGAACCGCCGCAGGTCGCCGTCCGCAGGGCGCTCCGGCGCCGGATCCGACGGGGCGAGCCCGTGCTGGGAAGAGGCTGTGACGTTTCCGTGCCCGCGGGCGCAGAGCAATGGGGGGCCTCGTCCTCCCAGGGGGCATGGGCACGGTGATCAGTGCCGAGTCGGCACGAAGAGGGACGTGTGGCCAGGGGCGGGGAGCGGCGTCGTACGCAGGCGTACGACGCGGAGCTGGGCGCTGCCGTCGAGCGGGCCCAGCAGGGGGACGAGGACGGGTTCGCAGCGGCGTACCGGCTCGTGCATCCAGGGCTGCTCGGATACGTGCGGGGGCTGGTGGGGGAGGACGCCGAGGACGTGACGTCCGAGGCGTGGCTGGAGATCGCGCGGGACCTGGGGCGGTTTCGCGGCGACGGGGCGGGATTCCGCGGCTGGACGGCGACGATCGCCCGCCACCGCGCGCTCGACCATCTGCGCAAACAGAAGCGAAGGCCCCGTACGGCGCTGATCGAGCAGGACGTACTGGACCTTCCCGGCAGGCAGGACACCGCCGACGACGCGCTCGAAGCGCTGTCGACCGAGCAGGCGCTGGAAATGATCGCCGCGCTGCCGCGCGAGCAGGCGGAGGCGGTACTGCTGCGCGTGGTCGTCGGTCTGGACGGGCCCGCGGCGGCCAGGGTGCTGGGCAAGCGCAGCGGATCCGTGCGGACATCGGCGTACCGCGGACTCAAGCGGCTGGCCGAGCAACTGGCGGGCGGCGGCCGGGTGGACGCTGTGACGTCTCCGGCACCGCGCACGCTGAAGGATGAGACATGAGACGGGTATGGAAGCAGCCACAGGCGCAGGCACGGACGCGACGACGGACCGGGGCCGACGCGCAGGATCGGGAAGCGGTGGGTGAGGAGGCGGCCACGCGGGAGGTCGAGGCGTTGCTGGCCGCCGTACGCCGATCCGCGCCCCGCCCCGGCGGGGCGAACGAGGAAGCGGCGCTCGCCGCGTACCGGGAGGCGCGCGACTCCGGCGCGCATGCTGTCCCGGGGCGCTGGTGGCAGGCGCGCAGGCGCGACGACTGGCGGCCGTCCCGGCGGTGGCGCGGCGCACTTCCGGCCAGGGCGGCGTTCGCCTCGGTCGCGGCGACGGTGACGCTGGGTGGCGTGGCGCTGGCGGCGGGTACGGGGGCGATCCCGGCGCCGTTCGGCATCGGTGGCGGCGGTTCGGGCGGGCCCAGTGCGGCGACCGCGACCCGCACCGGTACGCCGCCCACGCCCGGCGCGGCGCGGGAGAGCGCGGCGGAGGGGGCGGTGCGCCTCCCCTCCGGCGGTGTCACCCGTTCCGGGTCGGCGCGACCGACGCGGGCGCAGGACGACGTGGCGCATTGCGTGGCGTACCTCGCGTCCAACGGGCGCTCGGTCTCCGGCCGCGGCGCGGCTTCCGAACGGCTGACGGCCGACGCCGCCGACGCCGGGCTGACGGTGGAGGCGTACTGCGAGGACTTGCTGGCAGCTGAGGAACGGCAGCCGGGGGCGGGCACCGGCGGAAAGGCCTCCACGAAGGCACCGAAGGGCTCGAAGGCCCCGAAGAATCCGGGAACGGCACCCAAGGCCCCGCCGGAGCAGCCCCCGGCGAAGCCGGACGACAACGCGGCCGGAGGCAGCGCGGTGAAGCCGACGGATCGTGCCGATCCGACGAAGCCCACGGACCAGCGCGAACCCGGCGACGGCGGCCGACCGGCAGGCAAAGGCACCACCCAGGGCAAGGGCGAGACCGAACCCCCCACGCCGTGACGCAGTGGTCACCGGCCCGGCGGGGCTCCGGGACGGCGTTCGGGAGGCCTGGGGGCGGCGAGCCCGGCGAGGGCTCGGATGCGACGGCACGCCGTGACGCCGTGGCGCCCAGGGAAGGGCCTCGCGGGCATGGGATAGGGCCGCCGCAGACCGAGGAAGGACGACCGGGGCCGCCACCCCCCACAGGAGAGGCCCCGGTCGCCGTCCGCGGACCGTGCGGCGGCCCGTACTACTCTCAGCGCCGGGCCTGCGTTTTCTGTCACACCGCTCTCTGTCAGCAGACAGTCGCGCGTTGTGCAGGTCGTGGACGTGACCCCTTCGGACGCCGTAGCGTGCTGACTCGCGCTGGGCTGCGCGGCAGCGGTGACCAGCTGCGATTTGGGACAGGTTGAGGGAGTGCTGGGGGACGACGCGGAGCTGACCGCCGCGGTGCTCGCGGCACAGGACGGGGACGAAGACGCCTTCCGGACTGTGTACCGCGCCGTGCACCCGCGGCTGTTGGGCTACATACGAACGCTGGTGGGCGAACCGGAGGCAGAGGACGTCGCCTCCGAGTCGTGGCTCCAGATAGCCCGCGACCTCGACCGGTTCAGCGGCGACGCCGACCGGTTCCGGGGCTGGGCGGCGCGCATAGCGCGCAACCGTGCCCTCGATCACATACGTATGCGCGGCCGGCGCCCCGTCGTCGGCGGCGACGAAACCGAGCTCACCACCAAGCCCGGCGCCTCCGACACCGCGGGCGAGGCGATGGAAGCCCTTGCCACCGGTGACACCCTCGCCCTCATCGCCCAGCTTCCGCAGGACCAGGCCGAGGCCGTCGTCCTGCGCGTCGTCGTCGGGCTCGACGCGAAGAGCGCCGCGCAGACCCTTGGCAAGCGCCCCGGCGCCGTGCGGACCGCCGCACACCGCGGCCTGAAGCGGCTGGCCGAGCTGCTGAACGCGGCGGACGCCGAGAGCGGTGAAGGCGGCAGGGGTACGGTTGCGGGCCCGGCCGGCGGGCGGGCGGAGCTCGGCGCGGTACCGCCCCAGCGAGGTCCGCGACCGGACCAGGTGACGTCCGCCGGTGTGACGCATTCGTGCGTGCGGACGCAGAAGGACATGTGATGGCCGACGAGCGTTACGAGTGGCTCGACAAGGACGCGGCGGAGCGACTGCTGCGCGGAGAACCTGTCGGCCCTGTCGGCGAACACGCACGCGCCCAGGCCGAGCGCCTCTCCGCCGCCCTCGACGGCGTGGCCCGGGCCGGCGGCCACGAGCCGGGTGAACTCCCCGGCGAGGCGGCCGCGCTGGCGGCGTTCCGCAAGGCCAGGGCCGCGTCCCCCGAGGCCGCCTTCTCGACGGTACGCATCGGACGCAGGGCCGCCGTACCCGTGCGCTGGGCACGCCCCGTACGCCTCGGGCTGGCCGGGGCACTCGCCGGTGTCGCGCTCGGCGGCGTCGCAGTGGCGGCGGGCACGGGCGTACTGCCCAGCCCCTTCGGCAGCGACACCGACCCCGCCCCGGCGTCCTCCGTGTCCGCCGCCGCGACACCACCGCCGGTCGTCTCCGGGACCACCACCGCTGAACCGGGCGACACCGGCCTTCCCACACCGGACAGCACCGGCACCCCCGGCGGCGCGCACGAGACGCCGGGCGGCGGGACCGGCAACGCCGAAACCTGGGGTACGCACGAGTCCTCCCCCGGGTCGGACACCGGCGTACCCCCCACCCACCCGGCCTGGCCCGGCGACGACGCACCGGGAACGGCCGACGGTGGGCCCGGTCCCGGTCCGGGTTCCGCCGACTGGTACCGCAAGACGGCCAAGGCCTGCGAGGACTACCGCGCGGGCAAGCTCGCCCCCGACCACGAACAACGCCTGGAGGCCGCGGCCAAGGGCCCCGACCGCGTGGAGCGCTTCTGCGACCGCGTGCTGGACGGCTCCGGTGACGTGAACGACGCGGGCGGTGGCGGAGACGAAGGCGGCAAGGGCCGCGAAGACAGCGGCGACAAGAACGGCAGGAACGGCGGAAGCGACGCGACCGACGGGAGCGAGGGCGCCCCCGCCGACATCCGCAGGATCGTGCCGCCGATCTCCTATACCCCGCCCCCCTCGCCGACCGTCGAGCCGTCCACAACCACCGGCGCCTCGGCCCACCCGGGCTGACCCACCGCGCCCCCGGCGGGTGCGGCTCACGCAGCCCGCGTTGCGGCAACCACCGGCGGACACGCCCAGCCCCGCCTCACCTGCCACGCCACCGGTGAGGGGACGTGCCGGGGCGCTCCGCAGGGCCGGGGGACGGCGCATGGCCACGCCCAGCGCCGCCTCACCTGCCAGGCCGCCGGTGAGGGGACGTGCCGGGGCGCTCCGCAGGGCCGGGGGACGGCGCATGGCCACGCCCGGCCCCGCCTCACCTGCCAGGCCGCCGGTGAGGGGACGTGTCGGGGCGCTCCCCGCAGGGCGTTGAACGCAACCCCCGCGAACGAACCCACACCTACCCGAACGTTCGACGCCCGAGGAGACGCCCCGGCGCGGCACCGCCCCCAACGCCCCGCGCACGCGACCCCCCGAAGCGACGCACACCGCACAGCCCCGACAGACGGAGTCCGGCGCAGCCGCCCGAAGCCCGCGAAGCCCCAGCGGCGCGAGGAGCGGCGTCCGAAAGCGGCTGCCCCGGCGCGGCACCGACCCCAACGCCCCGCACCTCGCTGACCTGCGCTTTCGCCCCCGACCTGGCGCAGGTGTGACGTTTTTCGAGTGGGTGACGCAGTACAGAGTGAGCCGACTGGTCATCGGCAGCGCGACGAGCCGGGGTTCCCCCCGTACCTTCGGCTCCGCGCAACAGGCGCGGGCGGGACACGTTCCCCCGGTCCCGCCCGCGCCACTTCTCCTTCTCCCTGGCCGGCTACCAGTAGATGACGACCTTGTCGCCGTTGCGCACCTGCGCGAACAGGCTCGCGATCTTCCCCTCGTCCCGGACGTTGACGCAGCCGTGCGACGCACCGCTGTAGCCGCGGGCCGCGAAGTCCGACGAGTAGTGGACGGCCTGCCCGCCGCTGAAGAACAGGGCGTACGGCATGGGGCTGTCGTACAGCGTCGAGACATGGTGCCGGGACTTCCAGTACACGCTGAACACCCCTTCGCGGGTGGGCGTGTACTGCGATCCGAACCGCACGTCCATCGCCGAGACGACCCGCCCCTCGACCATCCAGGACAGGGTGCGGCTGGTCTTGCTGATGCACAGGACCCGGCCCGTCATGCAGCGAGGGTCGGGCTTGGCGACCGGGTTGGCGGTCGTCGGGTGCAGCTCGGCGCGTGTCGGCTTCCTGGTCATCCCCAGCAGCTTGTCCCAGGTCACGGTGTCGGTCGTGCCCGTACGGGGCAGGCCGCGCTTGCTCTGGAAGGACGAGACGGCGGCAGCGGTGACGGGGCCGTAGTAGCCGGTGGGGGTCCGGTTGAAGTGGGCGATCTGACGGAGCCTGGCCTGCAGCTCGCGTACTTGCGCCCCTTCGGCCCCACTCGCCATGAGGACCTTGGGCGCGGGCGGCGCGGGTGGCGAGGTCTTCGGCTCGGCCGTCGGCTCAGCGGGTCCCTCCGACCTGCCCTCCGCCGGAGCCGCCTCGGACGACGCCGCCGCCACTGGAGCGTTCGCAGGAGCGTTCGCAGGCGTGTGCGCCGAAGCCGCTGCCGCCCGCTTCGCCCCACCCGCAGCCGCCGCCCCCGCCCCCGCCCCCGCCCCGGACGCCTGCGCCGTGCACCCCGCGGTCGTGGCCACCACGGCGGCCGCCGCCAGTGCCACCGCTCTGCGCATGGCTCTGCTGTTCCGCTGCTTCTCGTCCATTTCCCGCCCCCGGCATCTCGTTTGCCCTTAAGGACTGTTTCCCGCTCCGCCCGGTTGCGAAAGCCCCGCATGATGGGAAGAGCGACGTTGTGAGCAAGGTCCCAGCCTGCGGCTCTCCACCCGCCGCACGCCCGCCGCTACAGTCCGTCGCGAGGGTCGGTTAATTACCAGCCAGTACGTTCCCTGTACGTTCAGCGGGAGGCACAGCAAATGGCGCGCGAGTCGGAGTCGGGACTGCCTATTGAGCCGGTGTACGGGCCGGACGCCCTGGAGGGCTGGGACCCCGCGGAGAAGCTGGGGGAGCCCGGCAAGTACCCCTTCACGCGCGGCGTGTACCCCTCCATGTACACCGGCCGCCCATGGACGATGCGCCAGTACGCCGGTTTCGGCACGGCCACCGAGTCCAACGCCCGCTACAAGCAGCTGATCGCCAACGGCACGATGGGCCTGTCGGTCGCCTTCGACCTGCCGACCCAGATGGGCCACGACAGCGACGCGGCGATCGCGAGCGGCGAGGTCGGCAAGGTCGGTGTCGCGATCGACTCGATCGACGACATGCGCGTCCTGTTCGGCGGCATCCCGCTGGACAAGGTCTCGACGTCGATGACGATCAACGCGCCCGCAGCCCTCCTCCTCCTGATGTACCAGCTCGTGGGCGAGGAGCAGGGCGTACCGGCCGACAAGCTGACCGGCACGATCCAGAACGACGTGCTGAAGGAGTACATCGCGCGCGGGACGTACATCTTCCCGCCCAAGCCGTCCCTGCGGCTGATCGCGGACATCTTCAAGTACTGCAAGACCGAGATCCCGAAGTGGAACACGATCTCGATCTCCGGCTACCACATGGCGGAGGCCGGCGCCTCGCCCGCGCAGGAGATCGCGTTCACGCTCGCCGACGGCATCGAGTACGTCCGTACCGCCGTCGCGGCCGGGATGGACGTGGACGACTTCGCCCCCCGCCTGTCCTTCTTCTTCGTCTCCCGCACCACCATCCTCGAAGAGGTCGCCAAGTTCCGTGCCGCGCGCCGGATCTGGGCGAAGGTGATGCGCGACGAGTTCGGCGCGAAGAACCCGAAGTCGCTGATGCTGCGCTTCCACACGCAGACGGCGGGCGTGCAGCTCACCGCGCAGCAGCCCGAGGTCAACCTGGTGCGCGTCGCCGTCCAGGGCCTGGCGGCCGTCCTCGGCGGGACCCAGTCCCTGCACACCAACTCCTTCGACGAGGCGATCGCGCTCCCCACCGACAAGAGCGCCCGCCTGGCCCTGCGCACCCAGCAGGTCCTGGCGTACGAGACGGACGTCACGGCCACCGTCGACCCGTTCGCCGGCTCGTACGTCGTCGAGAAGATGACCGACGAGGTCGAGGCCGCCGCGCTCGAACTGATGGCGAAGGTCGAGGACATGGGCGGCGCGGTCAACGCCATCGAGCGCGGCTTCCAGAAGAACGAGATCGAGCGCAGCGCGTACCGCATCGCCCTGGAGACGGACAGCGGCGAGCGCGTCGTGGTCGGTGTGAACCGTTTCCAGCTGGAGACGGAGGAGCCGTACGAGCCCCTGCGCGTCGACCCCGCGATCGAGGCCCAGCAGGCCGACCGCCTCGCGAAGCTGCGCGCGGAGCGCGACCAGGCGGCGGTGGACGCGGCGCTGGTGGAGCTGAAGAAGGCGGCGGAGGGCACGGACAACGTCCTGTACCCGATGAAGGACGCGCTGCGGGCGCGGGCGACGGTCGGCGAGGTATGCGACGCCCTGCGGGAGGTCTGGGGGACGTACGTCCCGACGAACGCGTTCTGAGGCGCGGACGTGTCTCTCGTCGACGCGGACTTCCTGGACGCCATGTGAAACGCGGAGGCGGAGTGCCGTACGTACATGCGACACTCCGCCCATGCTGGGTGTAACCGATCTGCCGACCTACCTCGTCGGTCTCGTACTGATCATTCTTCTGCCGGGGCCGAACTCCCTCTACGTCCTGTCCGTCGCCGCGCGGCGCGGCATACGCACGGGCTATACGGCCGCCGCGGGCGTCTGGTGCGGCGACGCGGTGCTGATGGTGCTGTCCGCGGCCGGCGTGGCCTCGCTGCTCCAGGCGAACGCGCTGCTGTTCGGGATCGTGAAGTACGCGGGTGCCGGATATCTGACCTGGCTGGCGATCGGGATGATGCGCGCGGCCTGGTCGATGTGGCGCACGCGCAACGAGCGCACGGACGCGGGTACCGCCGACGCCGAGGCCACTGTGGCCACCGAGCGCCCGTTCCGCCGCGCTCTCGTGATCAGCCTGCTCAACCCGAAGGCGATCCTCTTCTTCATCTCCTTCTTCGTGCAGTTCGTCGACCCGGCGTACGCCCACCCCGCCCTCTCGTTCGTCCTGCTCGGCACCTTCGCCCAGCTCGCGAGCGTGCTCTACCTCTCCGCGCTGATCTTCGGCGGCACCCGCCTGGCCGCCGCGTTCCGCCGCCGCAAGCGCCTGTCGGCGGGCGCCACGTCGGCGGCGGGCGTCCTGTTCCTGGGCTTCGCGGCGAAGCTGTCATTCAGCAGCGTCTGAAGCGTCCGCCCCGCTGTCGCCGGTCCGCATGCTCGGCGAGCTCCTTCGGAGTTCCGCAGCGCAGCAGGGCGTGGGCGTAGGGGCATCTCCGTACACGACAAGAACCTCGCGGCGGTGCTCACCGAGCGCGCGCTGGGACTCCTTGACGACCACGCCGCGTCGGTGGCCGATGTGCACGGCCGGCAGCAGGAGCTGTGGAAGGTGACCGAGGCGAACGCCGCGGATCTGCGGGCGGTCCTCGGACGCCCGGCGTTCTGACCCGCTGACGCACGAAGAAGTGAGGGCGGGCCACTGATTCAGCAGTGGCCCGCCCTCACCGTCGTCGGCAGAGACCCGGCGTCAGCCCAGCGCCGCCTTCTTCAGCGTGGCCCGCTTGAAGGACCGGGCCCTGCGGACCACGCGCCGCAGCGTCGCGTTGCGCGGGATGAAGGCGAACTGCTGCGGGATCGCGCCCGGCAGCGCGAGCGTGGTCAGCCGGCGGCGCTTGAAATAGCGCCAGGTGGGGCCCTTGAGGTGCTGGGTGAGGAAGCGCTCGGCCGCCGGCCGCAGGTCGGAGCGGATCTGCGGCTGCATCGCGAAGCCGACCGCCTGGAGGAGGCCCGCCAGGTACGGCAGGGGAGCCGGGTCCGGGCGGTCGCCGTCGTTCGCCGTCAGGTCGGGGACCAGCGCGTCGACGATCGTGACGGGTACGCGGTTGCTGTTCTGGTACGGCGAGAGGCGTTCCAGCAGTGTGTCGGTCCCGGTGCGGGCCACCGGGATCTCGTAGAACGTGCTCGCCGTCATCAGCGCCGTCGAGAAGCAGCCGACCACCAGTGCGGGACGGAACCGCTGGTACAGCACCTCGGCCAGCACCGGGCTCTCCAGGACGGTGAGTTCGGCGCCCAGCGCCTGTGCCTCGCGCTCCAGCAGGCGCGACCAGCGGGCCGGCGCCGTGGGGTGCGGCTTGAAGACGATCTGCCGGTGGCCGCGGCCGACCGCCCCGCGCAACATCGTGACGTGGAGGTTCTCCTCCTCCTCGGCGGTCAGGATCGACAGCGCCGACAGGTACTGGCCGAGGAGCAGTGCCGAGCCCGTGGGCAGGGTCAACTCCACTTCCGCGTCGGACAGTTCCGTAAGGACCTTCCGGAAGGACTCCGTCGGTACGAGCTCCGGCGGTACGTCGAACTCCCCGAGCAGCAGCGGAGTCAGACCCGGTACGAGGTCCAGGTGGAGCAGGCGGCGTACGCGCGTACCGATCAGCGGGTCGATCTTGTTGCGGGTCGGGCCGTAGCTCATCAGCCCGTCGGCGTACACCTCGACCGGCGCGTCCGTGAAGAGCTGGGTCAGTGCCAGCGCCGGATTGACCTGGATGGATTCGACGACCAGCTCCACGGTGTCGTCGCCGAGGCCCCAGAGCAGCCGCAAGTGGCGTTCCCACAGCGGGATGTCGTCGACGCGCGGCGACCAGGCGCCGGGGTGGAAGGGCGCGATGGTCTCGTTCCAGGACAGTACGTCGTCGAAGCGGCCCCGCAGCCGTTCGAAGCCCGGCATCTCGTCGACGGCGGGCGTCGTCTCGGGCGTCGTGGCGTTGTTGCCGACCAGGAGCAGCCGTCGGCCGGCCGGAGCGAAGCAGTCGCTGTCGATCGCGGCGGCGAGCGTCGCGGCGCCGTACAGCGTGGAGGCGAAGAAGATCTGCGTGGTGGCCATCAGGCAGCGACCCCCGGCGCGGCGGAAGCGGACGCGGCCCGGCGGCGCAGGCGCCGCAGCCGTGCGGAACGCTCCACGTCCATGGAATCCAGCGCGTCCTTGAGGAAGTCCTGCGGCATCCGTTTGAGAGCCGCCGCACTCATCACCCGCAATTTCCGTGCCACGGCCGGTTCGAACCTTTCGATGCTTCCCAGGTGGTGGGAAATGATGGCGCAGTACGTGCGTACGGCTTTCGGGAGAAGCCGGTCGGCGTCCGGGTCCTTCGCCGTTTCCTCGATGACCTGATCGAAGGCCCGGATGAAATCGAGCTGCCGTACGTCGCCGATCTGCGTCAGCGACGACGCGACGCCCCGCCGGTAGAAGACGCCGAGCGTGCCGAGCGCCGCGAAGCTCTCGGCCTCCCGGTGCAGCCGCCAGATCCACGGCCGGTCCTCGGCCGTGCGCAGGCCGTCGGTGAAGTGCAGCAGCCCCCGGTCGGCGAGCCTGCGGTGGTACATGCCGGCCCAGGCGAACGCGTAGTCGACGGAGGTGGAACGGCCGGCGGGCAGGATCGCGTCGCGCGGCGACATGACCACGCCGCGCCTGCCGTGCGGGACGCGGTGGACCGTACGCGTACGCCCGGTGCACTGCACATGGTCGGTACGGACGAAGTCGCAGCCCAGTTCCTCCATCGCGGCCAGCAGGCGCGCGTAGTGGCCGGGGGCCAGCCAGTCGTCGCCGTCGAGGAAGGTCAGGTACTCGCCGCGCGCCGCGTCGAGACCGGTGTTGCGGGCGGTGGCCAGGCCACCGTTGGTCTCGTGTCTGACCAGGACCGCCCCCGGGAGGTCGCGCTCGGCGCGCTGGAGGATCTCCGGCGTTCCGTCGGTCGAACAGTCGTCGACGAGGATGAACTCGAAGTCGTCCCGCGCGTTCGCGCGAAGACTCCGAAGGGTGTCTGGGGCGTATGTCTGCACGTTGAAGAACGGCACGACGACAGAGAGCTTGACCACCTCCGTGACGCTAGGGCGCACCGCGGCATTCGTTGCGACCCCCGGAGGGATGCCGGGTGAACGAAGAATGGCGGAATGGTTAACCTGCCTGCTTTCCGGGCGCCGACGCCGATCGTCGATGTGCTGTTAACCGTTTGTTGCGGCTGAGTTGGGCCGTCAATCGGAATGCGTGCCTAGTTTCTTGGACGTGCCAGCAAGTACCAGCAAAGCCCTGCGGATCGCCGTGATCGCCGATTCCGATACGCGATGGAAATGGGGCGCCCTCACCGCCCGCCGTATAGCGCCGGAAGCCGAAGTCAGCGGATTTCTGCTCCGCGGCCGGGCCACCCCCACACCCCGCCAGCTCGCCGAGGTCGGCGTGCCGGTCGACGGTGTGCGGGAGGTGACCGCCGCCGAATTCATCGGGGAGGTCGAGCACGAGCCGTACGACGTCGTCCTGCTCGCCCTCGTCGGGGGAGCGGTGCAGGCGATGCTGCACGGCCTCGCGCCGCTGTGGCGGGACACCGACCGCCGGCCCGTCATCGGCACCGGCTATGTCGGCGTCGTCTACGAGAAGCTGGCCGACGGGCTGCTGCTGCGCCACGGCGCGGACATCGTCATCGCGAACTCGCGTCACGACGCGGAGCGCTTCCGCGCGGTGTACGAGGGCGTGGGCGCCGACGCCTCGGCCGTGACGGAGGCAGCGCTGCCGTTCCTGGGGGGCGCGCCTTACGAAGGCACCGACACCCGCACCGTCGTCTTCGCCGCGCAGCCCTCCGTCCCGCAGTCCCGCGCCGACCGCTCCTACCTGCTGCGCCGCCTCGTCCAGCACGCCCGGCTGCACCCCGGCCGCGAGGTGCTGCTCAAGCTCCGCAGCAAGCCGGGCGAGCACACCACGCACATCGAGGAACTGCCGTACCAGAAGCTCGCGGCCCGTATCGAAGGCGGCGTGCCCCCCAACTTCCGCCTCGTGTACGGACACATGGGCGAGGTCCTGGACCGCACCGACCTGCTCGTCACGGTCAGTTCGACCGCCGCCCTGGAGTCCCTGCACCGCCGCATCCCGACCGCCGTCCTCACCGACCTGGGCGTGCGCGAGGTCCTCGGCAACCATCACTTCCTCGGCTCCGGATGCCTCGCCTCCTGGGACCAGCTCGACGCCGGTCACCGGCCGCGGGCCGACGAGGAGTGGCTGGCAGGCCAGGGAGTGGCCGCGGACGGCTCGTACGAGACGGCCTTCGACGCCGTACGCGAACGGGTCACCGCACTCCTGGAGCGCCCCGGCCTGCCGCCGATCGCCCCCTACTACACCTCCGCCACCGCGCCGGGCTACCTCCCCGGCATCCTCGCCCGCCACCGCCTCGACGGCACGCACACCACCACCGACGTCACCGGCGTACGCCGCGTCCTGCGCGACGCCGTACGGGAGGCGGCGCGCGGGGCGTACCGCCACGGGGTGCAGCGCGTGGCGCCCGTCATCCGCCGCATGGGAGAACTATGAGCAGCCGGCCGCAGACCGACACCGACCCCGGGCGCGTGCCCCGCGTACTGGCCGTGATCCCCGCCCGCGGCGGATCCAAGGGTGTACCGGCGAAGAACCTCGCCCCGGTCGGGGGCGTGCCGCTCGTGGCGCGCGCCGTCCGGGCGTGCCTGGGCGCCGGCCGGGTCACGCACGTCGTGGTCTCCACGGACGACCCCGCCATCGCGGCGGCGGCGCGCGACGCGGGAGCGGAAGTGGCGCCGCGTCCGGCCGACATCGCGGGGGACACGGCCACCAGCGAGGCGGCCGTACTGCACGCCCTGGACGTCCATGAGGCGCTGCACGGCGCGGTGGTGGACGTGGTGCTGCTGGTGCAGTGCACGAGCCCGTTCCTGACCAGCGAGGACGTCGACGGCGTCTGCGCCGCGGTCACCGAGGACGGCGCGGACACGGCCCACACGGTGGCCCCGTTCCACGGCTTCGTCTGGCGGGAGGACCCCGAAGACGTGGCAGCCGCCGGGACCGGCGCTGTCGGCGTCAACCACGACAAGAGCTTCCGCCCCCGCCGTCAGGACCGTCCGCAGGACTTCCTGGAGACCGGTGCGGCGTACGCCATGGACGCCGCCGGGTTCCGGAAGGCCGGGCACCGCTTCTTCGGGCGGACCGCGCTCGTCGTCACGGACCCGGCCCGCGTCCTGGAGATCGACGACCCGCACGACCTGGCCCGCGCCCGCGCGCTGGCGCCGCTCCTCGACGCGCGGGCCACCTCCCTCCCGACCCGCGACGACATCGACGCCGTCGTCATCGACTTCGACGGCACCCAGACCGACGACCGGGTGCTGATCGACTCCGAAGGACGCGAACTCGTCGCCGTGCACCGCGGCGACGGGCTCGGCATCGCGGCCCTGCGCAAGTCGGGGCTCAAGCTGCTGATCCTGTCCACGGAGGAGAACGCGGTCGTCGCCGCACGGGCCCGCAAGCTGCGCGTCCCCGTGCTCCACGGCGTCGACCGCAAGGACCTCGCCCTCAAGCAGTGGTGCGAGGAGCAGGGAGTCGCGCCCGAGCGTGTGCTCTACGCCGGCAACGACGTCAACGACCTGTCCTGCCTGGCCCTCGTGGGCTGGCCGGTGGCGGTCGCCAACGCCCACGCCACCGTCCGCGGCGCCGCCCGCGCCGTGACGACCGTCCCGGGCGGAGAGGGCGCGATCCGCGAGATCGCCGCCTGGGTCCTCGGCCCGTCGCTCACCCACACCCCCATCCCCACCCCGTAACTCACCTCCCGTAACTCCCCCCCCGGTTAGGAAAAGAACGACATGAGCACCAACTCGCGCCTCCGCACCCTCGGTTCCAAGACCGCGGGCCCCGGCCAGCCCGTCTACGTCACCGGCGAGATCGGCATCAACCACAACGGCGACATCGAGAACGCCTTCGCGCTCATCGACGCCGCCGCCGACGCCGGCTGCGACGCGGTCAAGTTCCAGAAGCGCACCCCGGAGATCTGCACGCCGCGCGACCAGTGGGACATCGAGCGCGACACCCCGTGGGGCCGCATGACGTACATCGACTACCGCCACCGCGTCGAGTTCGGCGAGGACGAGTACCGCGCCATCGACGAGTACTGCAAGAAGCGCGGCATCGACTGGTTCGCCTCCCCGTGGGACACCGAGGCCGTCGCCTTCCTGGAGAAGTTCGACGTACCGGCCCACAAGGTCGCCTCCGCGTCCCTGACGGACGACGAGCTGCTGCGCTCGCTGCGCGCGACCGGCCGCACGATCATCCTCTCCACCGGCATGTCGACGCCGCGCCAGATCCGCCACGCCGTGGAGGTCCTGGGCAGCGACAACATCCTGCTCTGCCACGCCACTTCGACGTACCCGGCGAAGGCCGAGGAGCTCAACCTCCGGGTGATCAACACCCTCCAGGCCGAGTACCCCAACGTCCCGATCGGCTACAGCGGTCACGAGACGGGCCTCCAGACGACCCTCGCCGCCGTCGCTCTCGGCGCCGCGTTCGTCGAGCGTCACATCACCCTCGACCGCGCCATGTGGGGCTCCGACCAGGCCGCGTCCGTCGAGCCCGGCGGCCTCACCCGCCTGGTCCGCGACATCCGCACCATCGAGGCCTCCCTCGGTGACGGCGTCAAGAAGGTGTACGAGTCCGAGCTCGGCCCGATGAAGAAGCTGCGCCGCGTCGCGGGTGTCGTCGCCGAGGGCGCCGACCGCGAGCCCGTCGCGGTCTGACCGGAGAGACGGTCCAGTCGCCGTGAACGGCACCCCCGGCGCCCCCGCCACCGAGGCTCCCGAGGCTTATGGAACTCTCGCTTTCGTCGAGAGCCCGGTCCAGCTCCTGAACGTCCTGGAGTGGGCCCATGCCAAGGCAGGCCCCCAGGCGCGGACACGGCCGCACGACCTCACGGTCGTCGTCCTGTCGCCCACCGACCCCATGACCCGCGGCCAGCTGCGGCGCATGGCGGAGCTCGCACGCCACGAAGGCATGCGGGTGCGGTGGGAGGAGGCCCGGGGCGGGGCGGGGGCGCCGTTCCAGACGATCGGCGGTCTCGCGTCCGCCCTGCGGCGGGCACGCCGGATCGTGATCGGCGACCCGTTCTCGCGTTACGTACAACTGCTGCTGACGATCACGCGCGCCCGTGACCTGGTCGTCGTCGACGACGGCACGGCCACCATGGAGTTCATCGCCCAGCTCACCGGCGGCGAGCGTCTGGTGCGCTGGCACCGGCGCGGCGGCCGCCGGGGGCCGCGCGACCTCGTCTTCGGGCCGGTCTCGGCGGTCGCGCGCCGCCGCCTCACCCCGTCCCGGACCCGTACCGTCGAGGTCTTCACCTCGATGCCGGTCGAGGAGGCGCCGGGGGTCACCGTCACCGCCAACGACTTCGGCTGGACGCGCGCCCGCTTCGGCCCGCCCCGCGTCTCGCGCGGCGCCGACCTCGTCGGGACGTCGCTGGTGGAGACGGGCGTCGTCGACCCCGACCGGTACGTCGAGGCGGTCACCGCCCTGGCCCGCGCCCACGGGGCCACCCGCTACTTCGCCCACCGCCGCGAGAGCGCCGACAAGCTGCACCGGCTGGCCGTCGAGACGGGTCTGGAGATCGTCCGCCCCGACCTGCCGCTGGAGCTCATCGCCCGGCGCGGCCCGATCGGCCGGCTGGTCCTGAGCTTCCCGTCCACCGTGGTGCACACGCTCCCGCTCGCCCTGGCGGGCACGGGCGTGCGGGTCGCCGTCTGTGACGTGAACCCGCTATGGCTGAAGGAAACGGCCTCGCCCCGCGCCCAGGGCTTCCTGTCGGGCGTCACGACCACGGCCCGCGACGTCCAGCGGCTGCCCGCCCTGGGCTGAATGTCTAGTTCGCCACATATGTGACTTTGCCCACGGACTTAGGCGCTCGACCGGGGAAGGCGCGGGCCGGGGAGCAGGCCCATCGGGAGGTAAAACACCAGGCCGGCACGGGAACGAGAGCGGCGGAGCTTACCCGCCCAGCAGTACGCCCATGCATCGCGCAGCCGGTTTTCTTTCCCCTATGCGGCTGAAGTTTTGTAGATCGCTGGTTAGTTACCCCCCAAAGACGCCTACTCTTTCAGGGATGAGCCAGCTGATCTGCGAGTCCGAAGAAGCAGCACTGTCAGGGATGGTCCAGCTCCCCGGCACGCTGCCCGAGAGCCTGCGTCTTGAGCTGATCGCCTTCCGTCGCGACCTGCACATGCACCCGGAGCTCGGCAACCAGGAATTCCGCACCACCGCCGCGATCAAGGCCCGCCTAGAGCAGGCAGGCCTGGCGCCGCGCGTGCTGCCCTCCGGCACCGGACTCATCTGCGACATCGGCACGGACCGTCCCCGCCGGGACGGCGTACGCCCGATGCTGGCCATCCGCGCGGACATCGACGCGCTGCCCATCCCGGACACCAAGACGGGCGTCCCGTACCGCTCCACCGTCCCCGACCGCGCGCACGCCTGCGGCCACGACGTGCACACCACGGTGGTGCTCGGGGCGGGGCTGGTCCTCGCCGACCTGGACCGCCAGGGCCTGCTGCCGCAGCCGGTACGGCTGATCTTCCAGCCCGCCGAGGAGATGATGCCCGGCGGCGCGCTCGGCGTGATCGAGGCCGGCGGCCTGGGCGGCGTCGGCTCGATCATCGCGGTGCACTGCGACCCCAAGGTCGACGCGGGCCGCATCGGCCTGCGTACCGGCCCCATCACCTCGGCCTGCGACCGGCTCGAAATCTCGCTCGCCGGCCCCGGCGGCCACACCGCCCGCCCGCACCTCACCACCGACCTCGTCACGGCCGTCGCCAGGGTCGCCACCGACGTCCCCGCGCTGGTAGCCCGCCGGGTCGACGCGCGCGCGGGGCTCGCGGTGACCTGGGGCCGTATCGAGTCCGGCCACGCCTGCAACGTCATCCCGCAGCGCGCCGAGCTCGCCGGTACCGTCCGCTGCCTGGACCTCGACGCCTGGCACGAGGCCCCGGACCTGATCCATGCCGCGATCGACGAGATCGCGACCCTGCACGGCGCCAAGTCGGAGATCAACTACGTCCGCGGCGTCCCGCCCGTCGTGAACGAGCACTCCGTCACCGAGCTGCTCACCGACGCCATGGCCGCCCGGCGCGGATTGCACGCGATCGAGGACACCGAGCAGAGCCTGGGCGGCGAGGACTTCTCCTGGTACCTGGAGCAGGTCCCCGGCGCGATGGCCCGGCTGGGCGTACGCACTCCGGGGGACACCGCCCGGCGTGACCTGCATCGTGGTGATTTCGACGTGGATGAGGCGGCGATCGAGGCCGGAGTCGAACTGTTCACCGCCGCCGCGCTGCTTGGCGGACACCGTTCGTAATCAGCCACGGCGCCTTCCGTTCACGACGATCCGATAACAGCTGTCGTACGGTCGCTTATCCGGCATCTACGCGCGTTACGATCGCCGCGAAACCAGCGCCGGCAGAGGCGCTTCGGTCAGGTCGAAGGAGCCCTCCCTTGCGCCGCGTAACCAGGATTGCCACTGTGGCCATCGCGTCCACAGCTCTCGCACTTTCCGCCACCGCGTGTGGCAAGACGTCGGACTCCGGTTCCGGCTCGAAGGAAGCCAGCGCCGCCATCGCGTACGACATCGGCGGCCGTGGCGACCAGTCCTTCAACGACGCGGCCTACGCCGGTCTGTCGAAGGCCGAAAAGGACCTTGGCATCAAGGGCAACGACCAGGAGCCCTCCGAGGGCGAGTCGGACGCCGACAAGGTCCAGCGCCTCACCGAGCTTGCCCGCTCCGGCAACAACCCGGTGATCGGTGTCGGTTTCGCCTACGCCCCGGCCATCAAGAAGGTCGCGCCGAAGTTCCCGAAGACCACCTTCGGCATCATCGACGACACCTCGGTGACCGGTAAGAACATCGCGAACATGGTCTTCAACGAGGAGCAGGGTTCGTACCTCGCCGGCGTCGCCGCCGCCAAGGCCACCAAGACCAACAAGGTCGGCTTCATCGGTGGTGTCGAGGTCCCGCTCATCAAGAAGTTCGAGGCGGGCTTCGCCCAGGGCGTCAAGGACACCAACCCCAAGGTCGAGGTGCTGGAGCAGTACCTGACGCAGCCGCCGAACTTCGACGGCTTCTCCAAGCCCGACCTCGGCAAGGCCGCCGCCGAGGGCCAGCTCGACAAGGGCGCCGACGTGATCTACCACGCCGCGGGTCTCGCCGGCTCCGGCTCGATCGAGGCGGCTGCCACCAAGGGCAAGTGGGCCATCGGTGTTGACTCGGACCAGTACAACCAGGCCGGTCTGGCGAAGTACAAGGACAAGATCCTGACCTCCGTCACCAAGGACGTCTCCGACGCGGTTTACAGCCTGATCAAGTCGGTCAAGGACGGCAAGCCGCAGTCCGGTGAGGTCCGTTACGGCCTCGCCAAGGACGGTGTCGGCCTCTCCGACTCCAACCCGGAGTACAAGAAGATGACGGACCTCATCGCCGCCGTCGACAAGGCGAAGGCCGACATCATCGCCGGCAAGATCAAGGTCCAGACCGCGCCGTAAGGCCGCTGGTCAGGACGTGATCCTGGGGGCCCGGAGGGGCGGTTGTGCCGCCTCTCCGGCCCCCGGGCCGCATTCCGTGCCCGGTCTTTTCGTCATTTGGCATCGCTACGCGCGTAGACATTTCTTCAGCACGATAGTTTCGCCGCGCCCTGTCTCCTCCCGTCCACCGCCCTCCCGCTCCTTTCCGCCAAGGAGAGTGCGTCATCAACGCGTCCAGCCCGCCCCCCGCCGTAGAACTGCACGGCATCACCAAGCGCTTCCCCGGCGTCGTCGCCAACCACGACATCGACATCACCATCCGCAAGGGCACCGTGCACGCCCTCGTCGGTGAGAACGGTGCCGGAAAGTCGACCCTGATGAAGATCCTCTACGGCATGCAGAAGCCGGACGAGGGCACCATCACCGTCGACGGGGAGCAGGCCACTTTCCACAGCCCCGCCGACGCCATCGCACGCGGCATCGGCATGGTGCACCAGCACTTCATGCTCGCCGACAACCTCACCGTCCAGGAGAACGTCGTTCTCGGCGGCGAGAAGCTGTACGGCATCGGCAACAAGGCCCGCAACAAGATCAAGGAGATCTCGGAGGCGTACGGACTGAACGTGCGCCCCGACGCCCTGGTCGAGAACCTCGGTGTCGCCGACCGCCAGCGCGTCGAGATCCTCAAGGTCCTCTACCGCGGCGCCCGCATCCTCATCCTCGACGAGCCGACCGCCGTGCTGGTCCCGCAGGAGGTCGACGCGCTCTTCGCCAACCTCCGCGAGCTCAAGGCCGAGGGCCTGACGGTCATCTTCATCTCGCACAAGCTGGGCGAGGTGCTGTCGGTCGCCGACGACATCACGGTCATCAGGCGCGGTACGACCGTGGGCACCGCCGACCCGGCGAACACCACCACCAAGCAGCTCGCCGAGCTGATGGTCGGCAGCGAGCTCCCGTCACCCGAGACCCGCGAGTCGACGGTCACCGACGTACCGATGCTCCGCGTCGAGAACCTCCAGCTGAACGCCATCGACCCCGACGGCGCCGTACGCGAGGTGCTGGCCGGGATCGACCTCACCATCCACAAGGGCGAAGTCCTCGGCATCGCGGGCGTCGAGGGCAACGGCCAGGCCGAGCTCGTCGAGGCGATCATGGGCCTGCGCAACCCGGACGGCGGCGTCATCACGCTCGACTCCACCGACATCTCGCACGCGCCCACCCGCAAGCGCCGCGAGGGCGGCATCGGCTACATCCCCGAGGACCGCCACCGCCACGGCCTGCTGCTCGAAGCGCCGCTGTGGGAGAACCGCATCCTCGGCCACGTCACCGAGCAGCCCAACTCCAAGCGCGGGCTGCTCGACCTGAAGGCGGCCCGCAGCGACACCGAGCGGATCGTGCGCGAGTACGACGTCCGTACGCCCGGTATCGAGGTCACCGCGGCCTCCCTGTCCGGCGGCAACCAGCAGAAGCTGATCGTCGGCCGCGAGATGAGCCACGACCCGAAGCTGCTCATCGCCGCGCACCCCACGCGCGGTGTGGACGTCGGCGCGCAGGCGCAGATCTGGGACCAGATCCGCGAGGCACGCCGCGAGGGCCTGGCCGTACTGCTGATCTCCGCCGACCTGGACGAGCTCATCGGGCTCTCCGACACCCTGCGGGTCATGTACCGCGGCCGCCTGGTCGCGGACGCCGACCCGGCCACCATCACCCCGGAGGAGCTGGGCTCGGCCATGACCGGCGCCGCCAGCGGTCATCTGGAGCACGCCCCGGAGGACGAGGCCTGATGAAGAAGTTCGACAAGGACCGGCTGATCCTGGGCCTCGCCGGCCCAGTGCTCGCGCTGGTCGTCGCCATCGCGCTCACCTCGGTGGTGCTGCTCGCCTCGGGCCGCGACCCGTTCGAGCCGTACACGCTGATGGTCGAGAGCGCGCAGTACGCCGACATCCAGGTGCTCATCCTGAACCAGGCGGGTACGTACTACCTGGCGGCGCTCGCCGTGGCCATCGGCTTCCGGATGAACCTGTTCAACATCGGCGTCGACGGGCAGTACCGGCTCGCCGCGATGATGGCCGCGCTCGTCGGCGCGGCCGTCGAGCTGCCGGGCCCGCTGCACATCGCGCTGATCGTGCTCGTCGCGATGCTGACCGGCGCGTTCTGGGCCGGTATCGCCGGTGTGCTCAAGACCCTGCGCGGGGTGAGCGAGGTCGTCTCCACGATCATGCTCAACGCGATCGCCACCAGCCTGATCGCCTGGCTGATCCTCACCGACAACTTCGGTGTGCAGCTGCCGGGCTCCAACGACCTGACCACGGGTGAGATCGCCGAGTCCGGCTGGTTCCCGAGCCTGGACATGGGCGCCGGCGGCGAGATCTACGGCTTCACGTTCGTCGCCTTCGCGCTCGGCATCGTCTACTGGTTCATCCTCAACCGCACCCGCTTCGGCTTCGACCTGCGCGCCACCGGCGCCAGCGAGAGCGCCGCCGCGGCCTCCGGTGTCGACGCCAAGAAGATGATCCTCACCGCGATGCTGATCTCCGGCGCTGTGGCCGGTCTCGCGGGTATGCCCACGCTGCTGGGCGACACCCACACGTACAGCCTCAGCTTCCCGACCGGAATCGGCTTCACCGGCATCACGATCGCCCTGCTCGGCCGCAACAACCCGGTCGGCATCCTCTTCAGCGCCCTGCTGATCGCGTTCCTGGACAAGGCGTCCGCCGCGCTCGACCAGTACGGCTACGAGAAGGAGATCGCCACGATCATGCAGGGCCTGATCGTGATCGCGGTCGTCGTCAGTTACGAACTCGTCCGCCGCTACGGGCTCCGCCGCCAGCAGCAGAAGGTGGGCGAGGAGCTCGCCGCAGCCGCCCGCAAGAACCGTGAGGAGGTGGCGGCGTAATGAGTACCAGCACTGTCTCCGCCGTGAGCGCGGCGCCCAAGAAGAGCGCCCGCCGCAAGCTGTCCGTACCCGTCATCCTGCTGATCATCGCGGGCGGTCTCGCCCTGGTCTCGCTGGTGCGCATCATCAGCGGCGCCGACGACCTGACCTCCGTCGGCCAGGTCTCCGGCGCGCTCCAGCTCGCCATCCCGATCGGCCTCGCCGGTCTCGGCGGCCTGTGGGCCGAGCGCGCGGGCGTCGTCAACATCGGCCTCGAAGGCATGATGATCCTGGGCACCTGGTTCGGCGCGTACGCCGGTTACCAGTGGGGTCCGTGGGCGGGTGTCGCCCTCGGCATCCTCGGTGGCGCGCTCGGCGGCCTGCTGCACGCGATCATCACGGTCACCTTCGGCGTGAACCACATCGTCTCCGGTGTGGCCATCAACATCCTCGCCGTGGGCGCCACCCGCTACCTGTCCAACTTCACGTTCGACAAGGCCGCGGGCGGCTCCTCCAAGCAGTCACCGCGCATCGACGAGATCACCAAGGTCACCATTCCGGGGCTCTCCGACTGGCTACGGGACATCCAGGGCAAGCACTGGTTCTTCGTCTCGGACGTCGCAGGCGTCGTCGGCGGCCTGGTCACGAACCTCTCGCTGCTGACCATCGTCGCGCTGCTGCTGATCCCGGCCACGATCTGGATCCTGTGGCGTACGGCGTTCGGCCTGCGCCTGCGCTCCTGCGGTGAGAACCCGGTGGCCGCCGAGTCCCTGGGCGTCAACGTCTACAAGTACAAGTACATCGCCGTCGTCGTCTCCGGCGGCCTGGCCGGCCTCGCGGGCGCCTTCCTGGCGATCGTGGCCACCGGCATCTACCAGGAGGGCCAGACCGGCGGCCGAGGCTACATCGGTCTCGCCGCGATGATCTTCGGCAACTGGATGCCGGGCGGAATGGCGCTCGGCGCGGGCCTCTTCGGCTTCACCGACAGCCTCAAGCTGCGCGGCGGCGCCGAGAACGTCCACGCGATGCTGCTCCTGCTGGCGATCCTGCTGCTGCTCGTCGTGTTCTGGCAGCTTTACAAGAAGAAGTACGTGCCCGCGGCGATCTCCGCCGTGGCCGCGGTGCTCCTCTTCGTCTGGTACACCTTCACCAACGAGGTCCCGAGCCAGTTCGTGGACGCCGCGCCGTACATCACCACGCTGCTCGTCCTGGCGCTCTCCGCGCAACGGCTGCGGATGCCCAAGGCGGACGGCATGCCCTACCGCAAGGGCCAGGGCAAGTGACGGACGCCGCGGCGGCGGCCGACTGGGAAGCCCTGCGGGAGGCGGCGCGCGAGGCCATGTCCCACGCGTACGCCCCGTACTCGGGCTTCCCGGTCGGCGCCGCGGCCCTCGTCGACGACGGCCGCACCGTCACCGGCTGCAACGTGGAGAACGCCTCCTACGGGCTCTCCCTGTGCGCCGAATGCGGCCTCGTCTCGCAGCTCAACGCCACCGGCGGCGGCCGCCTGACGCACTTCGTCTGCGTCGACGGCCGCGGCGGCATCCTGATGCCGTGCGGCCGCTGCCGGCAGTTGCTGTACGAATTCGGCGGCCCCGCGCTGCTGCTCGACACGTCGGCGGGTATCCGTACCCTCGCCGACATGCTCCCCGACGCCTTCGGCCCCCAGCACCTGGCGCCCGGCACCCCGGAAGGAACCCGATAAACCCCATGGACGTCATCTCCGTAATCCGGACCAAGCGCGACAAGGGCGAACTGAGCCCCGAGCAGATCGACTGGGTCATCGACGCCTACACGCGCGGTGAGGTCGCCGACGAGCAGATGTCCGCCCTCGCGATGGCGATCCTGCTCAACGGCATGAACCGGCTCGAGATCGCCCGCTGGACCGCCGCGATGATCAACTCGGGCGAGCGCATGAACTTCGCCCAGCTCTCCCGCCCCACCGCCGACAAGCACTCCACCGGCGGCGTGGGCGACAAGATCACGCTGCCTCTCGCACCCCTGGTCGCCGCCTGCGGCGCGGCCGTGCCCCAGCTCTCCGGCCGGGGCCTCGGCCACACCGGCGGCACGCTCGACAAGCTGGAGTCGATCCCCGGCTGGCGCGCGCTGCTCTCCAACGAGGAGATGCTCAGCGTCCTCGAATCCACCGGCGCGGTCATCTGCGCGGCGGGCGACGGCCTGGCCCCGGCGGACAAGAAGCTGTACGCCCTGCGCGACGTCACGGGCACCGTCGAGGCGATCCCGCTCATCGCCTCCTCGATCATGTCGAAGAAGATCGCCGAGGGTACGGGCTCGCTCGTCCTGGACGTCAAGGTCGGCTCCGGCGCCTTCATGAAGAACATCGAGGACGCCCGCGAGCTCGCCGCCACCATGGTGGGCCTGGGCACCGACCACGGCGTACGCACGGTGGCTCTCCTCACCGACATGACGACCCCTCTCGGCCTGACGGCGGGCAACGCCCTCGAAGTCCGCGAGTCGGTCGAGGTGCTGGCGGGCGGCGGCCCCAAGGACGTCGTCGACCTCACCCTCGCGCTCGCCCGCGAGATGCTCGACGCGGCGGGCCTGAAGGACGCCGACCCGGCCAAGGCGCTCGCCGACGGCTCGGCGATGGACGTCTGGCGCCGCATGATCGCGGCCCAGGGCGGTGACCCGGACGCGGCCCTGCCGGTGGCCCGCGAGCAGCACGTCGTGCATGCCTCCGAGAGCGGTGTCCTCACCACCCTCGACGCGTACGCCGTCGGTGTGGCGGCGTGGCGCCTCGGCGCGGGCCGCGCGCGCAAGGAGGACCAGGTCCAGGCGGGTGCGGGCATCGAACTCCACGCCAAGCCGGGCGACAAGGTCACCGCGGGCCAGCGCCTGATGACGCTGCACACGGACACTCCGGAGAAGTTCGAGTACGCCCTCGAAGCCCTGAACGGCGGGGTCCTGACCGCCCCCGAGGGCACGGAGTTCACCCCGAACCCGATCGTGCTGGGCCGTATCGCCTGACGCGCGGGGACGAGTACGGCAGAGCGGGGCCGGTGGAATCCACCGGCCCCGCTCTTCTCGTTCACGGGGGCGTTCACGGGGGCGTCCACGGAGGCGCACCGATGAGTTACGGCCGTGGCCCGGGTCTGCCCCATGTGGATGCCACGACGCCGACCGTTCTCGTCGTCGTCGGCCGGGTGACCCCGGCCGACGTACCCCGTCTGTGCGACGAACTCGACGATCTGCTGTGCGGCGCGGCAGCCACCGAGGTGATCTGCGACGTCGCCCGGCTGACCGAGCCGGACCTCACCGCCGTCGACGCACTGGCCCGCCTGCGGCTCGCCGCCCGCAGAACCGGCTGCCGCCTGCGGCTGCGCGGCGCCCGCCAGGAGCTGCTGGCGCTGCTGCGTCTCGTCGGTCTTAACGACATCGCCTGAGCGATCACCCGATGGGCTGTTTCCGTAAAAAGCGGTCAACCGCTGAAGAGGCATGTCAATTCCGGGAGACGGCATTCCCTGACCGGGACTCCAAATGGCCGAAGGGGCGCGTTCAAGCGTGATTTTCCAACTGGCTTTCTGACAAAGTTCACTCCTGCTTTGGTCATCTTGTTTTGAAAGCCGAAACCCGCGTTGCTTTCTCGGTCAGTTTCTACGGTCCACGTACGAAGAGAGCCGCACGTGCAGCAACGAAGTTGGACTGAGCAGGGTCAACTGACGATTTTTCACCTGGTTCAGCCGGTGGAGGGCGGAGTCGCGCGCGTGGTCACCGATCTCGTCAGAGCGCAGGCGAGCGAAGGTCTGCGAACCGTGGTGGCCTGCCCCCCCGGCGGCACCCTGGCGTCGGACGCCGCCGAGGCCGGAGCGCACGTACACCCCTGGCCCGCCGAACGCGCTCCCGGCCCCACCCTGCCCGGCGAAGTCATGACCGCCGCCAGGCTGATCCGCCAGAGCCGCCCCCACGTCGTGCACGCCCACAGCGCCAAGGCCGGACTGGCGGGCAGGCTGGCCGTACGGGGCAGGGTGCCGACCGTCTTCCAGCCCCACGCCTGGTCCTTCGAAGCCGTGCGGGGACGGGAAGCCGCCCTGGCCCTCAAGTGGGAGCGGTACGCAACCCGTTGGGCCGCACGGACCCTGTGCGTCAGCGAGACCGAGCGCAGAACGGGTGAGGAGGCCGGCATCGCCGCCCGCTGGTCGGTGATCCGCAACGGCATCGACCTCCGCCACTTCCGCCCCGGCGAGGGCGCCGGCCGCTCCGCCGCCCGTGCCGCGCTGCCACTCCTCTCCGGGGTGCCCGCCGGAACGCCGCTGGTGGTCTGCGCGGGCCGCCTGTGCCGCCAGAAGGGCCAGGACGTTCTGCTGCGGGCCTGGCCGCGCGTGGCCTCGGCGGTGCCCGGCGCCAGGCTCGTCCTCGTCGGTGACGGACCGGACCGCGACCGGCTGATGGCGGACGCCCCGCCGGGCGTGCTGTTCGCGGGCGCGAGCCGCGACATCCGGCCGTGGTTCCACGCGGCCGACCTCGTCGTCCTGCCGTCCCGCTGGGAGGGCATGGCACTCGCCCCGCTCGAAGCCATGGCCTGCGGCAGACCCGTCGTCCTGTCCGACGTCAGCGGCGCCAGAGAGAGCCTTCCACCCGGCCACGAAGCCCACTGTCTCGTACCGCCCGAGAACCCGGTGGCCCTCGGGGCGGCGCTCACCACGCTGCTGGCCGACCCGGGACTCCGCGAGTCCCTCGGCCGCGCGGCACAGACCCACACCCGGTCGAGCTGCGACGTACGCCGGACCGCCGCGGCTGTCTCCGGCCTCTACCGGGAACTTGTCAGCCCTCACCGACCCATGACGAGGAAGCGCACGGAGCGATGACGACGGAGAGTGCATTCGCGCCCAACACCGCCCAGGCCACGGCCGTACCGCTCACGGCTCCATCGGTCCACCCGCCACGCAGCGCCACCGGCCGCCGCCCCGCGCCCCTCGCCACCCGGGGCATCCGCCGACGCGGCCCCGTGGCGGGACTGCTCGTCGCCGACGCGCTGGCCGTGGCCCTCACCCTGGCGCTGATGCCGTGGCCGGCCACGGTGTTCGCCCCACTCGCGGCGCTCATGCTCGCGCTGCACACCTACCGAGGCCTCTACCGCCCGCGCCTGTCCCCCTCGGCACTCGGCGAACTGCCCCCGCTCCTGCTCCTCGCCGTGATCCAGTGGTACGCCACGGCAGAGGCCCTCGCGGCGTACGCCCCGCAACACGCCGTCACCTGGAGCACCCTCACCCTCGCCGCCACCACGCACACACTGCTCGCCTGCACCGGCCGGGCCGTGGTCTACCGCACCCGCCGGCGGACGGCGGCCAGGCGCCCGCAGTCGGCGCTGATCGTGGGCCGGGGTCCGGTCGCCCACCAGGTCACTGCGGCCCTGCAAGACCGGGCCGAGTACGGACTGCGCCCCGTCGGCAGGGTCGACCAGACCCACACCTCACCCACGGACGACACCACCCGCACGGACACGCTGCCGGTCCTCGCCACCCCGGAGGACGTCAGCCGCGCGGTGATCCAGAACTCCGTACGCCACGCCGTCTTCACCCACCCGCCCGAGCCGGAACTCGTCACGCTCCTCGCCGACCACGACTGCCGGCTGTGGCAGGTGGACGGCAGCACACCCGGCACCCTCACGCACCCCCAACCCCCGGACCACCTCTGGGGATTCGCCGTACGCCCACTCCACACCGGACCGCACCGACCACTGTCACGCGCGGCCAAGCGGGCGATGGACACCCTGGTGGCCGCCGCGGCGCTCCTCGTGGCAGCGCCGGTCATGGCCGTATGCGCCCTCGCCGTACGCCTCTCCGACGGACCCGGCGTCATCTTCCGCCAGGAGCGCATCGGCCGCGACGGCCGCCCCTTCACCCTCCTGAAGTTCCGTACGCTCTGCCCCGCCGACGAGCACGAGTCCGCCACCCGCTGGAGCGTGGCCACGGACCACCGCATGAGCCTTACGGGCAACCTCCTCCGCCGCACGTCCCTCGACGAGCTTCCCCAGCTCTGGAACGTCCTGCGCGGCGACATGAGCCTGGTGGGCCCCCGCCCGGAACGCCCGTACTTCGTCAAGAAATTCAGCCACACCTACCCCGGCTACCAGGCCCGCCACCGGATGCCCGTGGGCATCACCGGCCTGGCCCAGGTGAACGGATTGCGCGGCGACACCTCCATCGAGGACCGCGCCCGCTTCGACAACCACTACATCGAGACCTGGTCGCTCTGGCAGGACGTGTGCATCCTCACGCGCACCGCCGCTTCCCTGTTCCGGCTCGGAGGCAGCTGAGCATGACCATGCTGTGGACGGCACCAAGCGTCCGCCGACTGCCCCTACTGCCCCTGATCGCGACAGTGCTGCTCCTGGCAGTACCGATCCAGACACCAGAAGCAGGAACATCCGCCAACATCACACCGGCGGACATCGCATCCTGCGCCCTGGTGATCCTCGCCGTCGCCGCAGCACTGCACCTCCGCCGACGCCCCCTCACACCCGCCGCCGCGCTCGTCCTGGGCCTCCCCGCAGTCGGCATCGCCGTGGCAACGGCGACCGCCGCGGACCCCGCGGCCGCCCTCACCGGATACGTCCGCTACCTCCAGGTCTTCGTCCTCGTCCCCGCAGCGGTGATCCTCCTCCTCCGCACCCCCCACCACTTCCGCCTCGTCACCGGCGCCCTGATCGTCCTGGCACTCGTCCAGGGAGCGACAGGCGTCTACCAGTACGCCACCGGCACGGGCGCGTCGTACATGGGCGAGGACATCAGGGCCGTGGGCACCTTCGGCCCCACCGACGTCATGGGAATGGCCACGGTGGTCTCGTACGGTCTCCTCGCGGCCCTGGCCCTGGCCCTGCGCCCACCCCACAACGCACCCTCCTGGCTGCGCCCCTGCGCGATCGCCACCGCGGCAACTCTCACACTCCCCCTGGCGGTGTCCTTCAGCAGAGGGACCTGGATCGCCACGGTGGTCGCGGCCCTGGCCATGATCTTCCTCACCGGCCTCCGCCAGGCGGCGAAAGCCCTGGCGGCCGTGACGGCAGCATCGGTCATCCTCGTGGGCGGCTTCGGCATCGGCTCCGAAATGATCTCCCAACGCCTCACCAGCATCACGGAGGTGACCGAAGCGCCCGACCGCTCGGTCAACGACCGCTACACGATGTGGGCCGCCGCGGCGAGCATGTGGCAGGACCGCCCCGCCACCGGGGTGGGCCTCAAGGGCTTCCCCGCCCACCGGGACGCTCACGCGTCGATCGGCCTCTCCTCGGGCAGCGACACGGCGGGCGCGGGCCAGTCGTTCCACAAGCAGCCACTGCTGTCCCCGCACAACATGTACCTCCTGATCCTCAGCGAACAGGGCCTGATCGGCCTCACGGCCTTCGTCGGCACCTGGGCGGCGGTCCTGACGGCGGGCCTGCGCAGACTCACCCACAAGGCCCCCCGCAGAGCCGCCGACTGCGGTCTGGCGGCCATGGGCCTGGCGATCTGGCAGACGGTCGACTTCCTGTACGCCGACATCGGCGGACCCACGACCGTGCTCACCGGCATCGTCCTGGGCCTGGCCGCCTGGTGGGCCCTGGCGCCGTCCGAGGAGACGGAATGACCGACGCTCCCGCCCCTCCGACGCGGCCCCACCCCGCCCAGCAGCCCGAAGTGCCGGGAGGGGACGTGCCGGGGCGCTCCCCGCAGGGCGTCGAACGCAACCACCCCGAACAAACCACCCCCCCGAACGTTCGGCGCCCGAGGAGACGCCCCGGCGCGGCACCGACCCCGGAGTCCCTGGAAGCGCGTACACCGAAGCTCGGCCGCTTCCTGGCGCGGGCCGCCGCCGTAACCGCCGCCCTGACCGCGGCAGGGGCACTGCTGGGCCTCGTACGGGACCAGACCATCGCCCACCTGTTCGGCGCGAGCGTGGAGAGCGACGCCTTCCTGATCGCCTGGACCGTGCCGGAGATGGCCGCCACCCTCCTGATCGAGGACGCGATGGCGCTCCTTCTGGTCCCGGCCTTCAGCCACGCCCTGGCCCACCGCGCCGCCCGGCGCACGCAGGACCCCACCCTGTCCTACGACGCCGTAAGGGCGCTGGTCCTGGCCACGCTTCCCCGGCTCTGTGCCGCCCTGGCCTGCGCGGCCGTGCTCCTGATCCTGGGCGCGCCCTGGCTCGTACGGCTCCTCGCGCCAGGCTTCAGCAACCCCCAACTGGCTGTCGACTGCACCCGCCTGACGGCCGTCACCGTGTTCACCTTCGGCATCACCGGTTACTTCAGCGCGGCCCTGCGGGCCCATGGCAGGTTCCTGCTCCCGGCCGGCGTCTACGCCGCGTACAACGTCGGCATCATCACCACGACGCTCACCCTGCACTCCCTCTGGGGCGTACGAGCAGCCGCGGTCGGCGTAGCCGCGGGCAGCCTCCTGATGATCCTGACCCAGCTCCCCACCTTCCTGAAGCTCACGAGCCTCCACCGCGCCCCCCGCCACCGCACCACTCCCGCCCCCACTCCCGCCACCGCACCCCTCCTGGCCACAGCGGTCCTGGCCCCCGTAGTGCTCTTCGCGGTAGGCCGCCAGGCCCAGGTCCTGGTGGAGCGCTTCCTCGCCTCGCCCCTCCCCGGCGGAGCGATCTCGCACCTGAACTACGCGCAGAAGGTGGCGCAGATGCCGATGGTGCTGTCCCTCATGATCTGCACGGTGACGTACCCGGTGGTCGCCCGCGCCATGGCCGAAGGGGACCGGGAGGGCGCCCGCCTCAGGGTGGAAAGGGACCTGGCCCTGGCCGGACTGGTCGTACTCCTGGGAACGGCGATGGTCCTCGGCTACGCGCCGCAGATCATCGAAGTCCTCTTCGAACGCGGCGCGTTCGACGCCCACGACACCGCGACGACCGCGACCGTCATGCGCGTGTACGCCGTCGGCCTGCTGGGCCACTGCCTGGTAGGCGCCCTGAGCAGGCCGTTCTTCTCCGCCGGCAGCACCACCTGGTACCCGGCGGCGGCCATGGCCGCAGGCCTGGTCGTCACCACCGCGGCCGGCGCGGCCCTGGCCGGACCGTTCGGCGTACACGGCATCGCGGCGGCCAACGCCGTCGGCATCAGCACCACGGCGCTGCTCCTCCTCGGCGGCCTCGGCTCGCGCGTGGTTCCCATCCGGGTACGGGCCGTCATCGCGTCCCTCGGCCGGCTGACGACCGCGGCGGCGGCGGCCGGCGCGGCGGGCTGGGCGGCCGCGCCAAGGGTGGCGGACCCCCTGCTGAGCGTGGCCGTCGGCTGCGTCCTCGTCCCCACCGTATTCGTCCTCTCCGGACTCGCGGTAAGAGCTCCGGAGGTCGTTCACCTGCTGGCCCTCACCCGACAGAGGTTCCGTCATGGCCGCTGACACGGCGACCCGTAGCACCGAACGCCCCGTATCCGGCCCCCACGGCCGGCCGTGGATCCTGATGTACCACTCGGTCGGCGACCCGGCGGACGACCCGTACGGCATCACCGTCTCCCGTGACCGGCTGGACCGGCAACTGGCCTGGCTGCGCCGCCGAGGACTCACCGGCGTCGATGTGGGCACACTGCTGCGCGCCCACGCGGCGGGCCGCGCCGGCCGCCTGGTCGGCCTGACCTTCGACGACGGATACGCCGACTTCCTGCACGAGGCCCTGCCGGTGCTGCGCCGGCACGAGTGCACGGCCACGGTGTTCGTACTGCCCGGCCGGTGCGGCGGCTCCAACGGATGGGACCCGCTGGGCCCGCGCAAACGGCTGCTGACCGAAGAGGAGATCTCCCGAGCGGCGAAGGCGGGCATGGAGATCGGCTCGCACGGCCTGTACCACCAGCGGCTGCCCGGCCTGCCCGACGGCGTACTGCGCCAGGAGACGCTCCACAGCCGGGAGTTGATCCGCGAAATCACCGGGACCGCCCCGGAGAGCTTCTGCTACCCGTACGGCACCGTCGACCAGCGAGCGGTCGACGCGGTACGCACCGCGGGCTACACGTACGGCTTCGCGATCGACCCCGGACCCCTGGTCGGCACGTACGCCCTGCCGCGCACACACATCAGCCACGCCGACCGCGGCCTGCGCCTGCGGGTGAAGCGCCTGCGGCACCGCTTCGCCCCGTCCGGTACCGGCCGATGAAGGCGCTGCACATCATCACCGGGCTCGGCATCGGAGGCGCCGAGCAGCAACTGCGGCTGCTCCTGCGTCACCTGCCCGTACCCTGCGACGTCGTCACGCTGACGAACCCGGGCCCGGTGGCGCACGGGCTGCGCGCGGACGGCGTCCGGGTCGCGCACCTGGGGATGAAGGGCAACCGGGACCTCAAAGCCCTGCCCGCGCTCACGCGACTGGTCCGCCGTGGCAAGTACGACCTGGTCCACACGCACCTGTACCGCGCCTGCGTCTACGGCCGGATCGCCGCACGGCTGGCGGGTGTCCCGGCGGTTGCCACGGAACACTCCCTCGGGAAGGCGGAGATCGAAGGCCGCCCGCTCACCCGCGGGGCCCGCGCGCTGTATCTGGGTACGGAACGCCTCGGCGCGGCGACCGTCGCCGTCTCCGCGACCGTCGCCGGGCGGCTGCGCGACTGGGGCGTGCCGGCAGCGCGAATCCACGTGGTCCCCAACGGCATCGACGCCGCGCGCTACCGCTTCGACGCCACACACCGCAGCGTCACCCGCGCCCGACTGGGCGTCCCCGCCGACGCGTTCGTGGTCGGCGGCGTAGGCAGGATCGTCGCCGGAAAGCGATTCGACGTGCTGGTCCGTGCGGTGGCGGCGCTGCCCGGAGCGTGGCTCCTGCTGGCCGGTGACGGCCCCGAACGCGACGCACTGCGCACGCTGACGGCGCGCCTGGGAGCAACGGACCGCATCCGCTTCCTGGGCGAATGCGACACCGCACTCAGCCCGAACCCAAGCCAGAGCCCCCCCATCCCCGCCCTGCTCTCCGCGATCGACGTCTTCGTGTCGACGTCACGCGAGGAGGCCTTCGGCCTGGCCATGGTCGAGGCGCTGGCCGCAGGCCTGCCCGTACTCCACCGCGCCTGCCCCGCCATCGACGACCTGCCGCCGGGCCACGCTCCCGGCGCCCGGCGCATCAGCGGCAGCGTCGGTGAGCTGACGGCGGCCCTGCGGCAGCGGATGGAGGGCGGAGTACGCCGGCTGGTGCCGCCGCCCGCCGTCAGCCACTACGACATCGCGCGCAGCAGCGCACGCCTCATGGACGTGTACGCACACGCCCTCGCCCCCGCCTCCGCTCCCTCGACCAGGAGAGAAGCACACCGATGACCGATTCACCCGAGCAGCAGCAGCCGGCCGCCCCCGGACGGTTCGGCCGACTCGTCGCGAAGATCAAACCCAAGATTCAGGCCATTCCTGTGCCCGTCTGGTGGCCCGTGCCCGTATGCGCTGTGCTCGGCACGGTGTGCGGAGTGTCCTACGGCGCCCTCCAGACCCCGGAGTACACCGCCACGAGTTACGTCGTAGCCGTTCCCGCCAAGGGCATCGAGCCCACCGCGGCCCTCGGCTACGCCCAGGCGTACGGCCGGATCACCACCAGCGACTCCACCCTCGCGTACGCGCGCGTGGCGGCGGGAGTTCCGCCGAAGGCACTGCGTACCCAGGTCAGTACCGAGACGTCCCCCGACTCGCCGATGATCGCGATCACCGGCACCGCCGACAAGCCCGCCGTGGCGGCGGACATCGCCAACGCCGTCGCCGAAGCCGTGTTCGTCAGCAGCAACCACGTCTCCAAGAACACCGGCGTCAAGCTGCTCGTCTTCTCCCAGGCGATCGCGCCGACCGAGGCCGCCTCACCGTCGCTCCCGATCAGCGCGGCCGTGGGCGGGAGCACCGGCGGCCTCATCGGCGGACTGGCCCTTCTCGTACGGCCGAAGCGCCCCCGCGCGACCGCGTCGGCGTCGGTGCCCGCACCGTCCGCCGCCCCCGCCGAAAGTCACCCCAATCCCAACGCCAACGCCAACGCCAACGGGACCGCGAACGCCAAAGCCGAGCGGGAGCTGGTGTGATGGCCGCGGCCGGGAACCAGTGGGGCCGGGACCGGGGCCTGACCGTCACGCTGTGCCGCGACCCCAAGCGGTTCGCCGCGCTCCAGGAGGAGTGGGACGGGCTCCGTCGCCGCTGCGCCTCGGCGACGCCGTTCCAGAGCCACGCCTGGCTCCACTCGTGGTGGCTCTCGTACGGCGGGAACGGCCGGCTCCGGGTCGTACTGGCCCGCCGTGACGGCCGGCTGATCGGCGCCGCGCCGCTGATGCTCGTACACCGCCCGATGCCGCTGCTCGTGCCCATCGGCGGTGCGATCTCTGACTTCTCCGACGTACTCGTCGACGACGAAGAGGCGACGAGCGCGATCAGAGCACTCGAACGAGGACTCGACCGTGCCGCCCGGCAGGCAGTGATCGACCTGCGGGAGGTACGGCCGGGAGCGGCGGCCGAGCGGCTGTACGAGCGGTGGACCGGCGCCCGGGCCCGGCTCACGGACTCGACCTGCATGGAGCTGCCCGCCGAGCCGATCGACGACCTCGTCAAGCGGATGCAGAGCAGCCGCGCCCAGCGCGTACGGGCCAAGCTGCGCAAGATCGACGCACTGAAGATCGAGAGTCACGTGGTCGCCGGGCACGAAGTGCCCGGCGCGGTCGGCCGCCTGCTGACGCTGCACGAACTCCAGTGGCGGGGCCGCGGCGTCAACGTGGAACACCTCAGGCCGCGCTTCGCCGAGCACCTGGTGCGCGCCGCGAGCCGGATGCTGAGGGACGGCGAGGCCGCGGTCACGGAGTTCCGGCTGGACGGCGAGGTGATCGCCGTGAGCATGACCCTCCAGTCGGGCCTGCTCTCCGGCGGCTACCTGTACGGGGCCGATCCGGGGCTGCGGGAGAAGAAGGTGGACGTGACGACGATGCTGCTGCGCCAGGAGGCGCACCTGGCGGCGGGCTCCGGCCGGGGCGTGCTGAGCCTGCTGCGCGGATCGGAACCGTACAAGAACCACTGGCGGCCGGAGACGGTCACCAACCAGCGGCTGCTGCTGGCCCGGTCCGGCCTGGAACCCCTGCTGCGCGTGCGCGAGTCGCAGGTGACCATGCGGGACCGGGCCGCCGAGACCGTGAGTACGCGCTTTCCCGCGGCGCGTGACTGGCGGGACCGGGTGAACAGCTGGCGGGCGGACGGCACCGTCAGGATTTCCAGCGCTCCGGGGATTCCGGCTTCACACAGAACGTGAAGTCCCGCAGCCACTGGTTGATCCATTCGCCGAACTCCTTCGGCATGCACCATTTCTCGGAGTCCGGCTTCTTCGGGGGCTCGGTGGGCGTGGGCTTGACCGGTTTGACCTCCGAGGGTTTCGTCGCGGACGGCGTGGGTGCCGGGGGCGGCGTCGGGTCCGACGGCGAGGGTGTGGGCGCCGGCGCGTCCGGCGTCTGCGTCTTGGGCATCCGCCACCCGGACAGCTTCGAACGGAAGACCTCCGAGGACCGGGGGTTCTCGTCGCACTGCCAGACGCCGTGCGGACAGTAGTCGGTGATGGTCTGGTAGAGCGGCTTGTGCCGGGCCATCCAGTCGAGCATCCCCCTCATGTACTCGGGGTTGTCACCGTTGCGGAAGAGCCCCCACTCCGGGTAGGAGATGGCCTTGTTGTGCTCGGCGGCGAAATCGACCTGCTTCTGCAGCCCGTACGGATCGGACACCTGATCGTCGAACGTGTCGCCGGGCGGCTGGTCGTACGAATCCATGCCGATGATGTCCACGACGTCGTCGCCCGGATAGCACTCGGTCCACGGAATCGCGTCGATGCCCCGGTTCGGGGCGAAGTCGAAGCGGAACTTCTGGCCGGGAACGGTACGCATCGCCGTGACGATGCGGTTCCAGTACTCCTTCCAGGAGTCGGGGTCGGGCCCGCAGCGATGCGAGTACGTGGTGCCGTTCATCTCCCAGCCGAGGACGATCACGGTGTCCGGAACGCCGAGCTTCACCAGGCGCGTGGCGAGTCTCCGGTAGTGGTGGTCGAAGCTTCCGTCGGCGCCCTCCTGAAGCAGGTCGCGCACCTCGTCGTCGGAGAGGTGCTCCTCGTTCCGCTCCATCATGGGCACATTGAGGACGAACAACCGGTCCTTCGCGCCGCGCCGCCAGTCCGCCCAGGACCGCAGGAACTCGGGACGGCCTTCGATGTTCACCCAGAGGTCGCCCGGCAGGTAGGTGTGCCCGACCGACAGTTCCGCACCGCCCAGCCACTCCGACAGCTCAGCCATTCGTGTCACGCCGTCAGGCCCGTAGTCGAGATACGCGCCGATGGCCGACACGGGCCCTTCGGACGGAACCGGGCCCGGCTCAGGACTCACAGCCGGACCCGGCTCGGGACTCACGGCCGGACCCGGGGGCGGGGGCTCGGTGGGGGATGCCAGCGCCCCTCCCGCGAAAGCACCACTGGCGACGGCGAGACTTATGGCAACCGTCCCGATACAGGTGCCGGTGAGACGGCGCCTCTTTGACATGACTCCTCCTACCGATCGGTCGTTGTTGCCGACGCTTCGACAGTAGGCAGGAAGTCGTACTAATGGGCTGTCTGAATGCTCGTCAGTAGGCCATTGGCGATAAGAGGCGTCCTTCAAATCGGCCACGCGAGTGAAATTGATGGTTCTGGCGGGACCGGCACCGGGACGGGTACCGGGACCGGATCAGGACGGTTCGAAAGCGAAACGCAGCGTGCGGACGCGGTTGTCGAAGTTCGAGTCGACGAGTTCCGGAATGCCCACCGCCCGCAGATCTCGCGGCCGGGTCAGCAGTTCATGGAACAGCGCCTTCATCTCCTGCCGGGCCAGATGTGACCCAAGGCAGTAATGCGGCCCGCCCCCGCCGTATCCCAGATGCGGATTGGGGTCCCGGGTGATGTCGAAGACATCGGGGTCAGTGAACACCGCTTCGTCGCGATTGGCGGAAGCGTAGAAGAGCACCACCTTCTCGCCGGGCCGGAATTCCCGGCCGCCCAGCGCGCATTCGGTCGTGACCGTACGGCGGAACTGAATGATCGGCGTCGAGTGGCGGACGATCTCGTCCACCGCCCCATCGGCGTACTGCTCGAAATCCGCAGCCAACAGGTCGCGCTGCTCGGGGTGTTCGGTGAGAAGCGCCAACCCGTGGGCGATCGCGTTGCGCGTGGTTTCCACCCCGGCGACCAGCAGCAGGGAGAAGAAGGCGCCGAGCTGGCGGGAGGAGAGCGACTGGCCGTCGATGTCCGCGCGTACCAGCGCCGAGATCAGGTCACCGGTGGGGTGGCGGCGGCGCTCACGGGCGAGCTTCGCCATGACGAGCTGCATATGGGCCAGGGCGCGCAGACCGCGTCCGGGCACCCGCAGCCGGGCCCGCACGCCGCGCTGCACGCCGACGTTCTCGGACGCGTGGTTGACGCGGTCGGCGATCTCGGGCCGGTAGCGCTCCGGGATCCCCATCAGGTTGCAGATGACCTCGAACGGCATACGGGAAGCGACCGACGGCACGAAGTCGCGCGGCCGCTCGACGAGCATTTCGTCCACCACACGCCTGGCGACGTCCCGGATGTCCTCCTCCGCGGCGGCGAGCAGGCGCGGCGTGAAGGCGCGGGAGACGATCCTGCGCATCGTGGCGTGCTCGGTGCCGTCCATATTGACCATCGAGTTACCGAACACCGCCTTGGCCCAGGCGGCCGGCTCCGGAGTGGTGACCCCCGGAGCGCTCGCGAACTGCCTCGGCTGCCGGCTCGCCTCCATCACGTCCGCGTGCTTCACCAGCGCGTAGAAGCCCTTGCCGGCTCTCCCGGCCCTGCGGGAGGAGCCCGGACTCTCCCCGAAGAGCACCGGGGCGTCGAGCCCGCGCAGCAGCGCGAAGGCCTTCAGTCGTTCGGAGCGCGGCAGTTGCCAGAACAGCGGATCGGCGAGATCGGCGTTGTGCGCGCGCAGCATCTGCTGCGTGGACGCCTGCGTCGGGATCTTCATACCCACACCCTTCAGGAGCTCGGGCGGTCGTTTTGGCCCGAACCAGTTGCTGCGGACGGGGGAACTATGCACTGGTTCGGGCGTTTGGCTCGTTCTTGCAGAGCAACAGCGTGTCTGCGAGCCGGAGGGAATGCACCTACTGATGAAGTTGACCACCCGAGGTTGTGTCGCGGCGGCATTTGAAGGGGACCTGGGTGCGCCGCGCGCCGTCTCCGAAGGCTCGGACTGAGGGGCGCGCCGGGCGCCTGCGAGAACTGTTTCGCCGATGCGTCGTTGTTGTCAGCACCGAGGCATGTGTACGTCGAGAGAGTGGATCAACGCGAGCGGCAAGGGGTATTCGGCATGGATCTGATCACGCGCAGGAGCGCAACGACCGTGCGAGGGGCCTTCCTGACGCGCCGCATCCTGCTGCGCGGCGCCTTCACGGTAGGCGTGATCGCGGGCACCGCGGGGGCGCTCACCCCGATCCTCACCAAGAGGCTCGGAGCAGGCACCCGCCCGGCGAACGGCCCGCAGGCGGCAGGGGCCGCAAGGGCGGCGGCGGTGGTGGCAGGGGCGGCGGACGCGGCACAGGAGCGGTTCGCCGAGACGTACCGCGGCCGGCACATCCAGGCGACCACGAGGGCCGCGTTGCCCGCGAAGCGGGCCTGCGGGTCAGACCGCGCCGGGTCAGACCGCGCCGGGGCGGTCGGTGACGCCATGACTGTCACCGCCGTACGGGACGTCGAGGTGCGCATCGACGGCAGGCCGCTGCACATCATGCGGCGCGCCGACGGCAGCTATCTGAGCCTGGTGAACCACTATGAGTCGTTCCCGACGCTCATCGGCGCGGCACGCGCCGCGGTGGACGAGCTGGGTGACGCCCAGCTGTCGGTGGCCCCCCAGCACAGCCTCTGAAGCCGGGAGGGCAGACGTGGTTTACACCCGGAAGAACCAGCGCGACCTCACCCGAACGGAGAAGAAGCGCCTGGTCAGTGCGCTCCTGGAACTCAAGCGCTCGGGGCGCTACGACGAGTTCGTGACCATGCACGGCCGGTACTACGTCCCGGACGCCGATGGCGGGCCGCGCGTCAGCCACATGGCGCCCTCCTTCCTCCCGTGGCACCGCCGCTTCCTCCTGGAGTTCGAGCGCGCCCTGCGGGCCGTCGATCCTGGGGTTTCGGTTCCGTACTGGGACTGGACGAAGGACAACACTCCGGCCGCCTCGCTGTGGGCGGAGGACTTCCTGGGAGGCGACGGCAGGGCCGGCGACAGGAAGGTGACGACGGGGGCGTTCGCCCACGCCAACGGGAACTGGAACCTCCGCCGACGGATCGGTGACCGCGCCTTCCTCACCCGCAACCTGGGCCGGCCCTCCGACCCTGTCTCGCTGCCCACCCGTCAGGACGTGGCCAAGGCGCTGAGCGACCCGCTGTACGACGCGGCGCCGTGGGACTCGACCGCGACCAAGGGCTTCCGGAACAAGATCGAGGGATGGGGGCGCGGCGGCACGGTCACGACGTACAACCACAACCGGGTCCACCGCTGGGTCGGTGGTGTGATGATGGGCGCCACCTCGCCCGACGACCCGGTCTTCTGGCTCCACCACGCCTTCGTGGACCTGCTCTGGGACCGCTGGCAGGAGGCCCACCCCGGCTCCGGTTATCTGCCGCGCGAGAAGCTGCCCGCGTCCGACCCGCAGCACGGGCGGGTCTTCAGCCTCAACGAGCCGATGCCGCCGTGGAATGTGACGCCCGCGCAACTGCTCGACCACAGCGGCGTCTACCGCTACGCCTAGCGCCGGACACGACTGCGGCCTCCCCGTTGCGTGAAGCTCCTACTCCTTTTCGAGCCGCGCGGGCAGGTCGAAGAGCGGGAACCAGCGCTTCGTGTCCAGGAAGGACGTGATGCCGCTGACCTTCCCGTCCACGATCTCGATGACCATGAGCGCCCAGGGCTCGAAGCCGCCGTCGCCGGACTGGCTCGGGTGGTAGTGGGCGAAGGCCGGCGTGCCGTTGGCCACGACTGGCACCAGCTTGGAGCCCCGGCAGACCTCGCCGACGCCCAGCATCCAGCCGACGATGTTGTCGTGGCCCTGCAGCCACAGGTCGTACGGCGGCATGGACAGCGTGGCGTCCTCGTGGAGCAGCGCGGTCAGGGCGGTCATGTCGTACCCCTCGAAGGCCGCGACGTACCGCTCCAGCAGCTTCTGCTGTTCCTCGTCCAGCGGATCGGCGGTATCCGTGTCCTTGGCGCCGTGTTCGGCGATCGTCGCGCGGGCCCGCTGGAGCGCGCTGTTCACCGAAGCGACCGTCGTCTCCAGCAGCTCCGCGACCTCGCTCGCCTTCCAGGCCAGCACCTCGCGCAGGATCAGCACGGCCCGCTGCTTGGGCGGCAGGTGCTGGAGCGCGGCGACGAACGCGAGGCGCACGGTCTCGCGCGACACGGCCGTCTCGGCCGGGTCGACCACCGAGGGCAGCACCCGCCCGTCCGGCACCGGCTCCAGCCAGGTGATCTCGGGACGGGAGTTGAGCGCGGCCTGCGCCACCGGGGTCGCGGCCGTGAGGTCCATGGGGCGGGCCCTGCGGTTGCCCGCGTTGAGCATGTCCAGGCATACGTTCGTCGCGATGCGGTACAGCCACGACCGCAGCGACGAGCGTCCCTCGAACTTGTCGAAGTTCCGCCACGCCCGGACCATCGTGTCCTGCACGGCGTCGTCCGCCTCGAAGGCGGATCCCAGCATCCGGTAGCAGTAGCCGGTCAGCTCGGTCCGGTGCTTCTCCAGCCGGGAATCCAGGTCCTGCGTCGTCACGGCATCAGTCATCGGTCCACCCCACTCGCGGCCTTTGGCACCAGCCCTTGGGAAGTTACCGGACCCCACTGACAATCATGGCCCAGCCGCGAAACCCGCCCCACCGGAGGGACTCAGGCCCGCGCCGCGCCCCTCGTCCGCAGCGCCACGAGCTGCCGCTGTTCGACCCTGGCGACCCGGGTCCCGTACAGCGTGATCGATACGACGCCGAGCACCGCGACCAGCCCGAGGAGCACGGTCCCCGCCCAGCCCCCGGCGTGGAAGGCCACCGCGCCGAGCGTGCCGCCGACGCTGCTGCCGAGGTAGTACGCCGACTGGTAGAGCGCGGACGCCTGCGCCCGCCCCGTCTTCGCCGTACGGCTGACCGAGGACGACGCCACCGCGTGCCCCGCGAAGAACCCGGCGGTGATCAGCACCAGACCCGCCAGGACGGCGGCCAGCGAATCGGCCACCGAGAGCAGCAGACCGGCCGCCGTCGTCGAGACCGCCAGGTACAGCGCGCCCCGGCGGCCCAGGCGGGCCACCAGCTTTCCGGCCGCCGCGGAGGAGACCGTACCGACGAGGTACACCAGGAAGACGGACCCGATGACGCCCTGCGGGAGGCTGAAGGGAGCCTCGACCAGCCGGTAGCCGATCACCGTGTAGACCGCGCCGAAGACCGTCATGAAGAGCGCGCCGATGGCGTACAGACGCAGCAGCAGCGGATCGGCGAGGTGACCGCGGACCGTCTTCGCCAGCGCCCTCGGGTTCAGCGAACCGGGCGTGAAGTGACGGGCCTTCGGCAGCATCAGCCGGTAGACCACCACGCACACCACGGCCATCAGGCCGACGGCGGCGAGCGCCGCGCGCCAGTCCCACACCTGGGCCGCCCAGCCGGTGACGATACGGCCGCTCATGCCGCCGATGGAGTTGCCCGCCACGAACAGGCCGATCGCGGCGATCAGCGCCTTCGGCCGTACCTCCTCCGCGAGGAAGGCCATCGCGGAGGCCGGCACACCGGCCAGCGCGGCGCCCTGCACCGCGCGCAGCGCCACCAGCCACTCCAGCGACGGCGCGAACGGAATCAGCAGGCCGACCGCGACGGCGACCGTCAGCGACACCGTCATCATCCGGCTGCGCCCGAAGCGCTCCGAGACGGCGCTCATCGGCAGTACGAACAGGGCCAGCGCACCCGTCGCGGCCGAGACGGTCCAGCTCGCGGCGCTCGCGCTCGCGCCGAAGTCGGCGGAGATCAGCGGCAGCAGCGCCTGCGTGGAGTAGAGGAGGGCGAAGGTCGCCACCCCGGCGGCGAAGAGCGCGAAACTCATGCGGTGGTAGCCGGGGGAGGAGGGGGCGAGACGGGAGTCGGTGTCGACAACAACGGCGTCGGCGTCCACTTGGGTGGTGGACGCCTTGGTACTGGCAGGAGGCATGCATCGAACGTAGACACAGCAAGTTCATGCGTCCAATGCACAAACCCGAGATAATCAATCCCATGGTGCATAACCCCAGCTCACGGTCCCGGCTGTCACCCAGCAGTTACGAAGAAGACATTCAGCAGGTACTCGCGCCGCGCCTCGCGTACTTCGCGGCGGTCGCCCGCCACGAGCACGTCACCCGCGCCGCCCACGAGTTGGCCGTCCCGCAGTCGACGCTTTCGCGCGCCATGGTCAGGCTGGAGGAGGACCTGGGCGTCGCCCTCTTCGCCCGCAAGGGCCGCACGGTCTCCCTCACCCCCGCGGGCCGCACCTTCCTCACCACCGTCGAGCGCGCGCTGTCCGAGGTCGAGCGGGCGGCGGACTCGGTACGGGCCGACGCCGACCCGGCGACCGGCAAGGTCGCCTTCGGCTTCCTGCACACCATGGGCTCGGAAACGGTCCCAGGCCTGATCCGCGCCTTTCGCGCGGACCACCCCCGGGTGCGCTTCCAGCTCGTACAGAACTACGGCGAAGCCATGATCGAGCGGCTGCGCGCCGGTGACCTCGACCTCTGCCTGACCTCGCCCGTCCCGGACGCCCCCGACCTGGTGGCCCGCCGCCTCGACGAGCAGCGGCTGCGCCTGGTCGTCCCCGACGACCACCGCCTGGCCACCCGCAAGCGGGTGCGCCTCGCGGAGGCGGCCGACGAGGCGTTCGTGACCCTCGAACCCGGCTACGGGCTGCGGCGTATCACCGACGACCTGTGCGCCGAGGCGGGCTTCAAGCCGCGCGTCGCGTTCGAGGGCGAGGAGGCGGAGACGCTGCGCGGCCTGGTGGCGGCCGGGCTCGGCGTCGCCCTGCTGCCGCCGCCGGCGGTGGCCCGGCCCGGCGTCAGGGAGCTGACGGTGACGGCCCCTCGCGCCGTACGCGAGATCGGCGTCGCCTGGCTGGACGGCCACCCGGACACACCCCCGGTGGCGGCCTTCAAGCGCTTCCTGCTGTCGCGCCGGGGCCATCTCCTGCCGGAGTAGCGCCGCACGTCACGGACTGACGGCGAGCACCATGTACGCCGCGAGGAGCGACAGATGTACGCCGCCCTGGAGCGGCGTCGCGCGCCCCGGCACGATGGTCAGTGTGCCGACGGCCACCGTGAGCGCGAGCAGCACCATGTGGGAGGCGCCGAGCCCCAGCAGCAGCGGCCCCTCCATCCAGACGGACGCCACGGCGACCGCCGGAATGGTCAGTCCGATGCTCGCCATGGCCGACCCGAGCGCGAGGTTCAGGCTGGTCTGCACCCGGTCGCGCCTGGCAGCCCGTACGGCGGCGATCGACTCGGGCAGCAGCACGAGCAGCGCGATCACGACACCCACCACCGAGGCGGGCAGCCCGGCCGCCGCCACCCCCGACTCGATCGTCGGGGACACGCCCTTCGCCAGCCCGACCACGGCGACCAGTGAGACGGCGAGCAGGCCGAGGCTGATGACCGGATCATGCCACCGACCCTGACAGAGGGGTGCGCCGGGCGCGCGTCGTGCGGCGCGGACGGCGGTGGCGGCGCTAGCGTCGAAGACATGCCTACGCCCACCACTCCGCAGCCCGACCGCTACACGGTGGAGATCAAGCCCCGGGCGGCCGATGCCGCCGGCCATCCCGACCATGGGTCCACGCTGCGGACGGCGGTCGTGGAAGCGACCGGCGGTACGGGGGCGTCCGGGTACCCCCGCTACGAGGGTGACGGCGTGGCGGCCGACATCGACCCCCGCACGCGCGCGGTGGAAGCGATCACCCTGGACGGCGCGGAGCTCCCCTACGGCTGGGTCGCCGAGGTGTCCCCACCGGAAGCGTGAGCGTGCGGGCCGCTGCGCGGGGCCTGTTCCCCACCCCGCCCCTTCCCGATCTGGGGCAAGCCCCAGATCGGGAAGGGGCGGGTCGGGGAAAGCCCCGCGCAGCGGTATCCGGGGCCGGGGGCGTTACCGGCGTAGTGCGTGGCCGAAGCCGGAGGCCAGGGGCATGCGCAGGCCCAGCGGCGGCGGCGCCGCCAACGCGTCGGCCACCGGCCGGGCGTACCCCCGGCCCAGAAGCGCGCCCAGCACGAAATCGGCCGCGAGCGCCAGCACCTCCGGCCGGTGCTGGCGCAGCGAGTGGCCGTCCGAGTGGACCTCGAAGCGGCACGTGTCGCGGTTGACCTTCTTCGCCCGCTCCGCCAGCCGGTACGACAGCTCCGGATCGGTACGTTCGTCGTTCGTGCCGTGCACGATCAGCACATGCCGCCCGGCCAGCTGCTTCACCGGCTCCTCCGCCGCCGCGACATCGTCGTCCGGCAGCCACGGCGCGAGCGCGAGCACGGAGTTGACGGCCGGATGGTCCGCCGCGTGCAGCGCCGCCCGGCCGCCCATGTCGATCCCCGCGAGGCACACCGGTACGTCGCCGTAGCGCCGTACGACCTCGTCCGCCGCCCACTTCGCGTCCGCCGCGAGCCGCGCGTCCGTACCGTTCCAGCCGCGGCCGCGGTAGCGCACGACGTGCGCGACGAGCCCCTCGCCCCGCCCCGCCGCGGCCAGACTCCGCGCCAGCGGCCGCACACCGGCGTACGCCAGCGGGGACGGTCCGCGCGCCGACAGCGGTTCGCCGGCGGGAAGCAGCAGGACCACACCGTGAACCGTGCGGTCACCGCCCCCGACCGCTCCGGCCGCTCCGACCGCCCGGCCCAACCGGGCCCCGGAAACCGGGATTGCTTCCTGTGCCATGACAGAGACAGTCTCAGAAGCGCAGGTGTACTCCACCCGTCCGCACGGTCACTGTTACGTATCGACAGAAGCGATCTACGCGCGTAGGCGCTAGAGTGCGCAGATGACGAGCGAGACCCCCAACACGCCCACCGCGGACCAGATCCGCCGCGCCCCGAAGGTGCTGCTCCACGACCACCTCGACGGTGGTCTGCGGCCCGGCACGATCATCGATCTCGCCCGCGACGCGGGTTACGACGCCCTTCCCGAGACCGACGCCGACAAGCTCGGCATCTGGTTCCGCGAGGCCGCCGACTCCGGCTCGCTGGAGCGTTACCTGGAGACCTTCGCGCACACCTGCGCCGTCATGCAGACGCGTGACGCGCTGTTCCGCGTCGCCGCCGAATGCGCCGAGGACCTCGCCGAGGACGGTGTCGTCTACGCCGAGATCCGGTACGCCCCCGAGCAGCACCTGGAGCAGGGGCTGACCCTCGAAGAGGTCGTCGAGGCCGTCACCGACGGCTTCCGCGAGGGCGAGCGCCGCGCGAAGGCGAACGGCCACCGGATCAGGGTCGGCGCGCTGCTGACCGCGATGCGGCACGCCGCCCGCGCCCTGGAGATCGCCGAGCTCGCCAACCGCTACCGCGACAACGGCGTCGTCGGCTTCGACATCGCCGGCGCCGAGGCGGGCTTCCCGCCCACCCGCCACCTCGACGCCTTCGAGTACCTCAAGCGCGAGAACAACCACTTCACGATCCACGCCGGTGAGGCCTTCGGGCTCCCCTCCATCTGGCAGGCACTCCAGTGGTGCGGCGCCGACCGGCTCGGTCACGGCGTACGCATCATCGACGACATCGAGGTCGCGGCCGACGGCAGCGTCAAGCTGGGCCGCCTCGCCGCGTACGTGCGTGACAAGCGCATCCCGCTGGAGATGTGCCCGACGTCCAACCTCCAGACGGGCGCGGCCGACTCGTACGCCGCACACCCCATCGGGCTGCTGCGCAAGCTGCACTTCCGTACCACGGTCAACACCGACAACCGGCTGATGAGCGGCACCAGCATGAGCCGCGAGTTCGAGCACCTGGTCGAGGCTTTCGGTTACACGCTCGACGACATGCAGTGGTTCACAGTCAATGCGATGAAATCAGCATTCATTCCTTTCGACGAACGCCTTGCCATGATCAATGACGTGATCAAGCCCGGATATGCCGAGCTGAAATCCGAATGGCTGTTCCGGCAGACCGTCACGACCAGCGGTTCTTCCTCCGCCCGAGGCTGAGTACGCCGCACCCGAGGCGGCCGGGAACGTCATTCCCGGCCGCCTCGGGTGTTTGCGGCGGAGACGGGGCGTGGCTAGCTTGCAGAGCCGCTTCCCCATTCCCCGTTTGCGAGGACGTTTTCTTCATGAAGCAGTCTGCTGCCAAGACCCTCGGTGCCGCCGCCCTCGGTGCTGCCTTCGCCGCTGCCGCCGCCGGCAGCGCCTCCGCCGCGCCGGTCGCCCCGGCCGTGCCCGACCTCACGGGCGCGGTCAGCTCCGCCACCACGACGCTGCCCGCGCAGGACGTCGTCGGCAAGCTCCCCGGCGGCGCCCCCGAGGCTCTGACCGGCGGGACGAGCACGCTCACGGGATCCGCCCTCACGCTGCCGACGACCGCCACCGAGGCCGTGGCCAAGGCGCAGGCGGCCGACGGGAAGGGCGGGTCCGGCAGCGCCGACCCGGTCAAGGGCCTGCTCGGCGGCCTGCCCGCCGGCACCGTTCTGCCGGGTCTCGGCGGCTGACGCACCCGCTCGGCGCAGCGACGCACCGCGCACGAAGGNNCCTTCGTGCGCGGTGCGTCGCTCGTTCGTACGCCGCCCTTACCAGGCGGTCTTCGTCGTCTTCTCGCCGGGCAGGAACACCCACAGCGCCAGGTACAGCAGGAACTGCGGCCCGGGCAGCAGACACGAAGCCACGAAAATCACTCGCATCGTGGTCGCCGAGGTACCGAAGCGCCGTGCCAGCGCAGCGCACACTCCACCGATCACTCGGCCGTTACGGGGGCGGACAAGGGCTGTCATGGCGGGCTCCTCGCGAGCTGGTCCGGGGGGTCACTTCCGGTGTGCCTCCCGATACCTCCATACTGCTCGCCGAGAACGGTTCAAAGCGTCCCTCTACGGGGCGATCCCGACCCTGGGAATCGTCCGGGTAGGCCCCTGAGACACCTCGTCCCGGCGCAGGACCCGGTCCTTTCCCGGTGCCCGCCGCTGCAGGCGGCGCAGCCGCGCCCGCCCCATCGGTACGACCGCCAGATGCGCCAGCGCCACCCCGGCCGTGTTCAGCAGCAGCGAGTCCACATCGACGACCCGGCCGGGCACCCCGGTCTGGAGCAGCTCGATCCCCAGCGAGAAGAGCGTCCCCGCCAGCGCCGTACGGGCCAGCGAGGCCACCGGCGACACGTACAGCCGGCCCCCCGCCATCGGCAGCAGTACGCCCAGCGGCGCCAGCAGCAGAAGCCCCTCGCAGATCCGTCGCGCCGCCCGGGCGGGACCGAGCGCCAGATCCGCCTCGATGCCGGCCAGCGGCTGGAAGTTCGGTGCGGTCACCCAGGGGACGTCCAGGGGGCGCAGCGTCAGTAACGCTACGAGCAGCAGATGCGCGACGAGGAGTAAGCCTCCCGTCGCGCGGAGGCGGATGATGACGGCACTGCCGTCCGAGCCATGTCGCACGCCCCCCAAGACGCGGGCACCGGTGGGATCGGTTCCGCCCCAGCGGCAGTGTGACGAGCCAGGCACACACACCGGCCGGACGGATCCGGCGGATCAGCGCGAAGGACGGATCTCACCCAGCGTCGGCAGCACCGATTCGGGCCTGGCCTTGAGCGCCGCCGTGCACTGGTAACCGCGCACCGGGTTGTCGGAAGGGCCGCCCAGCACCACCGACCGGTCGGGGCCGGCCGCCGCGCTGTCCGCGTACGTACAGACGATCTGCGCCAGCGCGTGGGTGGGCAGGTCCTCCGGCTCGCTGCTCAGTCGCAGCGCGTCGCGGGGATCACCCTTGCGGCCCCTGGAAACGGCCAGTGTCTCCCGTACATCAGTGGTGAAACCCGCCTGCTTCTCCTCGTCCGAGGGCTCCTTCTTGAGCTCGGCGAGGAGCGTCTGCGCGACCCGCACCCGGTCGGACAGCTTCTCCTCGGGTATCCGCACCGCCCGGTCCACCGGGACCAGCTGCGCCCCGCAGACCAGATACACCTGGAGCGGTACGCCGGAGGCACCCTCGCCGGCGGGCTCCTGTTCCGACAGCTCGCACGGCACCCGGGACGGGGCGGCGCCCGCGTCGACCGGCACCGAAGTGGTCCGGATCCCGCACCCGGCGAGCGCGGCGCAGAGCGCGGCGAGGGCCGTGAGACGGGTCAGCCTGCGCTTCACTGGCCGTCGCCCTCCTGTCCGTCCCGCACGCCGTCGTCCCCTCCGTCGTCGTCCCCGTCCGCGTCCGCCGTCCGCGACACGTCGAGCGGCAGCCGCAGGACGAAGACGGCGCCGCCCTCGGGCGAGTTCGACGCGGTGATGTCCCCGCCGTGGATGTGCGCGTTCTCCATGGCGATGGACAGGCCGAGCCCGCTGCCCTCGGAGCGCGGCCGCGACGCGCTCGCCTTGTAGAAGCGGTCGAAGACGTGCGGCAGTACGTCCTCGGGGATGCCGGGCCCGTGGTCCCGTACCTCGATCAGCAGCTCGTGGTCGACGGGCCGCACCGACACCCGCACCGGGGAGCCCCCGTGCTTGAGCGCGTTCCCGATCAGGTTCGCCAGGATCACGTCCAGTCGGCGCGGGTCGAGGCGCGCCATGATGCCGCGCTCGGCATCGAGATCCACCGCGTCCAGCCACGCGCGGGCGTCGATGCAGGCGGTCACCTGGTCGGCCACGTCGACGTCGTCCAGGACGAGCCGGGCCGTACCCGCGTCGAAGCGGGTCACCTCCATGAGGTTCTCCACCAGGTCGTTCAGCCGCCTCGTCTCGCTCACCACGAGGTGCACGGCGGGCGCGATCATCGGGTCGAGGCTGTCCGCCTCGTCCTCCAGGACCTCCGCCACCGCCGTGATCGCGGTCAGCGGCGTCCGCAGTTCGTGCGACATGTCGGCGACGAAGCGGCGGCTCGACTCCTCCCGCGCGCTCATGTCCGCGACCTTCTTCTCCAGCGACTCCGCGGCCTTGTTGAACGTCCGCGACAGATCGGCCAGTTCGTCCGTCCCCGACACCCGCAACCGCGTGTCGAGCTTGCCCTCACCGAGGCGCCGCGCCGCGTCCCCGAGCCGCTGCACGGGCTTGAGCACGGTCGTCGCGGCCGCCTGCGCGAGCAGCGCGGAGCCCAGCAGGGCGAGCGCGGTGGCGATCGCGAGGGACCAGGCCAGCGAGTTGAGGTCGTCGCGCTCCTGCTCCAGGGACGTGACCATGTAACCGGTGGGCCCGCCGCCGATCACCTTCGTACCCGCCACCAGGGACGGCTTACCCTTCGGGCTGATGCGCACCCAGTACAGGTGGTACGGAAACTCGTTGGCCTCCGTGACCTTCTGCCGCCGGTTCACCGCGTCCTGAAGCTCCCGCGGTACGTCCTTCAGCGTCAGGACATCGCTGTCCGAGGTGACCGCGATCGGCTTGCCCGGCTCCCGCTCGTCCACCAGCAGCACGCTGTAGCCGGGGCTGCCCCCCGCTGCCATCTGCGTCGCCGCCGCCTGGAGTTCGGCCTGCGTCGGCCGCAGCGGCAGCGTGGCCGCGCGGTTCTGCATCTCCTGGCGGAAGCTGCTCAGCGCCGCGTCCTGGGTACGGGTCAGTACGGCCTCGCGGTTGAGCCAGTACGCGATGCCCGACGCCGAGACGGCAGCCGTCAGCGCCACCAGGGCGAAGACGACGACGAGCCGCAGCCGCAGACTGGTCCAGCGCGGCCCCGCCTGCGGGGATTTCTCCGGGGCAGCGCTCACGAAGGCGAGTCCAGCCGGTAGCCGACGCCACGGACCGTACGGATGAGAGTCGGCGACGACGGTACGTCCTCGACCTTGGCCCGCAGCCGCTGAACGCACGCGTCGACCAGCCGCGAGTCACCGAGGTAGTCGTGCTCCCACACCAGCCGCAGCAACTGCTGCCGGGACAACGCCTGTCCGGGGCGGCGGCTCAGCTCCAGGAGCAGCCGCAGTTCGGTCGGCGTGAGCTGAAGGTCCTCGCCGTTCTTGGTGACCGTCATCGCCGACCGGTCGATCGTCACGTTGCCGAAGACGGCGGCGTCATTGGCCTCCCGCTCGCCCCGCCGCAGTACCGCGCGGATACGGGCGTCGAGGACCCGCCCCTGCACCGGCTTGACAACGTAGTCGTCGGCCCCGGACTCCAGGCCCACCACCACGTCGATGTCGTCGCTGCGCGCGGTCAGCAGGATGATCGGCAACTGGTCGGTGCGCCTGATGCGACGGCACACCTCGAACCCGTCGATGCCGGGCAGCATCACGTCCAGCACGATCAGATCCGGCCGCTGCTCGCGCAGCAGTTTCAGGCCGTCCTCTCCCGTCGCCGCGGTGGCCACTCGGTGGCCCTGGCGTGACAGCGAGAGTTCGAGGGCCGTGCGGATGGCGTCGTCGTCCTCGATCAGCAACAGGAAAGGCACAGAGGTCATTCTGGCCCATGGGCAAGGGCGAGTTCGACAGTTGGGCCACTCGCATCGCGCTCCGGTCCCTGTGACAGGCCTGTGACAGTCGGCGGACACCGCCATGAAACTGGCCCGGCAAGCTCATTGGCACACGGACAGCAACGGACTCCATTGACGGGGGGCGCGAGATGAACGCACTGCACAGCACCACCTCCAGCGCAGTTGTCACGCGTCTCCACGACATCACGAGGAGCACCGAGAAGTCCGGTGCCGTGGGCGGCGGACGGGGGTGCGCTCGCGGCATCGGACGCCAGCGCACGCAGCCTTTGCACGTGGCCGCGGTGCCGGACACTTCCGTGGGGGGCAACGGGGGATACGGGGGAGCGGCGTACCGGGAGGCCACGGGGGAAGGCACTTCGGTGTCGGAGGCGGAGTTCACCGCCTACGTCCAGGAGCGCCGCGCCTCCCTGTACGCGACCGCCTACCACCTGACCGGGGACCGGTACGAGGCCGAGGACCTGCTGCAGAGCGCCCTCTTCTCGACGTACCGCGCCTGGGACAGGATCAGCGACAAGGCGGCGGTCGGCGGCTATCTGCGCCGCACCATGACGAACCTGCACATCAGCGCCTGGCGCAGGCGCAAGCTCAACGAATACCCGACCGAGGAACTGCCGGAGACGGCGAACGACACGGACGCGATGCGCGGCACCGAACTGCGCGCCGTGCTCTGGCAGGCGCTCGCCCGGCTGCCCGAACTCCAGCGCACGATGCTGGTCCTGCGGTACTACGAGGGCCGCACCGACCCGGAGATCGCGGACATCCTCGACATCAGTGTCGGCACGGTCAAGAGCAGTATCTGGCGCTCCCTGCGCCGGCTGCGCGAGGACGAGGTCCTCAGCTTCGGCCGTGACGAGGAAGAGTCCTTCGGCGAGCTGGTGGCCTGAAGGTAACGGGGGATACGGAAGCCGCCGTTTCGGGGGAGACGGCGGAGCACGGGGGAAGCGCGGCGGGGCCGTACAGGCGGGGGAGCCTGTACGATCCCGCCGCGCTGTGCTTGTGGGGGTGGGGGTGCGGGTGGCGGAGCGCCGCAGGCGCCTTCTGCCCTTCGCCGGCTAGCGCACCGCCGGTGTACGGTGGCGGCCCGCCGCGGCGGCCGTGAGGCGGCCCAGCGCCTCCGCCTTCGCGCAGGGGTACGCCCCGAGCGCCGTCTGGCGCCCCACGATCGCCCGCTCGGCCCGCATCAGCCGCCAGCCCCTGCGCAGCAGGAACGGCACCGACTTGCGCCCCTCCCGAAGATCCCGCAGCAGCCGCCGCCGGAAGGTCGTCGCCGGACGCCCGCGCAGACAGAGCGCGTCAGCGAGTACGCCCAGCTCCTGGCAGCGCGCCACGACGTCCGCCGCGAAGATCCCCTCCGCCACGAACAAGGGGGTGCGCTCGATGTCCAGCGCTTCCTTGTCCACGATGGAGCTGGTGGCGATGGAGTACACCGGGACGGTCGTACGCCCCGTACGGCACAGCTCCTCGATCGCCGCCACGGCGGCGTCCGCGTCCCAGGACAGCGGGGAGTCCCAGTCGATGTCCGTGCTGCCCTCCACCCGCGGGAGCGTGGGATCGTCGCCCTCTTTGTAGAAGTCGTCGAGGCGCAGCACGGGCAGGCCCGAACGGGCGGCCAGCGACGACTTTCCGGAGCCGGAGGGACCGGTCAGCAGGACGACGCGCGTGGGTATGGGGGATGAACTCACGGGCAACCATTCTGCGGCATTGAGCCGGTCGGGGGACCCCACGGGAGAGACGTTGGTATCGAGCGTCACACCTCAACTACTCTGCGTGGACACTTGATTACTCACTCAGGCGGGAATCCCATGGCACGTCACGCACACCCCAAGTCCCAGCGGAGCGCTCTGCTGCGCGCAGGTCTGGCCGTCACCGCGGCCGGTGCGGCCCTTGCCGCGGGCGGTGGTGCGGCGCAGGCCGCACCGGCGCCGAAGGAGGCCGCGATCGACACACCTCTGCAGCACCTCCATGCGGAGAAAACGATGGAGGCCCTGGCCGGCGGGCTCGGGGCCGCGGCCGCCGGCGGTGTCGGCCCGGTCAAGGACTCCCACCTGAACCCGCTCGCCGGGACGGGCGTGGACCCCCTGGACAACGGACTGAGCACGCAGGTCGTCGACTTCCAGCCGGTCACCACGGCGGCGGCCACCACCCCGCTCACGCAGGACGACACGCTGCGGAAGCTGCCGCTGGTGGGTCCGGTGACGGGTGTGCTGCCGGGCTGACCCGGCAGCCGGGGACACGGACGGGCCCGTACCGCCGGTCGGCGATACGGGCCCGTCCGCATGGGGTCAGTAGGCGGAGCCCGACGCGCCCAGCGTGCCCGTCGGATGCCAGACCGTCTTCATTTCGAGGAAGGCCGTCAGGCGGTGCGTGCCCTGGTCGGCCGACCAGTCCCCGTCCACAGGCTGTGGACGCAGAACCCGCTTGAGGTTGTCCGCGGCGGCGATCTCCAGATCGCGCGCCAGGTCGGCGTCCGCGCCCGTCAGGTCGATCGCGTTGACGTCCTGGTGCGAGGCGAGCGGGGCCGCGATCTCGCGCGTACGCCCGGTCAGGATGTTGACCACACCGCCCGGCAGGTCGGACGTGGCCAGCACCTCGCCGAGGGAGAGCGCCGGCAGCGGGGACTTCTCGGAAGCGATGACGACGGCCGTGTTGCCCGTCGCGATCACGGGGGCGATCACCGAGACCAGGCCCAGGAAGGACGATTCCTGGGGCGCCACGACGGTGACGACACCCGTGGGCTCGGGGGTGGACAGGTTGAAGAACGGGCCCGCCACCGGGTTCGCGCCGCCCACGATCTGGGCGATCTTGTCGGTCCAGCCCGCGTACCAGACCCAGCGGTCGATGGCCGCCTCGACGACCTCCGCCGCCTTCGACTTGGACAGGCCCTCCGCGTGCGCCACCTCGTGCACGAACTGGCTCTTGCGGCCCTCCAGCATCTCGGCGACGCGGTAGAGGACCTGGCCCCGGTTGTACGCCGTCGCACCCGACCACGCGCCGAACGCCTTGCGGGCGGCGACGACCGCGTCACGGGCGTCCTTGCGGGACGCGAGGGGGGCGTTGGCCAGCCACTTGTCCTTTGAGTCCGTCACTTCGTACACCCGGCCGCTCTCGGAACGGGGGAACTTGCCCCCGACGTACAGCTTGTAGGTCTTGAGGACACTCAGACGGTTGGTGTCAGACATCGAGGTATGCCTCCAGGCCGTGACGGCCGCCTTCGCGGCCGAAGCCCGACTCCTTGTAGCCGCCGAAGGGCGAGGTCGGGTCGAACTTGTTGAACGTGTTGGCCCAGATCACGCCCGCGCGAAGCTTGTTCGCGACCGCGAGGATCCGCGAGCCCTTCTCCGTCCAGATGCCGGCGGACAGGCCGTACTGGCTGTTGTTGGCCTTGGCGACGGCCTCGTCGGGCGTACGGAACGACAGCACCGAGAGCACCGGGCCGAAGATCTCGTCGCGCGCGACGGTGTGCGCCTGCGTGACGCCCGTGAAGAGCGTCGGCGCGAACCAGTAGCCGGAGGAGGGCAGGTCGCAGGGCGCCGACCAGCGCTCGGCGCCCTCCGCATCGCCGGTGTCGGCGAGCGCGGTGATACGGGCGAGCTGCTCGGCGGAGTTGATGGCGCCGATGTCGGTGTTCTTGTCCAGCGGGTCGCCCAGGCGCAGCGTGGAGAGCCTGCGCTTGAGGGAGTCGAGCAGCTCGTCCTGGATCGACTCCTGGACCAGGAGGCGCGAGCCCGCGCAGCAGACCTGACCCTGGTTGAAGAAGATGCCGGTGACGATGCCCTCTACGGCCTGGTCGATGGGGGCGTCGTCGAAGACGATGTTCGCGCCCTTGCCGCCGAGTTCGAGGGTGACCTTTTTCGACGTACCCGCGACCTGGCGGGCGATCGCCTTGCCTACGGCCGTGGAGCCCGTGAAGGCGACCTTGTTGACGTCCGGGTGCTCGACGAGTGCGGCGCCCGCCTCCCCGTAACCGGGAATGATGTTGACGACGCCCTTGGGCAGGCCCGCCTGGCGGCAGATGTCCGCGAAGAACAGGGCGGAGAGGGGGGTCGTCTCGGCCGGCTTCAGGACGACCGTGTTGCCGGTGGCGAGCGCCGGGGCGATCTTCCACGCGAGCATGAGGAGGGGGAAGTTCCAGGGGATGACCTGGCCCGCGACGCCGAGCGGGCGCGGGTTGGCCCCGTACCCCGCGTGGTCGAGCTTGTCGGCCCAGCCCGCGTAGTAGAAGAAGTGCGCGGCGACCAGGGGGAGGTCCGCGTCGCGGGTCTCCTTGATCGGCTTGCCGTTGTCGAGGGTCTCCAGGACGGCCAGCTCGCGCGAGCGCTCCTGGATGATCCGCGCGATACGGAAGAGGTACTTGGCGCGCTCGGAGCCGGGCAGCGCCGACCACTTGTCGAACGCCTTGCGGGCCGCCTTCACGGCGCGGTCGACGTCCTCGGCGCCCGCGCGGGCGACCTCGGAGAGAACCTCCTCGGTGGACGGCGAAATGGTCTTGAAGACCTTGCCGTCGGCCGCGTCGGTGAACTCGCCGTCGATGAACAGGCCGTACGACGGGGCGATGTCCACTACCGAGCGGGACTCGGGAGCGGGTGCGTACTCGAATGCGGGTGCGGGTGCGGATGCGGATGCCATGGTGATCAGTCCACCGTCACGTAGTCGGGACCGGAGTAACGGCCGGTGCTCAGCTTCTGCCGCTGCATCAGCAGGTCGTTCAGCAGCGAGGACGCGCCGAAGCGGAACCATTCGTTGGTGAGCCAGTCCTCGCCGACCGTCTCGTTGACCAGCACCAGGAACTTGATCGCGTCCTTGGTGGTGCGGATGCCGCCGGCCGGCTTCACGCCGATCTGGATTCCAGTCTGCGCCTTGAAGTCGCGTACGGCCTCAAGCATCAGCAGGGTGTTCGGCGGCGTGGCGTTCACCCCGACCTTGCCGGTGGAGGTCTTGATGAAGTCGGCGCCCGCCAGCATGCCGAGCCACGAGGCGCGGCGGATGTTGTCGTACGTCGACAGCTCGCCGGTCTCGAAGATGACCTTCAGGCGGGCCTTGTCGCCGCACTCGGCCTTCACGGCCAGGATCTCTTCGTAGACCTTCAGGTAGTGACCGGAGAGGAAGGCTCCTCGGTCGATCACCATGTCGATCTCGTCGGCTCCGGCCTCTACCGCGTCGCGTACGTCCGCGAGCTTCACCGGGAGCGCGGCGCGGCCGGCCGGGAAGGCGGTGGCGACCGAGGCGACCTTGATGCCGGTGCCGGCCAGGGCTTCCTTGGCTGTGGCCGCCATGTCCGGGTAGACGCAGATCGCGGCGACGCGCGGCGTCGTGCGGTCGGTCGGGTCGGGATTGGCGCCCTTGGCGCAGAGCGCCCGGACCTTGCCCGGGGTGTCCGCGCCTTCGAGCGTGGTCAGGTCGATCATCGAGATGGCCAGGTCGATGGCGAACGCCTTCGACGTGGTCTTGACCGAACGGGTGCCGAGGGATGCGGCGCGCGCTTCGAGGCCGACGGTGTCTACGCCGGGGAGCCCGTGCAGGAAGCGGCGCAGCGCACCGTCGGACGCGGTCGCGTCGGCGAATGCGGGTGCAGTGGTGGGCATGGTCACCACTGCAGCATATCTACGCGCGTAGCGACCTGTACAGCCCCCGAGCTCGGCTTCGGTCCCCGCCTGCCGCGACGACGGGAGGAGTGATCTCTGTCGCACGCCGGTGACATGGAGCAGACGACTCCACCACATGCCGTCCATAGATTCAGCCATGCAGCCCGCCGCCCCTCATGGCCCCACACGACCGAGGGAGGCGGCATGCGACTCTCACCGGCCTTCCGCCGGTCCGCATCTCTCTGACCAGGAGACCCGCATGTCGAGCCCGAACTTCCGCCGTCGTACCGCCGTCCGCGCCCTGACCACCGGGGCTCTGGCCGCCGCCCTCCTCGCCCCAGCGGCCACGGCCGTCGCGGCCGGCCCGGCCGGGCCCTCGACCGCCGTGTCCGCCCGCACCTTCACGTCCGCCGCCGAAGCGGCGGCCAGGGCGAAAGCGGCCACCCCGGTCCGTGTCCAGAAGCTGGTCGACGGCAGCACCGCCAGGATCTTCAAGCTGGGCGCCCGCCACTACCGCATGGACAACGTCTCCCGCGACGGCTACCTCGTCGGGACCCTCGTCGCGAGGAACGCCGACGCGGGTGGCCAGCACAACGGCATGTTCGTCGTGCTGACGGCCGACGGCGACGTCGTCTCCTGGGTCGGCCGCGAGCACTACGGGGCGGGTTCGTTCGCGCTGCCCGACGGCAGCACCGCCAAGGTCGCCAAGGTGGCGGCGGGCCACTTCACCCTGAAGATCGTCCACCAGGGGCGGGTCATGGCGACGCTGGTCGCCAACCAGCGCGACGCGGCCGTGAACGCCAACGGGATGTACATCGTCCTGAACCCCGACGGCACTCACAGCGCGTGGATCGGCTGACGCCCGGATAACCGTGGCGGCGGGGGCGTTGCCGTAACGCAATGTTCCCGCCGCTCCCGGTCGTCGCGGTTCAGGCAGAATCACCTCATGACAAGCAGCCCCAAACCGCCCGCCGAGCCGTCGTACGCCGACCGGGTCTTCCGGTCGTCCTCCGCCCTCGCCGGTGGAGTCCTGGTGCTTCTGCTGGCCGCGTGGGTCGGCGGCGACGCGCTGGTGCGCGGTGAGGGCCGTACGCCGTGGGCAGCCGTGGCGGGGCTGCTGTTCGCCGTACCGCTGGTGGTGGCCTTCACGCTGCGGCCCGCCGTCTTCGCCAACGACGACCGGCTCCGGATCCGCAACCCCTTCCGTACGATCACGCTGCCCTGGGGGGCGGTCGAGGGCGTACGGGCCGGTTACTCCAGCGAGGTGTTCGCGGGCGGCAAGAAGTACCAGCTGTGGGCGATCCCCGTGTCGCTGCGGCAGCGCAAGCGCGTCGCCCGTCAGCAGGCCAGGCAGGCGTCGGACGACCCGTACGGCAGGACGTCCGCGACCGCCGACGTCACCGACGCGCGGGCGCGCCGGGCGCCGGCCGACCAGACCGTCGACGACCTGCGCGAGCAGGCGGAGCGGTGCGCGTCGCGGCCGACAGCGCAGGGCGAGCCGGTCGTGCGCTGGGCGTACGAGATCCTCGCGCCGTGTGTGGTGGGGGCCGTGGCGCTTGTGGTGCTGTTCGCCACTGGGTGAGGGTGGTGCGGCGGGGGTCGGGGGCCCGCGCTTCGGGGTCGGTGCCGCGCCGGGGCGTCTCCTCGGGCGTCGAACGTTCGGGTAGGTGGTGGTTCGTTCGCGGTGGTTGCGTTCAACGCCCTGCGGGGAGCGCCCCGGCACGTCCCCTCCCCGGTGGCGTGGCAGGTGAGGCGGGGGTGGGGGCGGTGCATGTGCCTCGGTGGTCTTGCGGGGAGCGCCCGGCACGATCCCTTCCCCGGCGGCGTGGCTTGTGCGGCGGGGTGACCTACGGCGGGCCCGGCCAGATCAGTTGCATGTATGCGCCGAACCACACCGACGAGAGCGCTGTGCCGCCCACTACTAGGGCTCCGGTGAGCCGCCTGGCCCGCGCCACCGCCAGCGCGACCGGCAGCAGCAGGGGGAAGCCGGGGACCAGGAAGCGGGCGCGCGGGAAGTAGACGCCGCCGCTGCCGAGGACGACCAGGAGCAGTACGCCGGTGAAGACCATCAGAGGCAGCGGCAACCGTTCGGCGGCGCACAGCAGGAACAGGGCCACGGCCAGGAACAGCACCAGCGTCACCACCACCAGGAACAGGTGCGGCTTCGCCTGGTAGAGCAGCAATTGCCGCATCTCGCGCAGCGTGTCCGCCCCGCCGTCCCACTCGTTGAGCCACAGCTTCTGTACGGCGAGGTAGCCGTCCCAGCGGCCGAGCCGCAGGCCCACCCAGGCGACGTAACCGGACCACCCCAGCGGCGCGATCAGTCCGGCGGCGAGCACGGCGGGGCGCGGTCTCCCTTTGTTCCGCCAGGAACGGAACAGCGCGACCGCCGCGGCCACCGACACCGCCGCGGCGACCGCAACCCCGGTGGGCCGGGTCAGGCCGGCGAGCGCGGCGAGGGAGCCGGCCCACAGCCAGCGGCCGGTGAGGACGGCGTACAGGGACCAGGCCGTCAGCGCTGTGAACAGCGACTCGGTGTAGCCCATCCACTGGACGACCGCTGCCGGCATGCAGCCCCAGAGGACGGCCAGCAGGGTGCCGACGCGGCGGCCGTACAGCCGGTCGCCGATGGCGAAGACGCCCCAGGCCGCGACGAGCGAGCAGGCGACGGCGAGCAGCACGCCGACGCTGGCGCGCGAGCCCGGCGTGACGCCCGCGACGGCCTTGACGAGCACCGGGTAGAGGGGGAAGAACGCCAGGTTGTTGGCGTTGTGGGCGGTGCCGAGGGCGGAGTCGTAACCGCTGTCGGCGATCTCCAGGTACCAGCGCGAGTCCCACGAGGTGGCGAGGGCGGGCCACAGGCCGTGCCCCTTCAGGTGGGCCCACTGCGCGAGGACCAGCACGCCCAGGAGGCGTACGGCGACGTATCCGGCCAGGGCGGGGGCGGCCCGCCGCAGGGACGTGGCGAGCCGGCCGCGGGTTCCTTCGTACGGGCGCCGGGCGGCCGGGACGGCCGTGCGGGACCGGGCGGCGGTCGCCGGGGGTGCGGTCGGGGGCACTGCGACAGCTCCTGGGACTCGGCGGGGGATACCGGGTCACCCTTCCTCGCGTGATTGGGCGAGGGCACGGGGCGCTGCGTCAACTGCCGTACGCAAACCACTCGTCCGGGCGGTCGGCCCCAGGGCAGGGAACCGGCCGCCCGGACGCGGCGGTTCAGATGCCGGCCGCCGCCGACAGGTCGCGCTTGATCGCGGCGAGGATGCCCTCGGCCCGCTCCTTGGCCGTCGCCAGCTCGCTCGCCCCGGCGACCGGGACGACGGCCTCCAGGTAGCACTTGAGCTTGGGCTCGGTGCCGCTCGGCCGGACGATCACGCGGGCCTTCACCTCACCGTTGAGGTAGTAGCGCAGGCCGTCGGTGGGCGGAAGCTTGTCCGTGCCGCGTGTCAGGTCCTCGGCGGAGGTCACGGTCAGGCCCGCGAGGGAGGTGGGCGGCTGGGCGCGCAGCCGGGCCATCGCGTCGGCGATCACCGTCAGGTCCTGGACGCGGACCGACAGCTGGTCGGTGGCGTGCAGGCCGTGCTCTACGGCGAGGTCGTCGAGCAGGTCGAGGAGCGTGCGGTCCTGGGACTTCAGGACGGAGGCCAGCTCGGTGACGAGGAGCGCCGCCGTGATGCCGTCCTTGTCGCGTACGCCCTCGGGGTCGACGCAGTAGCCGAGGGCCTCTTCGTAACCGTAGCGCAGACCGTCGACGCGGGCGATCCACTTGAAACCGGTCAGGGTCTCCTCGTACGGCAGACCTGCGGCGGCGGCGATCCGGCCGAGGAGGGACGACGACACGATCGACTCGGCGAACGTGCCGCTCGCGCCCTTGTGGACCAGGTGGGCGGCGAGCAGTGCGCCGACCTCGTCGCCGCGCAGCATCCGCCAGTCGTCCGTGCCGGGCAGGGGCACGGCGACGGCGCAGCGGTCGGCGTCCGGGTCGTTCGCGATGATCAGGTCGGGCTGCGCGCGGCGGGCGGTGGCGAAGGCCAGGTCCATGGCCCCCGGCTCCTCCGGGTTGGGGAAGGCGACCGTGGGGAAGTCCGGGTCCGGCTCGGCCTGCTCGGCCACCTGCACGGGCTCGGGGAAGCCGGCGCGGGCGAAGGCGGCCGTCAGGACCTCCTTGCCGACGCCGTGCATGGCCGTGTAGACGACGCGGGCGGTGCGGGGGGACCCCGGGGTCAGGACCTCGTCCGTACGGGCGAGGTAGGCCTCCAGGACCTCCTCGTTGAGGGTGAACCAGCCGGTGTCCGGGCGCGGTACGTCGGCGAGGGACGCCACGGCGTCGATCTCGGCGGCGATCTCCGCGTCGGCGGGCGGCACGATCTGCGAGCCGTCGCCGAGGTAGACCTTGTAGCCGTTGTCGCGGGGCGGGTTGTGGCTCGCGGTCACCTCGACACCGGCGACGGCACCCAGGTGCCTTATGGCGAAGGCCAGTACGGGAGTGGGCAGCGGGCGGGGCAGGAGGGCGGCGCGCAGGCCGGCGCCGGTCATCACGGCGGCGGTGTCGCGGGCGAAGTCGGCGCTCTTGTGGCGGGCGTCGTAACCGATGACGACGAGGCCGTCGGTCCGGCCCTTGGCCTTGAGGTACGCGGCGAGGCCGGCGGCGGCGCGGATGACTACGGCGCGGTTCATCCGCATGGGGCCCGCGCCGAGTTCTCCGCGGAGGCCTGCCGTGCCGAACTGGAGTGTGCCGGCGAAGCGCGCGGCGAGCTCGCCCAGATCCCCGGCTTCGATGAGCTTGCCGAGTTCGTCGCGGGTCTCGCTGTCCGGGTCCTCGGCCAGCCAGGCCCGCGCCCGTGCGATGAGCTCCTGCTCCTGCTGCACGATGTGGTCACCTCTCGTGTGTGGTGCGATGCGATTCGCCTGCGGCGGGCTTGTTCCCCACCCCGCCCCTTCCCGAACTGGGGGCAAGCCCCCAGACCCCCGGACGCCCTTCGGGCGTGTCCTCAAACGCCGGACGGGCTGGATGTGCCGCGCAGCGGCAACTCTCAGCCCCTCCGGCGTTTGAGGAGCGGGGTCTGGGGCGGAGCCCCAGTTCGGGAAGGGGCGGGGTGGGGAAAAGCCCCGCAGGGCCGGGTCCGGGGCGGAGCCCCGCGGGGTGGGCCTGGGCCGGGGTCAGATGCGTTCGAGGACCTGGGCCAGGAGGGCGCCCATGCGGGTGGCCGAGTCGCGGCCCGCCTGGAGGACTTCCTCGTGGTTCAGCGGTTCGCCCGTCAGGCCCGCGGCCAGGTTGGTGACCAGCGAGATGCCGAGCACCTCCGCACCCGCCTCACGCGCGGCGATGGCCTCCAGGACCGTGGACATGCCGACCAGGTCGCCGCCCATCACGCGGACCATGTTGATCTCGGCGGGTGTCTCGTAGTGCGGGCCGGGGAACTGGACGTACACGCCCTCCTCCAGGGTGGCGTCCACCTCCTTGCACAGCGCGCGCAGGCGCGGCGAGTACAGGTCCGTCAGGTCCACGAAGTTCGCCCCGATGATCGGCGAGGTGGCCGTCAGGTTGATGTGGTCGCTGATCAGGACCGGCTGGCCGGGGCGCATGCCCGGACGCAGGCCGCCGCAGCCGTTCGTGAGGACGATGGTCTTGCAGCCGGCGGCGACGGCGGTACGGACGCCGTGCGAGACGGCGGCGACACCGCGGCCCTCGTAGTAGTGCGTACGGCCGAGGAAGACCAGGGCGCGCTTGTCGCCGATCTTGTACGAGCGGACCGTGCCCGCGTGTCCGGCGACGGCCGGCGGCGGGAAGCCGGGCAGCTCGGTGACCGGGAACTCGTGCTCGGGCGCGCCCAGCGCCTCGGCGGCCGGCACCCAGCCCGACCCCATGACGAGGGCGACGTCGTGGGTCTCGGCGCCGGTCAGCTCACGCAGGCGGGCGGCGGCGGCGTCGGCTGCCGCGTGGGGGTCGGCGAAGCCGTCGGTGGGGGCGGGGGTAACAGATGCGTTCACGCCGACGAGGGTAACCGCTCTTCCCCTACGCGCGTAGATGTCACTGCTTACGGTGTTGCGATCGTTGCTTTGTCGGATCGGACAAAGGCACCCGCAAGGCCCTCAGCAGGGGCGCTTGCGCAGCTCCATGACGTAGTCGTGCGGCGCGCCCGCCGACTCCGCCGCGTCGGCGATTTCCCCCAGGTAGCGGGCGGAGGGAAGCCCGCCCTCGTACCCGTTCAGGACGTACACCCAGGTCGGCTCCTCGCCGTCCAGCGTGTGCACCCGCACCCGCATCCGCCGGTAGATGTCGAGTCCGACACCTTCCCAGCGGTCCATGGAGTCCTCGTCCATCGGAGCGATGTCGTAGAGCGCGACGAAGACCTGCGAGCGCGGGGCCTCCACGATGGTGGCGAGCGCGCCCTCCCAGCCCATCGACTCGCCGCCGAAGGTCAGCCGCCAGCCGTTGAGCCAGCCGGTCCCGCGCAGCGGTGAGTGCGGTGCGCGGCGCGTCATCAGCCGCGCGTCGAGGTTGCCGGCGTACGCGGCGTAGAGCGACATGTGATCGAGGGTACGGGAGGGGGTGGGGCGGCGGGGGCAGCAGAGCGGTGCGGCCGGATGGAGGCCCCGGGGCGAAGCACCTTGAAGCGTGCGGGACAATGGAGTACGTACTGCATTCCCCCCGGGCGATCCCCGGATCCCCGGCCGAGCGGGCAGGCGGGCCGGGATTGACAATGCGAGGCGGACTTTTTCGTGACCCGGATCGTGATCATCGGTGGCGGACCCGGCGGATACGAGGCGGCCCTGGTAGGCGCCCAGCTCGGCGCGGAGGTGACGGTAGTCGACAGCGACGGTCTGGGCGGGGCGTCGGTGCTCACCGACTGCGTACCGTCCAAGACTCTGATCGCCACGGCTGAGGTGATGACGACCTTCGACTCTTCGTACGAGGAGTTGGGCATCATCGTGGCCGACGACACGCCGCACGTGGAGCAGGCGGCCCGCGTGGTCGGCGTCGACCTGGGCAAGGTCAACCGCCGTGTGAAGCGCCTCGCGCTCGCGCAGTCCCACGACATCACCGCGTCCGTCACGCGTGCGGGCGCGCGCGTGCTGCGCGGCCGGGGCCGGCTGGAGGGCCAGCAGGGCGCCGACGGCTCGCGCACGGTCGTCGTCACGTACAGCGACGGCAACGAGGAGCGCCTCACCGCCGACGCCGTACTGATCGCGACCGGCGGGCACCCGCGCGAGATCCCCGACGCGCTCCCGGACGGCGAGCGGATCCTGAACTGGACGCAGGTGTACGACCTGAACGAGCTCCCCGAGGAGCTCATCGTGGTCGGCTCCGGTGTCACGGGCGCCGAGTTCGCCGGCGCGTACCAGGCGCTCGGCTCGCGCGTCACCCTCGTCTCCTCGCGCGACCGCGTGCTGCCGGGTGAGGACCCGGACGCCGCCGCGGTCCTGGAGGACGTCTTCCGGCGCCGCGGCATGAACGTCATGGCGCGCTCGCGCGCCGAGTCCGCCAAGCGGGTCGGCGACCGGGTGGAAGTGACCCTCTCCGACGGGCGTGTCATCAGCGGTACGCACTGCCTGATGGCCGTCGGCGCCATCCCGAACACCGCGGAGATGGGCCTGGAGGAGGCCGGGGTCCGGCTGCGGGACTCGGGCCACATCCTGACCGACAGGGTTTCGCGCACCAGCGCGCCCGGCGTGTACGCCGCGGGTGACGTCACCGGGGTGTTCGCGCTCGCTTCCGTCGCGGCCATGCAGGGCCGGATCGCGATGTACCACTTCCTCGGTGACGCGGTGACCCCGCTGAACCTCAAGACCGTATCGGCGAACGTCTTCACCGACCCCGAGATCGCGACGGTCGGCTACAGCCAGTCCGACGTGGACTCGGGCAAGATCGAGGCGCGCGTGGTGAAGCTGCCGCTGCTGCGCAACCCGCGCGCCAAGATGCAGGGCATCCGCGACGGCTTCGTCAAGATCTTCTGCCGTCCCGGTACGGGCATCGTGGTCGGCGGCTGCGTCGTCTCGCCGCACGCGAGCGAGCTGATCCACCCGATTTCGATCGCGGTCGACAACAACCTGACCGTGGAACAGATCGCGAACGCGTTCACGGTGTACCCGTCCCTGTCGGGATCGATCGCCGAAGTCGCACGGCAGCTGCACACCCGCAAGACGTCCGCCGAGGCGTAACGGGCGGGGCGGCGGGGCGCTCACGCGGCCTACGCATCCGGCGTACGCCGCGTATACCACTCCGCCCCGCAGTTTGCGTACAACTTCTGTTATTCGGCGCAAACTGCTGAGAACTATCGGCTGCTGGGGTTACTGTCAGTTTCGTGTTCGCTGCAGAACGTCGTCAATTGATCCTCGAAATGGTGCGCGCCAACGGGGCTGTATCGCTCCGTGAGCTCGCCCGCGTCGTCCAGACCTCCGAAGTGACCGTACGGCGGGACGTGCGGGCACTGGAGGCAGAAGGACTCCTCGACCGCCGGCACGGCGGTGCGGTACTGCCGGGCGGATTCACGCGGGAGTCCGGCTTTCCGCAGAAATCCCATCTCGCGACCGCGGAGAAGACGGCCATCGCCGACCTCGCCGCGGGACTCGTCGAAGAGGGCGAAGCCATCGTCGTCGGCGCCGGGACGACCACGCAGGAGCTGGCCAGACGGCTCGCCCGGGTCCCCGGGCTCACCGTCGTCACCAACTCCCTGCTGGTGGCCCAGGCGTTGGCGCACGCCAACCGCGTCGAGGTCGTCATGACCGGCGGCACACTGCGCGGTTCCAACTACGCGCTGGTCGGCAGCGGGGCCGAGCAGTCCCTCCAGGGGCTGCGGGTCTCCAGGGCCTTCCTCTCCGGCAGCGGGCTGACCGCCGAGCGCGGCCTGTCCACCTCCAACATGCTGTCGGCGAGCGTCGACAGGGCGCTGGTGCAGGCCGCCGCCGAGGTGGTGGTCCTCGCGGACCACACCAAGCTCGGCACCGACACCATGTTCCAGACGGTGCCCACCGACGTGATCACGCGCCTGGTCACCGACGAGCCGCCGCCGCACGATGACCGTGCGGCGACCGAGCTGCAGGCCCTGGCCGATCAGGGAGTGCAGATCGCCGTCGCGGGGCCGGGGGCGGCGGGCTCCGGGGGTGACGGCGTCCCGACCGGGCGCCAGCCCCGTCGCGACATGCCCCTGCCCGGCCAGCGGCGTACGCATCCGGGCGGTCCGGGGGGCGGTGCGCAACTGCGCAGCGCCGGATCGCTGGCGGAGCCGCAGCCGGGACCGGCCGAGCGGGCGCGCGTCGCCGACATGCGCCGCCGCTGAAGCAGGCGGCGGTTACGTCGTTACGTCGCCGCTGTCTCCGCCCGCAGGCCCTTCAGCGTCAGCGTCAGCAGACGGTCGGCCAGCTCCGGGTCGTCCGGGGCCTGTTCGGCGGCCAGCGCGATGGCGTTCGTCAGCTGCATCAGATCGCCGATCGACACGTCGGGCCTGACCGCGCCGCTCTCCTGAGCCCGTACGAGCAGCCGCTCACCGGCGGCGTTCATCGGCGTACTGCACCGCGCCAGGGCCGAACTCCTGTCGCGCGAGGCCGACATGAGTTCGCGCGCCAGACCCCGGTACTCACCCGCATGAGTGACGATGTCGCGCAGCCAGGTGACGAGCGCCGAGCAGGGCGCCTCGCTGTCCGCGAGTTCACGGGAGTGGGCGAGGAGTTCGTCGACGGCGCCCTGGAAGACGGCGCTCATCAGGGCGTGCCGGGTGGGGAAGTGCCGGTAGAGGGTGCCGATGCCCACTCCGGCGCGGCGCGCGACGTCTTCCAGCGAGGCGTCGGTGCCGTGCTCGGCGAAGGCGGTACGTGCCTCCGCCAGCACGCGCTCGTAGTTGCGCCGGGCATCGGCCCGCATGGGCCGCACACCCGCCGCCGACGCGGACCCCTGCCGCGCCTCCACCCCGGGCCCGGAGGCCGACGCAGGCCCGGCCCCGGGCGCTGAAGCGCGCGCCGGCCGGGACCCCGGCCCGGACGCCGACGGCGGCCGGGGCGTCGGCGCTCCCGGTGCCCCCGGCGGCTGTCGTCTGCTCGTCGCCATGGCCCTGCCCTTCTCCTGCTCCGGTCTCCAGGATGCCATTGCGAGCTGAGGGCCCCGCCGGTGTCGGCGGGGCCCTCAGCTCGGGTACGGCTCTGTCTGCCTGCGGCCGGACGTCAGTCCTTGATCTCGCAGATGACGGCGCCGGAGGTGACGGACGCGCCGACCTCGGCGGCCAGGCCCTTGACGGTGCCGGAGCGGTGCGCGTTCAGCGGCTGCTCCATCTTCATGGCCTCCAGGACGACGACGAGGTCGCCCTCCTTGACCTCCTGGCCCTCCTCGACCGCGACCTTGACGATCGTGCCCTGCATGGGCGAGGCGAGGGTGTCGCCGGAGGCGGCGGGGCCGGACTTCTTCGCGGCCCGGCGCTTGGGCTTGGCGCCGGCGGCCAGGCCGGTCCGGGCCAGGGACATGCCCAGCGAGGAGGGCAGCGAGACCTCCAGGCGCTTGCCGCCGACCTCGACGACGATGGTCTCGCGGCCGGACTCGTCCTCGTCCGCGTCCGCGCCCGGCACGGTGTAGGCCGGGATCTCGTTGACGAATTCCGTCTCGATCCACCGTGTGTGGACCCTGAAGGGGTCGGAGGTGAACGCCGGGTCCGCGACGACCGCGCGGTGGAAGGGGATGGCCGTGGCCATGCCCTCGACGTTGAACTCCGCGAGCGCACGCGCGGCACGCTGGAGCGCCTGCTCACGGGTGGCGCCGGTGACGATCAGCTTGGCGAGCAGGGAGTCCCACGCCGGGCCGATGACCGCGCCGGTCTCGACGCCCGCGTCCAGGCGGACACCGGGGCCGGACGGCGGCGCGAAAGCGGTCACCGTGCCGGGGGCGGGCAGGAAGCCGCGGCCCGGGTCCTCGCCGTTGATGCGGAACTCGATGGAGTGCCCGCGCACGGCCGGGTCGTCGTAACCGAGCTTCTCGCCGTCGGCGATGCGGAACATCTCGCGGACCAGGTCGATGCCGGTGACCTCTTCGGAGACCGGGTGCTCGACCTGAAGGCGGGTGTTGACCTCCAGGAAGGAGATCGTGCCGTCGACGCCGACGAGGAACTCGACGGTGCCGGCACCGACGTAACCGGCCTCCTTGAGGATGGCCTTCGACGCGCGGTACAGCTCCGCGTTCTGGGCCTCGCTCAGGAACGGCGCCGGGGCCTCCTCCACCAGCTTCTGGTGGCGGCGCTGGAGCGAGCAGTCACGGGTGGAGACGACCACGACGTTGCCGTGGGCGTCGGCCAGACACTGGGTCTCGACGTGACGCGGCTTGTCGAGGTAGCGCTCGACGAAGCACTCGCCGCGGCCGAAGGCGGCTACGGCCTCGCGCACTGCGGAGTCGTACAGCTCCGGGACCTCTTCGAGCGTACGGGCGACCTTCAGGCCGCGGCCGCCGCCGCCGAACGCCGCCTTGATGGCGATCGGCAGGCCGTTCTGCTCGGCGAACGCGACGACCTCGTCGGCGCCCGAGACCGGGTCCGGCGTACCGGCGACGAGCGGGGCGCCCGCGCGCTGGGCGATGTGCCGGGCCGCGACCTTGTCGCCGAGGTCACGGATGGCCTGCGGCGGCGGGCCGATCCAGGTCAGCCCGGCGTCGAGTACGGCCTGGGCGAACTCGGCGTTCTCGGAAAGGAAGCCGTAGCCGGGGTGAACGGCATCTGCCCCCGAATCCTTGGCGGCCTGGAGCACCTTGGCCATGTCCAGGTAGCTGGCGGCCGGGGTGTCACCGCCCAGAGCGAACGCCTCGTCGGCCGCGCGGACGTGCAGAGCGTCCCGGTCCGGATCGGCGTAGACGGCTACGCTCGCGATCCCGGCATCCCGGCAGGCCCGAGCAACGCGGACAGCGATTTCGCCTCGGTTGGCGATGAGCACCTTGCGCACGATTGGCTCCCTCCTTGAAACAAGCTGAGTTTAGGGACTGCCGACACGGACCTACGACCCATCCCCAATGGTGAGCTTGCCCACACGGAGCGTGATACGAGTCTCGCTCGAGTCGCGAATTCCCTTGTCGCACCACGGTACGACGGGTTCCTTCACCGCACAGTAGCCCTCAGGTGTGGCGCAGGTCTCTGTCCGGCCGACCAGTGGGGCGGCAGCTTTCTTTGTCGACTCCCTACGAACGGCCGAATGATTCTTTGCCCTCGGACCGGCGACGTCCGCCCCCTTGTACAGAGGATTACCCGTTAGTAGCGTTTGGCGCGTCGCGTTCGTACTAGGGGTAACAGCCGGAAGAGGGTGGGCGCCGTGGCGCGCAGACCGATAGCTGCCGCGGCTGCGGCCGTGCTGTTCGTCGAAGCCGTCGGGATCGTGTTCGTCCACTGGATCCTCGGCAAGGTCGTCAGCGGCCAGTCGATGTCCCTCGCCGGTCTGGACCCCGACGTGATGTCCACGTCGACGCTGGTGATGGGCGGCGGCTTCGGTCTCTACCTGGTGACGTGCGGCGTCGTCCTGCTGCGCGCCGCGCTGTCGGACCGTGCGCCGGGCCGCCTCGGGCGGATCCTGCTGATCACGTGCGCGGTGGTGCACGGGGTGCTTGGGGCGCTGTGCGTCGGGCTGGTCGGCTGGGCCGCGTTCGTCGTGCTGATGGCCGCCCTCGGTCTGATCGTCCTGTCGGTCATCGCGTACGGGAAACGGGACGAGCGGCAGGGTGCTGATGGTGTCGCGGGCCCCGGGGACGCTTCGGGCGCCGCGCCGGCCGGGCCGGAGAACGGGGCCCCCGCGCCGGCCTGACGGGCGGGCGGCGGCCGGCGGGCGGGCGACTCAGAACGCGAACCGTGGCGCCTCGCGGTGGCGAACTGGCTGGCCCGCAACCGGGGGATCAGGGTGGACGCCGGTGAGGTCCTCGTCACCTCCGGCACCGCCCAAGGGCTCGGGCTGCTGGCGCAGGCGCTCCGGGACGACGGGATCCGCGCGATGGCGGTGGAGGACCCGGGGCCGCTCGGGGCGCGGCACCACCTGCACGACCGGCAGTTGGAGACCCCGCCGGCGCGCGATTCGGCGACACCGGGCTGGCGGCGGCGGCGCTCGCGCGCGGCGTGAAGGTGCAGCCGCTGTCGTGGCACAGGCAGCGCGCCGGTCACCCCGGCCTTGTGCTCGGTTACGCCGCGACGCCGCCGGGCGGGATCGCGGAGGGAGTCGCCACGCTGGGAGAGGCCTTGTCCGAGGTCACGCCCAGAGGGCGGTGATCGGCGTCCCCAGCTCACCGAGCAGGCGGCGCAGGAGCGGCAGCGACAGGCCGATGACGTTGCCGGGGTCGCCGTCGATGCCGTCGATGAACGGGGCCGAGCGGCCGTCGAGGGTGAAGGCGCCGGCGACGTACAGGGGCTCGCCCGTCGCGACGTACGCGGAGATCTCGGCGTCCGTCGGCTCGCCGAAGCGGACCGTGGTGGACGCGGTGGCGGAGGCGCGGCGGCCGGTGGCGGTGTCGATCACGCAGTGGCCGGTCCGGAGGATGCCGGACCGGCCGCGCATGGACTTCCAGCGGGCGGTGGCGTCCTCGGCGTCGGCGGGCTTGCCGAGAGCCTGGCCGTCCAGCTCCAGTACGGAGTCGCAGCCGATGACGAGGGCGTCGGCGGCCTCGGGGCGGGCGGCGACGGACGCGGCCTTGGCCTCGGCCAGTACGAGCGCCAGCTCGCCCGGCGTGGGCGCGGTGATCGCGTCCTCGTCGACGCCACTGACGACCACCTCGGGGGCGAGCCCGGCCTGACGGAGGAGCCCGAGGCGGGCGGGGGAGGCGGAGGCGAGAACGAAGCGGCGGCGCGGAGCAGTCATGCGGTTCATCGTACGAGGCGCGGGGCGGCTCAGGCGTCGAGCGGCAGGATGCGGAAGGCGTTGAAGCCCTTGGTCAGCGGGGTGATGGCTCTGAAGTCGCGCTGGTCGAGGGTGAAGATCCGGTCGGTCCGGTACCGGTCGGCCAGGACCACGCCGACGGCGTCCGCGAGATCGAGCCGCAAGCCTTCGTATTTCTGCCGCACCTCGTGCGCTGCCACGAGGTCCACGGGGTGCAGCGGTGGCAGTTTGTACTGGCCGTCCATGAGGCGACCGTTGAGCGCCTCCATGACGAGGAGGGCCTGCGGGAAACCGAAGTCGCGGTGAACGAGGTGGTCGAGTTCGGTGACCACCAGTGGCGAGATGGCGAGAGTCTCACCGTTCATGATCTCGGAGGCCGAGGCGTACAGGGGATGGTCCATGTCGAAGGCCGCGAAGAGAGCGGAGGTGTCCGCCACGACGATCATCGGCGTGCGGACCGCTCTTTGATGTGTTCGTAGATGGCGTCGTCCATCTCGTCGGCGGTCACCAGGCGGCCACCTCTGAAGGCGGGCAGGGGGTGGGAGCTTTTTGGCCGGGACGAGGTGTCGAGCAGCTGGGCGATGCCTCGACGAATGAGTTCGGCCTTGCTGATGCCTGTAGCTGCCGACTCGGCGTCCAGCCGGAGCTCAAGCTCTTCGGGAAGGTACACCGTCGTCTTTATCATGCCACGCATGGTACCACCCGTATGGCACGGGTGGCAGCTAGTGCACGCCCAGTACGAACATCGCCAGCACCATCGCGAGTGCGAGCAGGACGCCCGCGCGCCGGAGCATCGCCTGCATGTCACGCAGCTCCTTCGGGGGCTCGTTCTCCGGGTCGGACCACAGCATGCCTTCGATCCTGGGGATGGCACGGCTTCGGCGCCTGAGTACCTGTACTCAGGCGGGCCAGTACCAATGGACTAATTCCGGGTGAACAGTCCCGCCCGTGCCGCCGCCACCGCCACCGCCGCCGCCCGCTCGACGCACGGTGCCCACTCCCGGATGCGCGTCGCGCAGAAGCCGTTCAGCGCGGTCGCGCACTCCTCGTCGCACGCCGCCGCCGCGATCACCGCCTGGAAGACCGGGCCCATGCGCGGATCGGTGAGCGTCTCGCGTACGAGACGGGCGTTGGCCAGCAGGTCACCCTCCAGCGAGCCGGTGTCCGAGGCGGGCACGGACTGCTCGGCCATGTCGGGGCCTGCGGGATCGTCGGCTCCACCCTGCTGCCGCTCAAGGGCTCGGACCACTGGGGCTCGCACGCGGCGCGGGTCAGCGACGAGGTGAACCACTGGATCCGTACATCGGGCGAGTTCGACGCGTACGCCGACTTCGGCCGGGCGCTCGCCGACCCGGCCGACCCCGACCGCCTGCACCCGGCGTACGACTACGGCGACGCGCTGCACCCCAACGACGCGGGCTACCGGCTGACGGCGAAGACCGTCGTCGAGGTCCTGTGAGGCGACAGCGATGAAGGCCGGACCCGCTCGCGGGTCCGGCCTTCACGTCGTCGTCGCCTCTAGCCGGGCCAGTACGTCCGGCCCCAGGCCGTCGGCCCCGGCTGCGGCAACCGGCGCCGCGCCACCCTGGCCGGATCCGACCACGCGGCCGGCGGTTCCTCCGCGCCGGACGGCGAGCCGGCCGCCGCCGCGGCGCGGGCCTGGACCACCGCGAGGGCGGCGGCCAGCTCCTCGGGGGTCGGGTTGCCCCGTATGACCTTGATCATCGTCAGCTGCCCTTCCTAGAGCGGGATGTTGCCGTGCTTCTTCGGGGGGAGGGATTCCCGCTTCGTACGCAGCTGACGCAGCCCGCGCACGATGTGCCGCCGCGTCTCCGACGGCATGATCACCGCGTCGACGTAACCGCGCTCGGCGGCGACGTAAGGATTCAGCAGCGTGTCCTCGTAGTCGGCGATCAGCTCGGCGCGGGTCGCCTCGGGGTCGTCGGCGGCCGCGATCGTACGGCGGTGCAGGATGTTGACCGCGCCCTGCGCGCCCATCACCGCGATCTGCGCGGTCGGCCACGCCAGGTTGAGATCGGCGCCCAGGTGCTTGGAGCCCATGACGTCGTACGCGCCGCCGAAGGCCTTGCGCGTGATGACGGTGATCAGCGGGACCGTCGCCTCCGCGTACGCGTAGATCAGCTTGGCGCCGCGCCGGATGATGCCGCCGTACTCCTGGTCCACGCCCGGCAGGAAGCCCGGCACGTCCACGAACGTGAGCACGGGGACGTTGAAGGCGTCGCAGGTGCGGACGAAGCGCGCGGCCTTCTCGGAAGCGTTGATGTCCAGGCAGCCCGCGAACTGCATCGGCTGGTTGGCGACGATGCCGACCGGGTGGCCCTCGACCCGCCCGAAGCCGGTGATGATGTTCGGCGCGAAGAGCGTCTGCGTCTCCAGGAACTCGCCGTCGTCCAGCACGTGCTCGATGGCCGTGTGCATGTCGTACGGCTGGTTCGCGCTGTCCGGGATGAGCGCGTCCAGCTCGCGGTCCTCGTCGGACGTCGCGAGGTCCGCCTCCTCCGGGAAGGCCGGCGGCTCGCTGAGATTGTTCGAAGGGAGGTACGAGAGCAGCGACTTGACGTAGTCGATCGCGTCCTTCTCGTCGCCCGCCATGTGGTGCGCGACGCCCGACGTGGTGTTGTGGGTGCGCGCGCCGCCGAGCTCCTCGAAGCCGACGTCCTCGCCGGTGACCGTCTTGATGACGTCGGGTCCGGTGATGAACATGTGCGAGGTCTGGTCGACCATCACCGTGAAGTCGGTGATCGCGGGCGAGTAGACCGCGCCGCCCGCGCACGGGCCGACGATGAGGCTGATCTGCGGGACCACACCCGACGCGTGCACGTTGCGGCGGAAGATCTCGGCGAACAGGCCCAGCGCGACGACACCCTCCTGGATGCGCGCGCCGCCGCCGTCGTTGATGCCGATGACCGGGCAGCCGGTCTTCAGCGCGAAGTCCATGACCTTGACGATCTTCTCGCCGTAGACCTCGCCGAGCGACCCGCCGAAGATGGTGAAGTCCTGCGAGTAGACGCAGACCGGGCGGCCGTCGACCGTGCCGTAGCCGGTGACGACACCGTCGCCGTACGGGCGGTTCTTCTCGATGCCGAAGTTCGTCGAGCGGTGCCGGGCGAACTCGTCGAGCTCGACGAACGACCCCTCGTCCATGAGCAGGTCGATCCGCTCACGGGCCGTCAGCTTGCCTTTGGCGTGCTGCTTCTCGACCGCGCGCTCGGAGCCGGCATGCGTGGCTTCGTCGATACGTCGCTGCAAATCCGCGATCTTGCCCGCGGTGGTGTGGATGTCGGTCTCGGTCTCGGGCTCGGACATCGGGATGCGGCTCCCTGCCTGGTCAGCGGACGGCTACTGGCACGTAGCGTATCGGCGCGTGTGCCGCTCGGCAGTGCGTCGTTTGCCACACCTACGCTGGGTTGCATGACGCCTCCCGATGCTTCAGAGAACCGCTGGTCCGACCTCGACCGGCCGCCGCTCAGCGCCCTCGCGCTGCGCCGCGCACTGGTGCGGGAGGGCGGTCTGTGGACGTCCCTCGAGGTCGTACCCACCGTCGGCTCCACCAATACCGACCTGGCCCGCCGGGCAAAAGACCTGCCCGAAGGCGCGGTGCTCATCGCCGAGGAGCAGACCGAGGGCCGCGGACGCCTCGACCGGCGCTGGTCGGCGCCCGCACGCTCCGGGCTCTTCTTCTCCGTACTGCTGAAGCCCACGGAGGTGCCCGTCGAGAAGTGGGGCTGGCTGCCGCTGCTCGCCGGAGTCTCGGTGGCGACCGCGCTGTCCAGGTCCGCGGGCGTCGACACGGCGCTCAAGTGGCCCAACGACCTCCTGGTGACGGTCGGTGGCGAGGAGCGCAAGGCCGGCGGCATCCTCGCCGAGCGGGCCGCCGACGGTGTGGTCGTCGGCATCGGAATCAACGTCAGCCTGACCGAGAAGGAGCTGCCGATCCCCGGCGCCGGGTCGCTGGCACTCGCCGGAGCGGTCTCGACGGACCGCGATCCGCTGCTCCGCTCCGTCCTGCGTTCGCTCGGTCAGTGGTACGGCGCCTGGCGGGCGTCCGGCGGCGACCCGGCGGCGAGCCGGCTCCAGGAGGCCTACGCGGCGGGGTGCGCCACGCTGGGCCGTACGGTCCGGGCCGAGCTGCCCGGCGGGCGGTCGGTGACCGGCGAGGCGGTGGCGGTCGACGGCCACGGGCGGCTGGTGCTGGCGACGGCGGAAGGGGTTCAGCAGCCGGTGGGAGCGGGTGACGTCGTACACCTCAGGCCGGGGGCGAGTACAGAGGAGACGCGCGATACGGGGGAGTGAGCCAGGGCACACCTGCCGTATCGTTGAGGCGATCCGCGACGGATCGGCGCGACAGACGATCGGCAGGGCACAAGGCAGTGCGCAGGGAACGGGCAGGAGGCGGTAGGTGACCGTCGACGACGCGGGGTCCTCTGCGGAGGCGCGGCGGGACTCGGGTACGGGTCCGGAGCCGGGTGCGGTTGCGCCGTCCGGTCCCGGTGCGGGTGAGGCGTTCCCTGTGGGTGCGGAGTCCCCTGTGGGTGCGGCAGACCCGTCCGGCGCGGGCGCGGACACGTCCGCCACCGGAGAAGACCCCCACGAGACCACGCCCGGCGCGGACGCGCGGTCCGGTTCCGGGGGCGGTACGGGCCCCGGGCGCGGAGTCCTGCGGGCGGACGGCAGCGAGAGCGGGGTGCCCGCCGCCGTGGAGCCTTCGCCGTACCCCACGCCCCACCACGCCGTCGACCACACCGCCGAGCCGACCGACGACCCTCTCGCCATCCGCCTCGAACAGCTGATCCTCGGCGCCGAGCGCCGCTACACCCCGTTTCAGGCCGCCCGTACGGCAGGCGTCTCCATGGATCTCGCCTCCCGGTTCTGGCGGGCCATGGGCTTTGCCGACATCGGGCAGGCCAAGGCTCTGACCGAGGCCGACGTCCTCGCGCTGCGGCGGCTCGCCGGTCTCGTCGAGGCGGGGCTGCTCAGCGAGCCGATGGCGGTGCAGGTCGCCCGGTCCACCGGGCAGACCACCGCCCGGCTGGCGGAATGGCAGATCGATTCCTTCCTGGCGGGTCTGACCGAGCCGCCGGAGCCCGGCATGACCCGTACCGAAGTCACGTATCCGCTGGTCGAGCTGCTCCTGCCCGAGCTGGAGGAATTCCTGCGTTACGTCTGGCGGCGCCAGCTCGCCGCCGCGACCGGCCGGGTCGTCCAGGCCGCCGACGACGAGGAAATGGTCGACCGGCGGCTCGCGGTCGGCTTCGCGGACCTCGTCGGGTTCACGCGGCTGACGCGGCGCCTGGAGGAGGAAGAGCTGGGCGAGCTGGTCGAGGCGTTCGAGACGACCTGCGCGGACCTGGTCGCGGCGCACGGCGGCCGGCTCATCAAGACGCTCGGCGACGAGGTGCTGTACGCGGCGGACGACGCGGGCACGGCGGCGGAGATCGCGCTGCGGCTCATTGAGACGATGGCCGCGAACCCGACGATGCCGGCCCTGCGCGTCGGCATCGCCTTCGGCACGGTCACCACCCGCATGGGCGACGTCTTCGGTACGACGGTGAACCTGGCCAGCAGGCTCACCTCGATAGCGCCGAAGGACGCGCTCCTCGTGGACGGGGCGCTCGCCGAGGAGCTGTCGCGGACGGGTGACGCGCCGGTCTCCGAGGCGCAGGCGGCGGCCGAGGCGGAGACGGCGGAGAAGGAGGGCGTCGCGCCGCCCTCGTACCGCTTCGCGCTCCAGCCCATGTGGCAGCGGCCGGTGCGCGGGCTCGGCACGGTCGAGCCATGGCTTCTGACCAGGCGCGCCACCTAGGATCCTCCCGGTAACGATCGTTAACCGGGAGGGTGCGGCATGACTGGGGAACAGGAACGCTTCGGGGAGTTCGTCGGCGTACAACGGCACGGGTACGTTGCCGAGCTGGTCCTGGACCGGCCCAAGGCGATGAACGCGGTGTCCACGGACATGGCCCGTTCCATCGCGGCGGCGTGCGACGCGCTGGGCGCGGATCCGGGGGTGCGGGTGACGGTGGTGACGTCCAGCCACGAGCGGGCGTTCTGCGTCGGCGCGGACCTCAAGGAGCGCAACTCCTTCACGGACGCCGAGCTGGTACGTCAGCGGCCGGTCGCCCGGGGCGCGTACACGGGCGTACTCGAACTCCCCATGCCGACGATCGCCGCCGTGCACGGCTTCGCGCTGGGCGGCGGCTTCGAGCTGGCGCTGGCCTGCGACCTGATCGTGGCGGACCGTACGGCGGTGGTCGGGCTGCCCGAGGTGTCGGTGGGCGTCATCCCGGGCGGCGGCGGTACGCAGCTGCTGCCCCGGCGGGTCGGGGCGGCGCGGGCGGCGGAGCTGGTGTTCACGGCGCGGCGGGTGGAGGCCGCGGAGGCGGCCGCGCTCGGCCTCGTCGACCAACTGGTGGACGCCGGGCAGGACCGCGAGGAGGCGCTGGCGCTGGCGGCCCGGATCGCCGGGAACTCGCCGGTGGGACTGCGGGCGGCGAAGCGGGCGATGCGGCTCGGGCACGGTCTTGACCTGCGGGCGGGCCTTGAGGTCGAGGACGCGGCGTGGCGGTCGGTGGCCTTCTCGGGCGACCGGGCGGAGGGGGTGGCGGCGTTCAACGAGAAGCGCGCACCTCAGTGGCCGGGCGAATGAGATCAGATAGGTACAAATCTCCTCAAGCTACCTAAGCTGAGGGGATGGGTGAGGATGTGCGGCTGCGGGCCGTCGTGACGCTGGCGCAGGCGATGGCGGCGGCGCGCACCCCGCGCGAGTCCTGGCGAGCGGCCGCGCTGGGGGCGAAGGAGGCGCTGGGGGGCAGCTTCGCGGCGGTTTCGGTCTGGGAACGCGAGCTGGGGCGGCTGCGGGTGCTCGTCAACGCGGGGGTGCGGGCGGAGGGGGAGGAGGAGTTCCCCGAGGCGGAGACGTATCCCGTGCACCAGTTTCCGGAGATCGCGGAGTTCCTGCACGAGAAGTGGGCGGGCGGGGGTGAGCCCAACGCGTGGGTCGAGACGGCGGAGGGTGCCACTGGCGCTTCCGCCGCAGGCCCCGCTGGGTACTGCCATCAGCGGGTGGCGGCGCTGCGCAGGCGCGGGCGCGGGTCGTGCGTGGTCGCGCCGATCGTGCTGCGGGGGCAGGCGTGGGGGGAGCTGTACGTGGCCAGGCCGGCCGGGGCGCCGGTCTTCGGTCGTTCCGACGCGGACTTCGCGACGGTGCTCGCGTCGGTGGTGGCGGCGGGCATCGCCCAGACGGAGCTGTTGGAGGAGGTCCGCAAGCTCGCGTTCACGGACCCGCTGACGGGGCTGGCGAACCGGCGGGCCGTCGACATGGGGCTCGACGAGGCGGTGGAGCGGCACCGGAAGTCAGGGACGGTCGTCAGTCTGGTCGTCTGCGACCTGAACGGCCTGAAGCGGGTCAACGACTCGCTCGGGCACGCGGTGGGCGACCGGCTGCTTGAACGTTTCGGCTCGGTGTTGTCGGTGTGTGGCGCGATGCTGCCCGGCGCGCTGGCGGCGCGGCTCGGCGGCGACGAGTTCTGCCTGCTCGCGGTCGGGCCGTCGTCGGACGCGGTGGTGAAGGTGGCCGGGGATCTGTGCGTACGGGCGGCGGAGATGGACCTGGGGGAGGGGGTCGCGTGCGGGGTCGCTTCGACGGGTGATCCGATCGGCCCGGTCCGTACCGCGCGCCGCCTGTTCCGGCTCGCGGACGCGGCGCAGTACCGGGCGAAGGCGGCGCGGTCGGCGCGGCCGGTGGTGGCGGGGCGGGACGGAGCGGTGCTCCAGCTCGCGGACGCACCGCCGGCTGCGCCGCACGATCGGCGGAGTTTTCGGGGGGTGCGGCCGGAGTGAGGGGTGGGGGTGGGGTGCGCGGGTGGTGGCGCGTGGTGCGGGTCGGGGTGCGGGGTGCCGCTACGCGGGGCTTTCCCCGACCCGCCCCTTCCCGAACTGGGGCTCCGCCCCAGACCCCGCTCCTCAAACGCCGGAGGGGCTGAGAGTTGCCGCAAGCGGCAACATCCAGCCACCCCCGGCATATCCAGCCCGTCCGGCGTTTGAGGACACGCCCGTAGGGCGTCCGGGGTCTGGGGCTTGCCCCAGTTCGGGAAGGGGCGGGTAGGGGAACAGCGCCGCAGGCACCCCTCGCCCGGCCCGGGTAAGGGGTCAACCGCTGGTCGGGTAGTGACAGGAATGGATTCAGTCCGTAGGGTTCTGAATATGGATATGCACACAGTCGTGCTGGGGACGTCCGGAACGACCGCAGCGGATGTAATCGCCGTCGCCCGGGACAACGCCAGGGTCGAGCTCTCCCAGGAGGCCGTCGCCGCCCTCGCCGCCTCCCGCGAGATCGTCGACGCCCTGGCCGCCAAGCCGGAGCCCGTCTACGGCGTCTCGACCGGATTCGGCGCCCTCGCCACCCGGCACATCAGCCAGGACCTGCGCGCCCAGTTGCAGCGCAACATCGTCCGGTCGCACGCCGCCGGCATGGGCCCGCACGTCGAGCGCGAAGTCGTACGCGCGCTGATGTTCCTGCGGCTCAAGACCGTCGCCTCCGGCCACACCGGCGTACGCCCGCACGTCGCCCAGACCATGGCGGACCTCCTCAACGCCGGGATCACGCCCGTCGTCCACGAGTACGGTTCGCTCGGCTGCTCCGGCGACCTCGCCCCCCTCAGCCACTGCGCCCTCGCGCTCATGGGTGAGGGAGAGGCAGAGGGGCCGGACGGAATCGTCCGGCCCGCCGGCGAGCTGCTCGCCGCGCACGGCATCGTCCCCGTCGAGCTGCGCGAGAAGGAAGGCCTGGCCCTCCTCAACGGCACCGACGGCATGCTCGGCATGCTGATCATGGCGATCGCCGACCTGAAGCGGCTCTACACCTCCGCCGACATCACCGCCGCCCTCAGCCTCGAAGCCCTCCTCGGCACCGACAAGGTCCTCGCGCCTGAACTGCACGCCATACGCCCCCACCCCGGCCAGGGCGACTCCGCCGACAACATGCTCCGGGTCCTCGCCGGTTCCGGCCTCACCGGCCACCACCAGGACGACGCCCCGCGCGTCCAGGACGCCTACTCCGTGCGCTGCGCCCCGCAGGTCGCCGGTGCCGGGCGCGACACCATCGCGTACGCGCTGACCGTCGCCGAGCGGGAGCTCGCCTCCGCCGTCGACAACCCGGTCGTGCTGCCCGACGGCAGGGTCGAGTCCAACGGCAACTTCCACGGGGCGCCCGTCGCGTACGTACTCGACTTCCTGGCCATCGCCGCCGCTGACCTCGGTTCCATCTGCGAGCGCCGCACCGACCGGCTCCTCGACAAGAACCGGTCGCACGGGCTTCCGCCCTTCCTCGCCGACGACGCCGGTGTCGACTCGGGCCTGATGATCGCCCAGTACACGCAGGCCGCCCTGGTCAGCGAGATGAAGCGGCTCGCGGCGCCCGCATCCGTCGACTCGATCCCGTCCTCCGCGATGCAGGAGGACCACGTCTCCATGGGCTGGTCGGCGGCGCGCAAGCTGCGTACGACGATCGACAACCTCACCCGGATCGTCGCCGTCGAGCTGTACGCCGCCACGCGCGGCATCGAGCTGCGCGAGGGGCTCACGCCCGCGCCCGCCTCCCAGGCCGTCATCAAGGCCGTGCGGGAAGCGGGAGTGGAAGGCCCCGGGCCCGACCGCTACCTGGCTCCCGACCTCGCCGCAGCCGACGCCTTCGTACGGGCGGGCAGGCTCGTCGAGGCCGTCGAGCCGGTGACCGGGCCGCTCGCGTAATCCGGAGAAGTAATCCGGAGAAGTAACCGCAGAAGCAGAGCGAGGGCCGTGCGTCAGATGACCGGACGCGCGGCCCTTCGCATCGAGTACGTCATGAATCCGGCGCCCACGCCGAGGAACGCGGTGCCGCCGATCAGGTACGGGGTCGTGTCCACGCTGCCCGTGTCGGCGAGCACGAGGTCCTGCGAGGCGCTTCTTCCGGCGGCCGGTGTCTGAGCCTGGGCCTCGGCCCGCGCCTGCTCCTGGGTCTGCTCCTGGCCCTGCTCCTGAGCCTGCGACTCGGGCTGGGGCTTCGCCTCCTTCTCCGCCGTCGCATTGGCGGACGGGACGAACCACAGAGCACACAGCAGTGTGCCCGCGGCGGTGGCGGTCAGCAGCGGTCGGCGTGCGGACACGTAATCGATCCCCCTTGAGGCAACCGGGAATTGGCCGTGTACGCCGATGCTAATGAAAGCAGCGGGTCGCAGGAAAGTCGCGAGAGCCCGGAGGCCTACGCTCCGAAGCATGAACGCAACTGACACGTCACGCTTTGTCCGGCTCCAGGTGGAATTGGTGCTGGAAATTTCCGATGCCAAGCAGCTCACCGACGCCGCTCTCGCCCACGTAACGGAAGACGCCCACGCGGCGGACGTCGAACGCACGCATGCCGAGGCCGCCGTGCGGGAAGACGTGGCGGAGGCCCTTGCCCACCTCGTGGACCCGTTCGATCTGATCAGCGAGGTACCCGGAGTGGAGCTCGCGCAGGCCTCGTGGAGCAGCGAGCGGATCGACTACAACCCCGACGCCGTGGAGTGGGACCTGGATGAGGACGACGAGGAGGGCCCCGCGTAACTTCATCGGTGCGCCCGGCGAAGAAAAGCGCGCCGTCGCCGCAACCGGCGGCGGCGTGGCTGCGTCGGTCACTGTGATCAGTGGTGTTCCCCACATTCCCCCCAGATGTGGAACGGACGAATCGGTACAGGTGTTTAGGACATTGGCAGGGTGATGCTGCCCAGCGGCTCTGCCCGGGGATTTGTGGGGAATCGGCAACGATGGAGAAGCGTGTGATGACGGACAGCAAGCGGCGCAGGGGCCTCATGGCCGCGTCCGCACTGCTAAGCGGCGTTCTGGTCCTTTCGGCCTGCAGCGACGGCGGTGACAAGGGCGGCAGCAGCGCCCAGAGCTCGAAGAAGTCGCAGGCCGAGGTGGACGAGGCGGCGGCCAAGGACACCTCCAAGGCCCGAATAGCGATCACCCCCAAGAGCGGCGCCGACAACGTCAGCATCAACCGCGGCACCAAGGTCACCGTCAGCGAGGGCAAGCTGACCGAGGTCACGATGACCTCGACCGCCGGTGCGAAGGTGGCCGGCACGATCGCCGCCGACGGCAAGAGCTGGAAGCCCGACACGCAGCTTGAGCGCGCGACGACGTACAAGATCTCCGCGACCGCGGCCGACTCCGCAGGCCGCGAGGCGCACGAGAACGGCTCCTTCACCACCCTCTCGCCCGCCAACAGCTTCATCGGCAACTTCACGCCCGACGACGGCTCCAAGGTCGGCGTCGGCATGCCGGTGTCGATCAACTTCGACAAGCCGATCACCGACAAGGCCGCCGTCCAGAAGGGCATCACGGTCACGTCGAGCAGCGGCCAGGAAGTCGTCGGCCACTGGTTCAGCTCGCAGCGCCTGGACTTCCGCCCCCAGGAGTACTGGAAGGGCGGCTCCACGGTCACCCTGAAGCTGGAGCTCGACCGCGTCGAGGGCGCCGAGGGCGTCTACGGCGTCCAGGACAAGACCGTCACGTTCACGGTGGGCCGAAACCAGGTCAGCACCGTCGACGCCAAGACGAAGACCATGACGGTCACGCGGGACGGCAAGACGGTCAAGACCATCCCGATCTCCGCGGGCGCGCCCGAGAACCCGACGTACAACGGCCAGATGGTGATCTCCGAGAAGTTCAAGGAGACCCGGATGAACGGTGCGACGGTCGGCTTCACGGACGACGACGGCAAGGGCGAGTACGACATCAAGGACGTGCCGCACGCCATGCGGCTGTCCACCTCGGGCACGTTCATCCACGGCAACTACTGGGGCGCCGACTCGATCTTCGGCAGCGCCAACACCAGCCACGGCTGCGTGGGCCTGAACGACGCCAAGGGCGCGAACGACCCGAACCAGCCCGGTGCCTGGTTCTTCAACAACTCGCTCATCGGCGACGTGGTCATCGTCAAGAACTCCCCGGACAAGACCATCAAGCCGGACAACGGCCTCAACGGCTGGAACATGGACTGGGAGCAGTGGAAGGCCGGCTCCGCGGTCTGATCCCTCTCCTTTCCCCGTAGCGGTACGGCGGCGGGCGCCACCCTCAACTCCGGGGGTGGCGCCCGCCGCCGTTCGCGTTCCTGGCCGTCACCACCGTCCCGGCGGCTTCTCATGCGGCGCTCAGACCGGCCTTATCCAGCCATCACGAGCCGCCCATACCTTCGCGCCATGTTCCTCACCTACCTCCGGCGCGAGCTGCGCAGGCGCAGAAAGGCGGCGTTCGTCGTCGCCTCAGGGCTTGCGCTGGACATCGCGCTGGTCATCGTGGTCAGTTCGGTCTCGGCCGGCATGGGCCGCGCCCAGGACAAGGTCCTGGAATCGCTGTACGGACTGGGGACCGACATGACGGTCACCTAGGCCGCGGTGCCGCCCGGCGAGAACGACACCAGCCGTCGGCCCCGCTTCGAGTTCGACGCCAAGGACAGCGGCGACGACAAGGAGCAGAGCAGCGACCGGGTGATGGTGCAGGGCTTCCAGACCCTGGCGTCCTCCACCATCGGCAAGGTCGCGGAGCAGGACGGGGTCGCGGACGCCGTTGGCGGTCTGAGCCTCCAGGTCCTCAAGGTCAGCGGCCAGTTCAAGCGCGGCGAGGTCGACAAGGCGCAGCCCGCCCGGCCGGGCGGACCCGGCGACGGTGACGGCGACGGTAGTGGCGGCGAGGTGCGGGGCGGCGGCGCCGCCTTCGGTGTCGACTCCTTCTCCGTGTACGGAACCGACGTCACCGAACCCGCGCTCGGCCCGCTCACCTCCTCCAGGATCACCTAGGGGCGCACCTTCACCGAGGCCGAGACACCCACGACAGCGCCATCGCCCGCCGCGCACCGCGCGTCGCCACGATCCGCAAGGGGCGCGTCACGGTGACGGAGAACGCGACTGCCGCCCGAGGGCGGGCCGCGCGTGGCCAAGATCTGACCCGGGCCGGTTCAGCGCTCGGGCCGGTTCAGCGCCCGGATGACCGGTTCAGCGCTCGGGCGCCCATACAAAGCGGACGTCCGGCTCGCGCTCCTCGTTGCGCGAACCGTCCGTCCGCTCGGCCGCGCGGAAACCGTGCCGCTCGTAGAAGCGCTGGGCGGGCTCGTTGACCTGGAAGGTCCACAACTCGAGGCCGCCGGGCGACCGTTCCTTCGCGAGCTGTACGAAGCGGTCGCCGATCCCGCGCCCCCGGTGCTCCGGCGCCAGGTACAGCTGCTCGATGCGGCCGGGCTCCAGCGCCATCATCCCGACCACGGCGCCGCCGTTCTCCGCCACCCACGTCTCCTGCTCCGGCACCACGACGTACCGGAAGAAGTCCCGCACCGCGTCGTCGCCGTGCGCCCGCTTCACCGCGGGCAGCGCGGCGTCGTACGACCGCAGCCACACGTCGGCCACGGCAGCGGCGTCGTCGGGGCCGGCCGCCCGGCGCAGGGCCACCGCCGCGTCGATCACCCGCGTACCTCCATGTCCACGTTCGCGCCCCAGTTCGCCAGCAGCCGCAGGGAGTCCTGCGAGGGCGAGCCCGGCTCCGCGTGGAAGGTGACCAGGCACTGCTCCGGGTCGTCGGGCAGCCGAAGCGTCTCGTACGAGAGTGTCAGTTCACCCACCAGAGGGTGGCGCAGGCGCTTGGTGCCGTGCCCCTTGTCCTTCACGTGGTGCGCGGCCCACAGATTCCTGAACACCTCGTTCTTCACCGACAGCTCGCCGACCAGCGCGGACAGCAGCGGATCGTCCGGATGGCAGCCCGCGTCCAGCCGCAGGTAGCTGACGACCTCGCACGCCTTGAGCTCCCAGTCGACGAACAGGTCGCGGCAGTTGTCGCCCAGGAAGAGGAGGCGGGCGATGTTGCGCTCCTCGGCGGGCAGCTCGGTGACGTCGCCGAACAGCGCGCGGGCCATGCGGTTGAAGCCGAGGATGTCGGTGCGCCGCCCCATGACGTACGCCGGCACCCCCTCCATGGCGTCCATGAGCTGCTGCATCCCGGGCCGCAGCCGCTGCGGCCGCGCGGGGCGCTTCCGCTTCTGCGACGGCTTGGCGAGGTGGGTGAGGTGGTCGCGCTCGGCGTCGGACAGGCGGAGGGCGCGGGCGATCGCGTCCAGTACTCCCATGGACACGTTCCGGCCGTTGCCCTGCTCAAGACGCGTGTAGTACGCCACCGAGACCCCGGCCAGCTGCGCCAGTTCCTCGCGGCGCAGGCCGGGGACGCGGCGGTGCCTGCCCAAGTCGGGCAGGCCGACGTCCTCAGGTTTGAGCCGCGCGCGGCGGGATCGGAGGAACTCACTCAGTTCGGCGCGCTGATCCATAACAGCCAAGTATCCCCGGTCGTACGACGGTGATCCTGTCCCCGCCAGTGGTATGCACAGCAGACGTACGCACAACAGGGGGCTGGGTGGATCCGCGCAGCTCAGGCAGGCTGTCCACCATGACTACTGCTACCTCTGTCAATGCGTACGCCGCTCCTTCCGCCAAGGCCCCGCTGGAGAAGATCTCCGTTCCGCGTCGCCCGGTCGGCGAGCACGACGTGATGATCGAGATCAAGTACGCGGGCATCTGCCACTCCGACATCCACCAGGTCCGGGACGGCTGGGGCGAGGGCATCTACCCGATGGTTCCCGGCCACGAGATCGCCGGCATCGTCACGGAGGTCGGCGCCGGAGTCAGCAAGTACGCGGTCGGCGACCGGGTCGGCGTGGGCTGCCTCGTCGACTCCTGCCGCGAGTGCGAGGCCTGCCTCGCGGGCCAGGAGCAGCACTGCGCCAAGGGCGCGATCGGCACGTACAACGCTCTCGACAAGAACGGCGAGCCGACCTACGGCGGCTACTCCACCCACCTCGTCGTCGACGAGAACTACGCCGTGCGCATCCCCGAGGGCCTTTCGCTGGACGTCGCCGCACCGCTGCTGTGCGCCGGCATCACCCTCTACTCGCCGCTCAACCACTGGCAGGCGGGCCCCGGCAAGAAGGTCGCGATCCTCGGCCTGGGCGGTCTCGGGCACATGGGCGTCAAGATCGCCGACGCGCTGGGCGCCGAGGTGACCGTACTGAGCCAGAGTCTCCGGAAGAAGGAGGACGGGCTGAAGCTGGGCGCCGACCACTTCTACGCGACCAGCGACCCGAAGACCTTCGAGGAACTGGCCGGCTCCTTCGACCTGATTGTCTCGACGGTCTCCGCGCCGCTGGACATGGACGCGTACCTCGGCCTGCTGAAGGTGGGCGGGGCCTTCGTGAACGTGGGCGCCCCCGAGGAGCCCAACTCCATCAACATGTTCTCGCTGATCGGCGGTAACAAGACGCTGGCCGGTTCGATGATCGGCGGCATCGCCGAGACGCAGGAGATGCTCGACTTCTGCGCACGGCACGGGCTGGGCGCGGAGATCGAACTGATCAGCGCGGACCAGATCAACGAGGCGTACGAGCGGGTCCTGGCGAGCGATGTCCGCTACCGCTTTGTGATCGACGCGGCGACGATCTGAGGATGCTCTGAGGACGCTCTGAGGGCTGAGGCTGAGGCTGAGGGCCGGCGGCCGGCGGTCGGCGGGGTGACGCGGGGGCACCCGGCCTGCCCACTACGGGCGGCCGGACCCCAGCGCGGCGAGGCCGCGGGCGTGGTCGAAGGCCAGCGCGGGGTCGTTCGCGTCGGTCCACGGAGCGGCTCCGCACCAGCCTCCGATCAGCCGGAACTGGGCAAGGGCCTCGGCGTAACGCCCACTCTTCACCAGCGTCGCGGCGAGCAGGTGCCGTATCTGGGGCAGCCGGTGGTCTTCGGGGGCCGCCTGCGCCAGGTCTTCCTGGACGCGGGCGAGCATGGGCTTGGTGGCCCAGGTGCGGTAGGCCTGGTCGCCGTCCTGGAGCACAGCCTCGTGCACGGCGTGCAGATAGACGCCGGAGAGCAGGGAGCCGGCCGGCGCCGACTCCGCCGCCTCCTTGGCGAACTTGAACATGAGCTTGTGCGAGCCGTACCACTTCTGGCACCAGTACTGGAGTGCCTGCCAGTGGGCGTCGTAATGCTGCGGCGCGCGAGCGGTCAGTTCCGCCCACAGCTGCCGGAACTCGTCGTGCGAGAGCCCGAGTCCGCGCGCTGCGGCGACCATCGTGACCCACGGCGACGGGTCGCGCGGCGCCAGCCTGGCTGCCTCCTGGGCGGCGTACATCGCGGTGGGCAGCAACTCGGCGAAGAGCTCCAACTGGCCGTCCGAGGTCTGCTGGACGTACTTCTCACCGCGCGCCGCCCAGGCGCGCAGGAGGAGGGCATGCGCGTGTACGACGACGGCGTCGGCGTCCTTCGGCCGCTCGGCGCGCCAGATCCGCAGCCAGCGTTCGTCCTCGACCGCGATGTCCGCGAAGACCTCGACGAGCCGCCAGCGCGCCTCCCAGTCCTCGTCGTCCGTGGTTGCGGCCAGCAGGCCGGCGGCGGGCTCCCAGTCGCCCCGGCAGGCGGCTTCGACAGCGATGCGCAGCGCGGGTTCGTCGCGGGGCGGGCCGGAACGCCGGCTGTCGAGCTGATCGCGGGGGACGAGGCCGTAGGCGCTGGCGTCGAAGCGCTTGGCCTGCTGGTTGCGGAGGGCGATGCGGGTGACATGGACGAGAGCCCAGGCAAGACAGGCCAAGCCGACGATGGTGACGAGGTTCGTGAACACGAGACGTGATCATTGCTGGTCAGGGTCACGTTATGCGAACGAGCGGGACAATTACTGGACTCGCTGGACTCACAGGGTGGAGTGGCCGGCGTCGCTGGGGCCGCCCTTCCACTGGCTGCGTTCGAGGGCGTACTCGACTTCCCCGTGCTCCGAGCCCTCGATGGTGTCGGGCCAGTCCCCGAACCAGCGGCGTACGAAGATGAGGCCCGCCTTCTCCATCACGCGCCGCGAACGGGCGTTGACGTACATGGTGTTCGCGGTGACCCTCCGCACGCCGAGTTCGGTGAACCCCTTGGCGATCAGGGCGCGGGCTCCCTCGGTGGCGTAACCGCGCCCCCAGGCGGCCCGGCCGAGCCGGTATCCGAGCTCGACGACATCGGCGCTGTCGTCGGCCAGCGGCCGGAACTCGAACCAGCCGAGGAACGCTCCTGTCGTCTTCTCCTCGGCGGCCCAGAAACCGCGGGTTCCGATGCAGGGATATTCGTGCGTCAGTTGTGGCAGCACGCGCTCGATGACGAATGAACGGGAGGTGGGGCGCCCTCCGTTGATGAAGCGCATGACTTCGGGGTCACTGTCGAGTGCGACGAGCCGTTCGATGTCGCTGTCGATTTCGCTGTCACGGAAGGGGCGGAGGATAAGCCGTTCCGTCTCCAGGAAGATGCTGCGCATCTTCTGATCGTCGCGTCTGCGGCTGGTTCCGGCCAACGAATAACGGACGAATGAGCGGAGGGGGGCGGGTGGTGTTGTGTTGTCAGCCGCTGGAGGCGAGAACCGCTCGGACGAACTCGGCCGGTGGCGCGTAGCCGTGGGCCTCGACGTAGTGGGTGATCAGCTCGGGTGCGGCATAGACGACGCCCTCACCGATGACTCGTATCTCGGCACTGCCGCGCGGACAGTTGTCACGCGCACCGACGAGCCCGAGCAGCCTCGCGGCACACCAGGGGCAGAAGTGATAGCCGCGGGTCTGCTGGACGCGGTGGGTCTGCTGCATGCCTTTGAGCGCGTCCACCAGGCCGGGTGGGGCGTCGCCCTTGGCATACGGCCTGACCCGCGCGAGCCAGCCCACATTCACTTGCGGCAGACCACGGAAGGCGCGGGAGACGGGGCCGTCGGTTTCTCCGGGGCCGGGTGAAGATCTGTCGGTGTCGTAGGTGTACGGCGTCAGGTCTGCGTAGTAAGTCATGGTTGCTGTCTACCAGTGGCATTGCGGTGCGGGGGTATGGGCGGGGCCGGGGGCTACGGGGTGTGGCGGGGGTGTTGGTTGGCAGGGGGCGTTGGTTGCTTCTGGGGAAGCCCACGGGGAAGGCCCGGGAAGTGGTTGCTTGTGCGCTGCCGGGCGGCGGGTTCGGTGGGTGGGGCGCGTGAGGTCTAGGGGGTGGTCTGCCCATGCAGTTGCTTTAGGTCGGCGAGGGGGTCGTGATCGGCTTCAGTGGATGTAAGTGGCTGGGGTGCAGAAATTTGCTTCCTTCCCGATGAGACGTTGACCTTGCCGCTGGCGGCAGGGTTGCACGATGACCGGCATGAACAGCACCGCACCGCAGAGCAGCAGGATCGTCGTCGTCACCGGAGCCGGCACTGGCATCGGCCGGGCAACTGCCCGCGCCTTTGCCGCCGAGGGCGCCCACGTGGTCGCGATCGGACGGCGCAGCGAACCGCTCAAGGAGACTTCGGCCGGGCACGACCGGATCATGCCGCTGCCCGCCGACATCACCGCCCAAGGGGAGCCCGAGCGGATCGTCCAGTCCGTCGTGAAGGCACATGGTCGATTGGACGTGCTGGTCAACAACGCCGGCATCGTGCGCAGCGGCGCCCTCGGCATGCTGAGCCCGGAGCTGATCACGGATCAGCTTGCCACGAATCTCGTCGCCCCAATTATGCTGGCCCAGGCTGCGCTGCCGTTCCTGGAAACGTCGGGCGGAGTGATCGTCAATGTCAGTACGTCGGTGGGGCAGCGGGCTTGGCCCGGCAGCTCCGTCTACGCGGCGACCAAGACTGCCCTGGAACTGCTGACTCGCAGTTGGGCGGTTGAGCTGGCACCCCGCGGTGTCCGGGTGGTGGCGGTCGCCCCCGGCGCGATCGACACCCCCATCGGAGAGCACCAGGGCCTGACGTCTGAGCGGATGGCCGCAGTGCGGGAGTGGCAGCTGGCGCACACTCCGCTGGGCCGGATAGGCCGCCCCGAGGAGGTGGCCTGGGCGATCACCCAGCTCGCCGCACCGGCTGCATCGTTCGTCACCGGAGTCGTACTCCCAATCGACGGCGGAGCCGTCGTGGCGTGATAGGAGTGTCTTGGGAGGTGGGACGGGTGCGGATCGGTGAGCTGGCCAGGACAACTGGGACGACTGCTCGTGCGCTGCGGCACTACGAGCAGGCCGGGCTGATCTTCTCCGAACGGGCCTCCAACGGCTACCGCATCTACGACGAGCAGGCGGTGGTGCGGGTCCGCAACATCCGCTACCTGCTCTCCGCCGGGCTCACCCTGGACGACGTGCACGTGTTCCTGCCGTGCCTGGACGGCGATGTGGCTGCCGCACCGCCCTCAGACACGGGCTTGCGGGTCGCACAGGAGCGGTTGGCGGTCCTCAACGAACGAATCGCCGCCCAGACCGAGGCCCGCGACCGGTTGGAAACCGCACTCCGGGAGCAGGCCGGCGGTCGGGTCCGCTCGGTGGCCTAACCAGTTGTCTCACCGGAATTTCCTGTACCTCGGCTACTCACTCCCGTTGAGCGCAGGTCTTCCAGCCCGCCGACCGCTCTTCGGCTTCTTCGTCTGATTGCGGATCCAGCGGCCGGGCTCGACGGTGTCCCGCCCGGCGCGGCTTCGAAGCACCGGCCATCGATTGGGCTTCTTGACTGCTCGGGGGTAGTTCCCCTAGCTCGGCCGCCGGGTACTGCTCGCGGTCCAGCAGTGCCGTGCCCAGGTACCAGGTAGGCGACCTTGTTGTCCTTCAGGAAGGTGATGACGCGCAAGATCGTCTGCTTGGGCAGGGTTCGGCCTTCCCGTCCTGCCCGAAGTCGGACCTCCTTGCCCGGTCGTATCATCGACAGGTAGGAACCGTCCGGCAGCTCTTCGCGGGCGGTGCCGAGGTGGTTGGACTGGAGCCTGACGAGCAGGTTCGCACCGGTCACGCTGAAGGTGTGGGCGAATTCGACCGACCAGAAGCCGCGGTCGGCGATGACCAAGTCGCCTGGGCCCGTGGAGCTGGCCAGCGGGTAGGCCAGGCTGCGTTCGCCGTCGCGGTAGCCGCCGAGGCCGGGCATCGACGACCCCGCGTTCCGATTTCGGCGAGCACCACCGCCCTCACTTGTGGGAAACCGAAGGGGATGCCGCCGGTGGACGGCCCGTCGAAGGTGTCGCCGTTGCTCACTGAGTCGGGAAGGTCGAACTGGGTGCCGTCCAGGGCGAGCAGCCGCAGCCTGGCGGCGGCACTCACCACGTGCCTGAAGCATGCTGCGGACGAGACGCGGATACGCGGCTGGATCGCCGAGCTGGAGAGTGCCGTCCTCGGCATCGAGGACCTGCGTCGGCGTGCCGCAGCCCTCCGGGCGTCGGGACGCCACCCCTGACGGACCGGCACGGCACGGTATGGCCAACAAACCACGCCACGGGCGGCCCCCCGTGCCTCGTACCCCGCGCCCCGCCCGAGAGCCTGGGCTCAGCCGTTCGCCTTGGCCACGCCGATGGGGCAGCTCACGCCCGTCCCGCCGATGCCGCAGTAGCCCGCCGGGTTCTTGTCGAGGTACTGCTGGTGGTACGGCTCCGCCGGCCAGAAGGGGCGGGTGTCCGCCGGGAGGATCTCTGTGGTGATCGTTCCGTGGCCGGAGTCCGTCAGGACCTTCTGGTACGCCTCGCGGGACGCCTCCGCGGCCGCCGCCTGGGCGGGGGAGTGGGTGTAGATCGCCGAGCGGTACTGCGTGCCCACGTCGTTGCCCTGGCGGAAGCCCTGGGTGGGGTTGTGGTTCTCCCAGAAGACCTTCAGCAGCTGCTCGTACGAAACGGCCGACGGGTCGAAGACGACACGGACCGCCTCCGTGTGTCCCGTCAGGCCCGAGCATGCCTCCTCGTACGCCGGGTTCTCCGTGTAACCGCCCTGGTAGCCGACGAGCGTCGTCCAGACGCCCTCCGTCTGCCAGAACTTGCGTTCCGCGCCCCAGAAACAGCCCATGCCGAAGTCGGCGATCTCCAGACCGTCGGGGTACGGGCTCACGAGCGGGTTGCCGAGGACCGTGTGCCGGGAGGGGACCTCGAACTCGGGGGTCGGGCGGCCCTTCAGGGCCTGCTCCGGGGTGGGGAGCTGGGGGGTACGGCCGAACATCATGCGGATCTCCTCCTGGACGGTCTGCGCCTAGGGACAACGCAGGGCGGGGGCGGAGGATTCCACGGAGGCCGGACCTGCGCCTTTTGCGGTCGGTTGATCGGTACGGCGCAGGTCCGTGCGGACCGGTCCCGCAGTCCTCAGCCCGGCAGCGTCGCCGGGCTGCCGCCGTTCGCCTCGTAACCGGCGACCGCCAGCGCCCGGTACACCGCGTAGTCCGCCGCCGGGTCCGGGCTGTGCGTCCACGGCAGCGCGCCGACGTGACCGTCCACGTGCCGCAACTGGTTCATCGCCTCGGACCAGCGTTCGGCGCGTACAAGGAAGAGGATCAGGAGGTGGCGTACGTGCGCCAGCATCGGGTCGTCCGGGCGCGCGGCGTGCACTGCGTAGAGCGCGCCCTCCATCGCCTTCGTCACCACCGCGCTCTGGTAGAAGCCGCGCACCAGATTGACCTCGGGCAGGTGCTCGTACACCGCGAACAGGGGCAGCGCGGCGAGCAGCGAACCCTGCGGCGCGCGGGCGGCGGCCGCCGTCGCGAAGGCGTCGGCGGCCTCGCGCGACCCGTGCCACTTCTCGCTGCGGTAGCTCAGCGCGGCGAGGTGCGCGCCCATGTGGTCCGGCGCACGGTCCAGGATCTTCGCCCACAGCTGGTCGAACTCCGGCTCGGGGTAGGCCAGTCCGCGCGCGACCGCCAGCTCGGTGATGTACGGAACGGGGTCGCCCGGGGCGAGGAGCGCCGCCTCGCCGCATACCGTGCGGGCCTCCTCCAGGATGATCCGGAAGTCGTCCGTGCCGGGCGTCGACGTACGCCACGCCTGCTGCACCAGGAACTCGGCATGCACCTGCGCGCCGCCCGCGTCCTTCGGCGACTGGGCGCGCCAGGCCCGCAGCCAGCGCCCGCCCTCGCCGGGCTGCTGCGCCAGCTCCAGCGACGCCGCCCCGGCGAACGCCTGCACGCGCTGCCAGCGCACCTCGCCCTCCTTCGGTGTACCCGCGAGGAGCTGGGCGGCAGCCCGCCAGTCCTGGGAGCGCTGTACCACTTCCAGTACGTCTTCCAGGTCCTGGTCCGGGCCCGGCATCCGGACGTCGAGCAGCTCCTGGCGTACGAAGCCGTAGTCGGCCGGGTCGGCGGCGTCGGGGGAGCCGGGCGCGACGAGGCGGATGCCGCCGGCGCGCCGGCGCAGTACGACAGGGCCGATGACCGCCGCCAGCATGCACAGAGCGATCAGGAACCAGAGAATCTCCATGGCCCCATTGTCCCGGACCGCGCGGGGACCCGGGCGCCGACGAACTACGCTCGTTTCCCATGAGCGACCAGCACAGCGACCAGCACAGCTTCGAGACCCTCGCGATCCACGCCGGAAACACCGCGGACCCCCTCACGGGCGCGGTCGTACCGCCGATCTATCAGGTGTCCACGTACAAGCAGGACGGGGTGGGCGGACTGCGCGGCGGCTACGAGTACAGCCGCAGCGCCAACCCGACACGCACCGCCCTGGAGGAGAACCTGGCGGCGCTGGAAGGCGGCAGCCTCGGGCTGGCCTTCGCGTCGGGCCTGGCGGCGGAGGACTGCCTGCTGCGGACCCTGCTGAGCCCCGGCGACCACGTGGTCATCCCGAACGACGCCTACGGCGGCACCTTCCGGCTCTTCGCCAAGGTCGTCTCGCGGTGGGGCGTCGACTTCTCGGTCGCGGACTCCTCCGACCCGGCGGCGGTACGGGCGGCCCTGACCCCGAAGACCAAGGTGATCTGGGTCGAGACCCCCTCGAACCCGCTCCTCGGCATCAGCGACATCCAGGCGCTCGCGGACGTCGCGCGCGCGGCCGGCGTACGCCTGGTCGTCGACAACACCTTCGCGAGCCCCTACCTCCAGCAGCCGCTCGCGCTCGGCGCCGATGTCGTCGTGCACTCGACGACGAAGTACATGGGCGGGCACTCGGACGTCGTCGGCGGCGCGCTGATCGTCAACGACGCGGCGCTGGGCGAGGAGCTGACGTACCACCAGAACGCGATGGGCGCGGTCGCCGGGCCCTTCGACGCGTGGCTCGTGCTGCGCGGCATCAAGACGCTCGCGGTGCGGATGGACCGCCACAGCGAGAACGCCACGCGTGTCGCGGACCTGCTGACGCGGCACCCGCGCGTCACCCAGGTCCTTTACCCGGGGCTGCCGGAGCACCCCGGTCACGAGACCGCGGCCAAGCAGATGAAGGCGTTCGGCGGGATGGTGTCGTTCCGCGTCGAGGGCGGCGAGGAGGCGGCGGTCGAGGTCTGCAACCGCGCGAAGCTCTTCACGCTGGGGGAGTCGCTGGGTGGAGTGGAGTCGCTGATCGAGCACCCGGGCCGGATGACGCACGCGTCGGCGGCGGGGTCCGCGCTGGAGGTTCCGGCGGATCTGGTGCGGCTGTCGGTGGGCATCGAGTCGGGTGACGACCTGCTGGCCGACCTGAAGCAGATGCTCGGCTGACCCCGGCGGGGACGAAGTGCCCGCCCGGGCGGCGCTCGGGCGGGTGCGGCTCAGACGGCTCAGATGCCGGGCTTCTCGTCCTCCAGGGAATCCCTGACCATCTGGCGCAGTTCGGGGGTGTCCTGGTGCTCGTGGACGGATATCGCGTGCTCAGTGGCCGCCCGTACGACTTCCTCCTCCTCGCCGGCGATCCTGAGGGTGCAGTTGCTCACGCTGGGGGTCTTCCGGCAGTCGGCGACTTTTCTGGTCACAGTGACCGGCCTCCTCCGGCTCGTACTGCGCGACTGTCTTCGATTCCTTCCATTCCAGCCTAAATCCGGGCGAGGTCGGACATGGGGGGCGCACGGACCTACCAGCCCTCCAGCGGCGGCGCGACCTCCGACGGCGGCGCCACCCACGGCTGCTCCACCAGGGCCCACACCGTGAACGTCACCACCGCCAGCCCCAGCAGCAGCCACATCAGCCGCCGCGCCAGCACCCGTCGGCGCAGCAGTCGCGCCCCGCGCTCGACGGCGCGCGGGCCCAGGTCGGCGGGGACCGGCGGGTGCGGTCCCGCCAGCATCCGCCGCACCTCGTCCTGCTTGCGGTCGGGGAAGCTCACGGCGTCGTCACCTCCGCCGCCGACCCGGCCGCGGCGGGCGGCGTACTCCGCATCGCGGCTGTCGCGCGCGTACAGATCGCCCTGACCCGCTCCGCCGGGAGCCCGAGCTGCGCCGCGGTCTGCTCCTCGGCGACGCCCTCGTACAGGCGCAGGACCAGGACCAGCCGCTCCTGCGGCGTCAGCCGCTCCAGCACCCCGCCCCCGCCCCCCGGCGACGGGTTCGCGGTGGTGAGGCGCGCAGAGCCGGCCGTGCTGGTGGTAGCGCCACGTGGTGCGGGCGAAGCGGGCGGCGAGGTCCTGGCGGCTGTGGTCGTACGGGTCCTCGCCGCGCAGCCGTTCCCAGTCCGCGTACGTACGGGCGAGCGCGGCCGTCAGCAGTTGCCGCGCCCGCGCGTTGTCGTCCGGCGGCTCCGCCGTCAGCAGCGTCGCGGCATGCAGCAGCCGTCCTGCCGCGCCCGCGACGAACGCCTCGAACTCACGGGCTCTGCGGCGATGCCGAACCGCCTGCCGCTCTCGCACGCCCTCATATCAGGCCAGGAACCGGCCCGGGGTCAAGAGGCCGGCGGCGCCTCTGAGCCGGTGGCTGCCCCCTCCGCGCCGGGCTCGGTGCCGCCCTCCGCCCCGGCCGCACTCTGCCGGGCCGACAGCGCGGAATTGAAGCGCGTGAGGAGCGTGCAGAACGCGTCGCGCTCCTCCTCGGTCCAGCCGTCCGTCACCTGCGCCATCAGTTCGCGCCGCGACGAACGCACCTCGTCGAGCCGCGCCTGGCCGCGCGGCGAAAGCTGGAGCACGACCGCGCGGCCGTCCTCCGGGTGCGACGTGCGCTTGACGAGGCCCGTGTCGACGAGCGGCGCGACCTGCCTGGTCACGGTCGACGAGTCGATCCCCATGCCCGCGGCCAGCGCCTTGACGCCCATCGGGCCTTCCTGGTCGAGCCGGTTGAGCAGCAGATAGGCCGCGCGGTCCATGGAGTTGCGGACCTGGCCCACGCCGCCGAGCCTGGTCTGCTCGGCGCGGCGGGCGAAGACGGCCACCTGGTGCTGGAGGGCATCGAGGAGGCCGGTGTCCGGATCAGTCGTCATGTCCTGGGAAGTGGGCATGGCTGGGGGCTCTCTTCGTGCGGTGGTCGGTTTGGTGGGGGACAGAGTACGCGGGTGGCAGCGGGTGCGTACCGGCGCTGCGCGAAACGGTCGGAAGCCTCGCCCCCGGCGGCCGCCCGACCGCTGAGCTGCCAGACTTGCGGTCATGAGCTTCCGTACGACCGATCCCTTCCGCAACGTCATCCTCGACGACATACGCGGGGCGCAGAAGATGCTCTCCGGGGTGGTCAGGACCACGGCGATGGAAGGCAGCCGGCATCTGTCGCAGCTGGTCGGGTCCCCGGTCCACCTGAAGTGCGAGAACCTCCAGCGGACCGGTTCGTTCAAGCTGCGCGGCGCGTATGTACGGATCGCCGGGCTGTCCCCGGAGCAGCGCGCGGCCGGCGTCGTCGCCGCCAGCGCCGGCAACCACGCCCAGGGCGTCGCTCTCGCCTCGACCCTCCTCGGCGTACGGTCCACGGTCTTCATGCCGGTCGGGGCGCCCCTGCCGAAGGTCGCGGCGACGCGGGAGTACGGCGCCGAGGTGCGCATGCACGGTCAGGTGGTCGACGAGGCGCTGGCCGCCGCGCAGGAGTACGCCGACCGGACGGGTGCGGCCTTCATCCACCCCTTCGACCACCCCGACATCGTCGCGGGCCAGGGCACGCTGGGTCTGGAGATCCTGGAGCAGTGCCCGGAGGTACGGACGATCGTCGTCGGGGTGGGCGGTGGCGGGCTGGCCGCCGGTATCGCGATCGCGGTCAAGGCGCTGCGCCCCGACGTGCGGATCATCGGCGTACAGGCGGCGAACGCGGCGTGCTATCCGCCGTCGCTGGCGGCCGGGCGGCCGGTGTCGGTCGACACGAGGCAGACGATGGCGGACGGCATCAAGGTGGGGCGGCCCGGCGACGTACCTTTCGCGGTCATCAATCACCTGCTCGACGGTGTCGTCACGGTCACCGAGGACGAGTTGTCGAGTGCGCTGCTGCTGTGCCTTGAGCGGGCCAAGATGGTCGTCGAGCCGGCCGGTGCGAGCCCGGTCGCGGCGCTGCTGAGCAAGCCGGAGTCGTTCGAGGGTCCGGTGGTCGCGGTCCTGTCGGGCGGCAACGTCGATCCGCTGCTGATGCAGCGCATCCTGCGGCACGGCATGGCGGCGGCGGGCCGCTACCTGTCGCTGCGGCTGCGACTGACCGACCGTCCGGGCGCCCTGGCGGCGATGCTGGGGGTGCTGTCCGTGGTCGACGCCAACGTCCTCGATGTGGGTCACGTACGGACCGATCCGCGGCTCGGACTCACGGAGGTCGAGGTGGAGTTGCACCTGGAGACGAAGGGCCCCGAGCATTGCGCGGAGGTCAGGTCGGCGCTGCGGGAAGCGGGATACACGGTGATGTCCTGAGGGCCCGGGTCGCGACGGCTCGGTTCCCCGAGGGCTTCTTCGAAAAACACCTCGCCGTGACGCGATGTATCGCGTTACGGTGGAATCTCGTGCGCGCAACCCTGCTGCTCAACCGGGCGGGGCAAGACCGACAAACCTAATATTCGCGTAGGAATTCGCCAAAAACATATGGGGGACCCTTATGCCAGGCGCCATCCACGCCGAAGGCCTGGTGAAAACCTTCGGCGACGTAAAGGCTCTCGACGGTGTCGACCTCGATGTGCCGGAAGGCACGGTCCTCGGCCTCCTCGGCCCGAACGGGGCAGGGAAGACCACCGCCGTGCGCGTGCTGACCACACTGCTCCAGCCCGACAGCGGCAAGGCGGTCGTCGCCGGCATCGACGTCCTCAAGCACCCCAACGAAGTACGCCGGTCCATAGGCCTGTCCGGCCAGTTCGCCGCCGTCGACGAATACCTCACCGGGCGCGAGAACCTCCAGATGGTCGGCAGGCTCTACCAGATGTCCGCGAAGGGAGCGAAGGCCCGCGCGGACGAACTGCTGGAGCGCTTCAACCTCGCCGACGCCGCCAACCGTACGGCCAAGACGTACTCCGGCGGCATGCGCAGGCGCCTCGACCTCGCCGCCGCCCTGGTGGTCAGCCCGCCCGTGATGTTCATGGACGAGCCGACCACCGGACTCGACCCGCGAAACCGCCAGCAACTGTGGGAGGTCATCCAGGAACTGGTATCCGGCGGTACGACGCTGCTGCTCACCACCCAGTACCTCGAAGAGGCCGACCACCTGGCCCACGACATCTGCGTCATCGACCACGGCCGCGTCATCGCGCGCGGCAGCTCCGACCAGCTCAAGGCCCAGACCGGCGGCGAACGCATCGAGGTCGTCGTCCACGACCCCGAGTACCTCACCGCCGCCGACGAGGTACTGCGCGCCTTCGGCAAGGGCGCGAGCAAGACCGAGCGGCACACCCGCAAGATCACGGTCCCGGTCACCGGCGGCGCCAAGCTGCTCGCCGAGGTCATCCGCGAACTGGACATCCGCGGGGTCGAGATCGACGACATCGGGCTGCGCAGGCCCACCCTCGACGACGTCTTCATCTCCCTGACCGGTCACGCGGCCGAGGCCGCGGAGGAAGAAGCGGAGGCCGCCAAGTGAGCGCCGTAACGGACACCGCACCCGGCACCCGTGCCCCGCAGCCGCGCGGCGGACTCTCCCAGTCGGTCACCGACTCGCTGGTCATCGCCAAGCGGAATCTGATCCGCATGGCCCGGATCCCCGAAATGGTCATCTTCGGGCTGATCCAGCCCGTGATGTTCGTGGTCCTCTTCAGCTACGTCTTCGGCGGCTCCATGAGCATCGGCGGCAGCCTCGACCCGGAGCGGTACCGCGAATTCCTGATGGCGGGCATCTTCGCCCAGACCGTTACCTTCGCCACGGCCGGCGCGGGCGCGGGCATCGCGGACGACATGCACAAGGGCCTCGTCGACCGCTTCCGCTCCCTGCCCATGGCGCGTGGCGCGGTCCTCACCGGCCGCACTCTCGCCGACCTGGTGCAGACGGCGCTGACGGTCGTGGTCCTGGCCGTCGTCGGCCTGCTGGTGGGCTGGCGCGTTCACGAGGGCATCCTCAAGGCGCTCGGTGCGTTCGCCCTGCTGCTGTTCCTGGGCTACGCGTTCTCCTGGATCGGCGCGCTGATCGGCCTGTCGGTCCGTACCCCTGAAGCGGCCACGTCGGGCGGCCTGATCTGGCTGTTCCCCGTCACTTTCGTCTCGAACGCGTTCGTGGACCCGACGATGATGGCCTCCTGGATCCGCCCGATCGCCGAGTGGAACCCCTTCAGCGCCACCGTGCAGGCCTGCCGCGAACTCTTCGGCAACCCGGGCGTCGTCCAGTCCGACGCCTGGCCCATGCAGCACCCGGTCCTGGCCTCGCTGCTCTGGTCGGCCCTGATCATCGTGGTCTTCAGAACCCTGGCAGTGCGCAAGTACCGCTCGGCCTCGATCTGATACGAGGAGACCCCCGGCCGCCTGGTGGCGGGCGGGGGTCTCCTCGTGTCTGCCGGGCGAGGCGGCCGATCCGGTGGGCGCTCAGCCCTGGTACGGCGTGGCGTCGAGGATCTTCACCGAGGCCTTGTTGCCGTTCGGCAGCTCGTACTGCGCGTCCTCGCCGACCTTCTTGCCCATCACGCCGGTGCCCAGAGGGGACTGCGGCGAGTAGGTCTCGATGTCGGCGCTGGCGTACTCGCGGGAGGCGAGGAGGAACGTCATCGTGTCGTCCTCGTCGCCGTCGAAGGCGATCTTGACGACCGTGCCGGGGGCCACGACGCCGCTGGTCGTGGGGGCCTCGCCGACCTTCGCGTTCTCCAGGAGCTGGGTCAGCTGGCGCACCCGGAGCTCCTGCTTGCCCTGCTCCTCCTTGGCGGCGTGGTACCCGCCGTTCTCCCGCAGGTCCCCCTCCTCGCGGGCAGCCGCGATCTTGCCGGCGATCTCCGTGCGTGCGGGACCCGACAGGTACTCCAGCTCGGCCTTGAGCTGGTCGTACGCCTCCTGGGTCAGCCAGGTGACGCTTTCGCTGGTCTGGGTCACAGGTGCTCCTCGTCGGTACTTGGAATACAAAGCAAGCATCGCCCTACCCAGAAGGATGTGCCTCCACGGGCGGGCGAAACCACGAGCCTAACAATTCAGGCGGAAAAGGGGGAGGAGGAAAACTGCCGGAACGGGATCACCGCAGGTCAGCCGGTGGAACCGCCGTCTGCCGTGCAGCCTGTCAGCTCAGTGCTCGTCGCCCTGGCCGTCGTACGCACCGTGTAGATCTCGTCGATGCGGTCGGTGTCCGTCCTGTCGATACGGACGTCCCTGCGGCCCACTTCCGCGCCGTCCTCCGAGAGCGAGCGCAGCGTGCACGTGCCGGTCGCGTCCGCCTTCTTGCGTACCTCAAGGTGAACCTTGACCTCGGAGTCCGACACCGTGTCGAACTTGATCAGCTCGGCGCTGATCCGCTGGCCGGCGATGTAGTCGTAACCGAACCAGGCCGTCATGGCGAGAAGCGCGGCACCCAGCACTGCGCCGACGACCTTGAGCCTGCGGTCCGCGCGCTCGTCCGCCGAGCGGCCGTAGCGGCCCTCGGGAAGGTCCTGACGCACCGCGCCCATGATCGTTCCTCCTGGATCCGGAACTCCGGAATTTTCCGTCCCCCGATTCGGTCACTATAGAAGCCGCTTATTGCGCCGAATCACTGAGGATCGAGTCTTGACTGAGCAGCTGCGACTGATGGCCGTTCACGCCCACCCCGACGACGAGTCGAGCAAGGGTGCGGCGACCATGGCCAAGTATGTGTCCGAGGGGGTGGACGTGCTGGTCGTGACCTGCACGGGGGGCGAGCGCGGTTCCATCCTCAATCCGAAGCTCCAGGGCGACAAGTACATCGAGGAGCACATCCACGAGGTCCGCAAGAAGGAGATGGACGAGGCCCGCGAGATCCTGGGCGTCCGCCAGGAGTGGCTCGGCTTCGTCGACTCGGGTCTTCCCGAGGGTGACCCGCTGCCGCCGCTGCCGCAGGGGTGCTTCGCGCTGGAGGATGCGGAGGTGGCGGCGGGCAGGCTGGTGAAGTCGATCCGTTCGTTCCGTCCGCAGGTCATCACGACGTACGACGAGAACGGCGGCTACCCGCACCCCGACCACATCATGACCCACAAGATCACGATGGTGGCTTTCGAGGGGGCGGCGGACACCGAGAAGTTCCCGGAGGCGGAGTTCGGCCCGGCCTACCAGCCGCAGAAGCTCTACTACAACCAGGGCTTCAACCGGCCGCGCACCGTCGCGCTCCACGAAGCGCTCCTGGAGCGCGGCATGGAGTCGCCGTACGGCGAGTGGCTGGAGCGGTGGAAGGAGTTCCAGCGGGACGAGCGGACGCTGACCACGTACATTCCGTGCGCGGACTTCTACGAGATCCGTGACAAGGCGCTCATCGCGCACGCCACGCAGATCGACCCCGACGGCGGCTGGTTCCGCGTCCCGATGGACGTCCAGCGGGAGGTCTGGCCGACGGAGGAGTACGAGCTGGCCAAGTCGCTCGTCGATACGTCCCTCCCCGAGAGCGACCTGTTTGCGGGCATCCGCGACAATGCCTGATGTGAACGTAACCCTGGCAATGACGCAGTTCGTGCCGCTCGCCGCGGACAAGTTCGACAAGAACAAGGTGACCCCGGGTGTTCTCGGGTTCCTGGTGTTCGCGGCGCTTGCCGTCGGCGTGTGGATGCTGATGAAGTCGATGAACCGGCACATGGGGAGGGTGAACTTCGAGGAGGCGCCGGATCCGGCGGCGGAGGGGGAGAAGGCGTCGGCGTCGGCGTCCGTCCCCGCTTCTGCTTCCGGCTCCGCTGAGGCGCCGGCCTCGGGGGACCCTGCGGGGGAGCGACCGAAGGAAGCGTAGGTCCGGGGGTGCGGGGGCGGGGGCCCTGCGGGGCTTGTTCCCCACCCCGCCCCTTCCCGAACTGTGGCTCCGCCCCAGGCCCCGGTCCTCAAGCGCCGGACGGGCTGGGGCGGGCCGGCGGTTGCTGGGGCTCCGCCTCAGACCCCGCTCCTCAAACGCCGGAGGGGCTGAAAGGCCGCCCCCCCCCACGCGGCGGAGCCGCAAATGTCGCGGCAGGGGAGGGGCGGGTAGGGGGAACACAGGCGCCCGGGCCCGCACCGCGCCCCGCCCTCACCCCCGTCCCACCCCCACCGGCACCCCCATCACCTCCCGCGCATGACGGTTCGGGACCATGTTTAGTCGCCATGCCTGCCAGCCCTCCGCCAGGTCCACGCCCCGCTCCAGGACCAGGCCGTATGCCTCCGCGCAGTCCTCCAGCTTGCCGTCGCGCGTCGGGTGGGGCGCGCGGAGCAGCTGGGCGAGTTCCTCCTGGGCCACCGCCGTGCCGACCTCCGAGCCGCCCGGTGAAGCGAACGGCAGCAGCGTGCAGCGCAGGAAGCGCGCCCAGTCCGCGCCGCGCTGGTCGTCGTACGACGTGAAGAGACGCACCGCCTCGTCGCACAGCTCCAGCGCCAGTGCCGGGCGGTTGTTGCCCGCGTCCACGATCGCCAGCTCCAGGCACGTCCACGCCTCGCCGTGGGCGACCCCGATGCGGTGGAAGTCGGCGCGCGCGTCGACCAGGAGCTGGCGCGCGAAGCCCGAGTTACGGAGATTGCCCGTCTGGGCCGCGCGCTGGTCGCGCGTGACGCGGCCCGAGTGGTGGCGTGCGCAGGCCAGCCCGTACACGTCCCGCATCCGCGAGAACATCCCGCGCGCCCGCTCCAGCTCCCGCACCGCCTGGTCGGCGTCGCCGAGCTCCTCCAGCGCCTGCCCCAGGTAGTAGAGGGTCCATGCCTCGCCGCGCGCGTCCTCCGCGTCGCGGTGGCGGGACAGGGCCTGGCGCAGCTGGTCGACGGCCGGGGCCGGATCTCCGTCCACCAGGCGCGCGCGGCCGAGCTGCGTCAGGGCCCACGCCTCGCCGCGGCCGTCGCGCGTACGCCCGTACAGATCCAGCGCCTCACCCAGCTGCACCTCGGCACGCGGTACGTCGCCCATCCGCAGGTAGACCTGCCCGAGCTGGAAGTGCGCCCACGCCTGCCCGTGCAGGCTCTCGCTCGCGCGGTGGAGGGTGAGGGCGGTGTCGAGGTGGCTGACCGCGTCGGCGAGGTTCGCCCGGTCGCGCTCCACCGCCGCCAGCGCGTGCAGCGTCCACGCGCGGTCGGCGGCCAGCCCGTCCGAGGCCTGGAGCGCGAGCGCCTCGCCCAGCTTCGCCGCGGCCTCCCGCAGGTTGCCCTGGTGGTGGAGTGTGATGCCCAGCGAACACAGGGCGCGGGCCGCGCCGGCCTCGTTCTGCGCCTCGAAGTACAGATCGACGACCGAGGAGAGCGTCGTACGGGCCTTGTCCAGCTCGCCGAGCTGGCGGGCCGCGATGCCCGTACGCCACTGGACCGAGCGGACCAGCAGGCCCTGGTCGACGGCCTGCGCCAGCTCGCTGATCTCGCCCAGCCGGTAGAGGTCACCGCGCAGCAGGCAGTAGTCGCACAGCGCGCCCAGCAGGTTCAGCACGGCCTGCTGGTCGACCCCGTCCGCCTGCCGCAAAGCCGCCGTGATGAAGCTCGACTCGTCGTCCAGCCAGCGCAGGGCCGCGTCGAGGGAGGTGAAGCCGTGGGCCCCGAAGTGGTCGGCGCGTGTTGACGTCTTGCCGTCCACCAGGCGGATCACCGAGTCGGCCAGCTCGCCGTAGTTGCGGATCAGTCGCTCCTGCGCCGCCGCCCGGTCCGCCGGTTCCTCCTCGTCGAGCAGCCGCGCGTGCGCGAAGGCCCGTACGAGGTCGTGCAGGCGGTAGCGGCTGCCCCGGACGTGGTCGATGAGGCCCGCCCGCGCCAGCGCGGCCAGCAGCCGCTGCGCCTCGTGCTCGTCGGTGGCCAGCAGTGCCGCCGCCGCTGCCGCGCCCAGGCTCGCCCGGCCGGCGAGCGCGAGGCGGCGCAGCAGGCGGCGGGCCGCGTCCGGCTGGTCGCTGTAGCGCAGCCACAGCGCGCGCTCCACCGGACCGACGGGACCGTACGCGGCGAGATCCGTCGCCAGCGCACGCGGAGTGCGCGGGCCGAGGGAGGAGCCCGCGACGCGCAGCGCCAACGGCAGCCCGCCGCACAGCTCGGCGATCTCGTCGGCCGCCTCCGCGTCGTACGGCCCCTCCTTCTCCTCCGCCACCTCCCGCAGCAGCTCCTCCGCGCCCACGGAATCCAGCGCCTCCACCGGCAGCTGGTGCACCCACGCCGGGATGTCGGCGGGCAGATCGAGCGGCTCGCGGGCCGTCACCAGCACCAGACTGTCCGAACGCTCGGGTACGAGCGTGCGCACCTGCGCCGCGTCCGAAGCGTCGTCGAGCACCACTGTCACCGGCAGGCCCGTCAGATGCTGGTGGTACAGCTCGGTCAGCCGGCGCAGCTGCTGTTCCTGCGAAGACCGCTCCCGGAAGAGGAGCTGCTCACGCGGCGCGCCGAGCCGGTTGAGCAGGTGCAGCAGCGCCTCCCGCGTCGAAAGCGGCGTCTCACCGGTCGTGTCGCCGCGCAGATCCACCACGCACGCGCCCCGGAACTGGTCCCTGAGGTGATGTGCCGCCCGCACGGCCAGCGTCGTACGCCCCGAACCCGGCGCGCCGTGCAGCACCACGACCGTCGGCCGCGTCTCGGTGCTGGCCCGCGCCGCGTGCACCCACTGCGCGATCTGCCCCATCGCGCCCCGCCGCCCCGCGAACGGTCCCTCCGGCTCCGGCAGATGCCCGAAGGACTGCTCCAGTACGGACCGTCTGCGCGCCGCCTGGCTGCGATCGGTCCCGCGCAACTGCCCGACGACGGTGGTTTTCTTCGCCGTACCCGTACGCCCACGGGGCGCGGCCAGCAGCACATGCTGCTGGTCCAGGAACGGCCGTATCCCCCGCACCTCCAGCGCCGTCAGCCACTGCAGTCTCAGCTGTTCGGACCCGCCGGGCTGGGCCAGCGCGCCGGCCCTCCGGTGAGCGGCGGGCCAGTGCGAGGCGGTGACCTTGGCGACGGTGGCGGCGGCCCCGGCGACCGCGACGACGGCCCCGGCGGCCAGCGCGGTGCCGGCGTCCGTACCGAGGGCCATGTCCGCGCCGAAGGCGGCAAGCGCGGCAACGGCCGTGACCAGACCAGGGGTCGAGAGATCCGCACTGCCGAACCGTTCCGCCAGCGACTCCCGCCCGGCCCGCGCCTCGTCCAGCGCCCTGACGTACGCGGCGTACTCCTCCTGCGCCCCGGCCGCCATCTCCTCCAGCGCGGCCCGCCCCCGCATCAGCAGCGCCTGGGCGTCGACCCGCCCGCCCGACCGCCGCGCCTGTTCCTCGACGGCCCGTACCAACAGCCGCTCCGCCTCGGCCCGGTGGCTGTCCCGCATGTGCGTCCCCCTCCGCCAGCGATGATTCGCGGGACAAGTGTCCTGCTTGACGCGCGTCAGCGCGAGAGAGTCCGGTGATCGGGGAGGGGTCGTGCAGGATGGAGGTATGCCGAACCGACTGGCCCATGAGACCTCCCCCTACCTCCTCCAGCACGCCGACAACCCCGTCGACTGGTGGCCCTGGTCGGCCGGCGCGTTCGAGGAGGCGCGAAGGCGCGGCGTGCCCGTGCTGCTCAGCGTGGGGTACAGCAGCTGCCACTGGTGCCACGTCATGGCTCACGAATCTTTCGAGGACGAGCCGACCGCCGCGTACCTCAACGAGCACTTCGTCAACGTCAAGGTCGACCGCGAGGAGCGGCCGGACGTGGACGCCGTTTACATGGAGGCCGTGCAGGCCGCCACCGGGCAGGGTGGCTGGCCCATGACCGTGTTCCTGACCGCCGACGCCGCGCCGTTCTACTTCGGGACGTACTTCCCGCCCGAGCCCCGGCACGGCATGCCGTCGTTCCGGCAGGTTCTGCAGGGGGTCAGTGCCGCGTGGACCGATCGGCGGGAGGAGGTGGCGGAGGTCGCCGGGAAGATCGTGCGGGATCTGAGTGAGCGCTCGCTCACGTACGGGGCGCCCGAGCTGCCGGGGGAGGAGGAGCTCGCGCAGGCGCTGCTCGCGCTGACGCGGGATTACGACGCCACGCGCGCCGGATTCGGCGGGGCGCCGAAGTTCCCGCCGTCCATGGTGCTGGAGTTCCTGCTGCGGCATTACGCGCGCACGGGGTCCGAGGGCGCCCTGCAAATGGCCGCGGACACCTGTGAGGCGATGGCGCGCGGGGGAATCTACGACCAGCTCGCCGGTGGCTTCTCGCGGTATTCGGTCGACCGCGAATGGGTCGTGCCGCACTTCGAGAAGATGCTGTACGACAACGCGCTGCTGTGCCGGGTGTACGCCCATCTGTGGCGGACCACCGGATCGGAGCTCGCCCGGCGGGTGGCGCTGGAGACCGCGGACTTCCTGGTGAGCGAACTGCGTACGCGCGAAGGCGGATTCGCGTCTGCGCTCGATGCGGACAGCGACGACGGCACGGGCAGACATGTCGAGGGCGCGTACTACGTATGGACGCCCGAGCAGCTTCGCGAGGTGCTCGGTGAGCAGGACGCGGAGTTCGCCGCCCGGCTGTTCGGGGTGACGCAGGAGGGGACGTTCGAGGAGGGCGCGTCCGTGCTGCAGCTCCCCGTGGGGGAGGGGGTGGCGGACGCGGCGCGGGTGGCCGATGTCCGGGCGCGGCTGCTCGCGGCGCGCGGCGGGCGGGAGCGGCCCGGGCGGGACGACAAGATCGTGGCCGCCTGGAACGGGCTGGCGATCGCCGCGCTGGCCGAGACGGGGGCGTACTTCGACCGGCCGGATCTTGTGGAGCGGGCGACCGAGGCCGCCGATCTGCTGGTGCGGGTGCACATGGATGAGGGGGCGCGGCTCGCTCGTACGTCCAAGGACGGGAAGGCCGGGGCGAATGCGGGGGTGCTGGAGGACTACGCCGATGTGGCGGAAGGGTTCCTCGCGCTCGCGGCGGTGTCGGGGGAGGGCGTCTGGCTGGAGTTCGCCGGGTTCCTGCTGGACATCGTCCTCGACCAGTTCGTGGGTGAGGGCGGGACGTTGTACGACACGGCTCACGACGCCGAGACGCTGATCCGGCGGCCGCAGGACCCGACGGACAACGCGACGCCTTCGGGGTGGACGGCGGCGGCGGGTGCGCTGCTTTCGTACGCCGCGCATACGGGGTCGGAGGCGCACCGGAGCGCGGCGGAGCGGGCGTTGGGCGTCGTGAAGGTGCTCGGGCCGCGTGCGCCGCGGTTCATCGGGTGGGGTCTCGCGGTCACCGAGGCGGCGCTGGACGGGCCGCGCGAGGTGGCGGTGGTGGGCGCGGGCGATGATCCGCTGACGAAGGAACTGCGCCGGGTGGCGTTGCTGAGCGGGGCGCCGGGGGTGGTGGTCGCGGTGGGTGAAGTGGGCAGCGACGAGTTCCCGCTGCTGGCGGACCGGGGGGCGGGCGCGTATGTGTGCCGGCACTTCGTGTGCGATGCGCCGACCAGCGACCCGGCGGTGCTCCGGGAACGACTGGGCGAGGCGGTCCGCTAGCCCCGGCCCCCGCCCACCCCCGCCCGCGTCAGCCCCCGCCCGTCGGGTCCGGAAGTGGGGTTTCGAGCGGGACCGGGGCCGGGGCCCGGCGGGTGCGGGACCGGGTCCGGCGGTACAGCCAGCGGTCCACCAGCAGGAAGCGGCCCGCGAAGACCACCACCATGCTGACCGCAGTCGCGGGCACGGGAGCGAGACCGCCCCAGGTGATGATCAGGGCCGCCAGCGGCAGACGGGCGACGAGGTCCGCGTTGCCCACCGCCGCGAAGGTGAGCAGGCGTACCGACCTGCGGCGGTGCCCCCGCCGCAGGCGGTAGAGGAGCGAGTCGACCAGGACGAAGTTCCAGAGGAGCCCCGCCTGGTTGGCGATGATCTCGGCGGGGGCGTAGTGCATGCCGCCCCGCCCGTTGAGCAGCCACAGCAGTGCCAGGTTCGGTACGAACCCGGTCAGGCCGATCAGGCCGAAGACCGCGACCCGCGCCCGGGGGTCCGACGTACGCAGGGTCACCAGGTGGCGCAGGAAGCGCAGGCCCTCCTTCACCGTCGACTTGGACTCACCCGCGTGCCGCTCCCCGAAGGCGTACGGCACTTCGGCGATCCCGCGCGGCCGGCACCGTACCGCCAGTTCGAGGAGGATCTTGTAGCCGAGCGGCTGGAGGCCGTCTTCCCCGGTGGCCGCCCGGTCCACCGCCTCCCGGCGGATGGCGAAGAAGCCGCTCATCGGGTCGGTCAGGCCGCGCAGCGCCCGTGGGAAGAGGGACTTCGTGACGAGCGTGGACGCGCCGGACACCAGCATCCGGTAGCCGCCCGCGAGCCCGGACCGGCTGCCGCCCGCCGCGTACCGGCTGGCGACGACGAGCTCCGCGCCCGTCGACCTGCCCCGCGCGAGCAGCTCGGGCACGAGCTCCGGCGGGTGCTGGAGGTCGGCGTCGATGACGACGATCCAGGGTGCGGTGGAGCGGGCGATGCCCTCGACGACCGCGCCGCCGAGGCCGCCCGTCGCCACCGCCCTGTGGTGCAGGACCACGGGCAGCGGGCTGGACCCCGCCGCGTCCTCGATGACCTCGCACGTGTGGTCCGTCGAGTCGTCGGCGAAGATCACCTCGGCGGTGATGCCGGCCGAGGCCACGGCCGCACCGATCCTGTGCAGAAGCTCCCGGATGTTGCCGGCCTCGTTGAAGGTGGGTACGACGATGGACACATCGAGCGGAGTGTCGAGCGGCGTATCGAGCGGCGGTTCCGCCGTCACCGTGCCTCCTGCTGGGGCTCCAGGTGGGCGCCGATGTGGGAGGTCAGTTCCCAGTCCCTGCGCCCGGTGTACTCGCGCCAGACGGCGCGCAGCGCGGCCGCGGCGAGTACGACGGCGTACACCGGGCCTCCGATCGTCAGCTTCACGTACTGCCACGGACCGATCCGGAAACCGTACTCGCGGCCGAAGTCGTGCAGGGCGACGGCCTCGAAGACCGTCATCGCGGCCATGGGGACCATCGGCAGCCACGCGACGAGCGCGATGGGCAGGGATACGCCGCCGACCCAGGCCAGCAGCAGGCCCAGCGGGATCATGATGCCGGTGGCGGCCTGGAGGAAGGGCGTGGAGAGGGTGTAGCGGGCGAGGAGGCGCTGGCGCCGGCTGGGGAGGCGGCGCCACTCGCCTTTGCGCAGGACTTGCAGGAAGCCCTGGTTCCAGCGGGTGCGCTGCTTGTAGAGGGCGAGGAGCGTGTCGGGTGTCTCCTCGCGGGTGACGAGCGCGGCGTGGTACGCGACGACGACCTTGGCGCCGCGTGAGGACAGCCGTACGCCCAGGTCGCAGTCCTCGGCGAGGCAGTCGCCGTCCCAGCCGCCGGTCTCGCGCAGCAGCGCGGCCCGTACGAAGACGGTGTTGCCGCCGAGTGGGATGAATCCCTTGCGGGCGTGCAGGTGCAGCCGGCTGCGGAACCAGAAGAAGTACTCCAGGCAGTTGCGCAGGCTGTACCAGCTGCTGTCGAAGTTGACGAGCTGTACGCCGCCCTGCACCACGTCCGCGTCGTCGCGGCGGAAGGCGAAGTCGACGTGGCTGAGGAGCTCGGGGTGGACGATGTCCTCCGCGTCGAAGACGCCGACGACGTCGCCCCTGGCGTACGGCAGCGCGGTGTTGAGGGCGCGCGGCTTGTTCTTGGCCTCGTGGTGGTCCACGACGGTCTGCACCATGTGCGGGTGTTCGGCGGCCAGTTGGTGCGCGATGGCCGCGGTGCCCGGGTCGTCGTGGCCGACGATCAGCACGATCTCGAAGCCGGGGTGGTCGATCTTCAGCATGTTCTCGACGGTGTGCCGGAGCACCGTCTCCTCATGTCTTGCCGGGACGAGCAGCGAGAAGGACACCCCGTGGTGTCCGTCGGGTTCGGCGAAGGCGGTGGCTTCCAGCGTCTCGGGCGTGCGCCAGGCGTGGACCATCCACCAGAGCGTGACGCCGGCGGTGGCCATGAGTATGAGCGAGTCCAATAAAAGGACAGCGGAGACCATGTAATTCCCCCCTTGGTCTTCCTCGGTGTTCGGTTGTTTATCTCCCCGTCCGGGAAGCTAGCAGGTCATTGTTTTGTACGGCAACGACGCCTGGACAACACCGCGCCACCACAAGCGGAATCCAAGATTCTTCTTATGTGGCGTGCCCGGTGTGTGCCATGCTGCTGCGGCATGCCCGGGTCCGGGGGGTCGGATCCTGGGAACTGCAGACCAGGGGGGTCTTCAGGGTGGGGGGATCTGCATGAGCAATGCTGTGCTGCGCGCCAATACCCGCAACAATCCTGAATTACGACCTCGTCACGCCGCGTCCACATCTCAGAAAACTCCGGAATCACCGGGCAGGCCGACGTTTCTCAGAGATTTCGCCTGGGTGGCGCCGCTATTGATTGTGGTCGTTTTCGTACGCGCGTGGAACATTGGAAATTTCCCGTTCCCGAATGACGACGAGGGCACATATCTGGCCCAGGCCTGGGCCGTGCGGAACGGGGACCTCGCCCACTACACCTACTGGTACGACCACCCGCCGTTCGGCTGGATACAGCTCGCGGGCCTCTCCTGGCTGCCCGGCTGGCTCTTCCCCGGACTGCCGACGTTCGTCCAGGGCCGCATCGCCATGCTGCCCTTCGTCGCCGCCGGCGCCGTCCTCGTCTTCGTCGTGGGCCGCCGCATCGGCTTCGGCCGCCCCGCCGCCGCGTTCGCCATGCTGCTGTACGGGCTCTCACCGCTCGCCGTGACCCTGCACCGGCAGATCTACCTCGACAACTTCGCGGTCGTCTGGGCGCTGGCCGCCTTCGCGCTCGCACTGTCCCCGCGCCGCCACCTGTGGCACCACATCGCCGCCGGCGGCGCCTTCGCCCTCGCGGTCCTCTCCAAGGAGACGATCGCCGTCCTGCTGCCCGTCGTCCTGGTGACGCTGTGGCACGGCAGCCACCCCAGGACGCGGAAGTTCTCCTTCGCCGGCTTCGGCTCGGGCCTGGTCCTCACCGGCCTCTTCTATCCGCTGTACGCGACCCTCAAGGGCGAGCTGGTGCCGGGCGCCGGCCACGTCTCGCTCATCGGCACGCTCAAGTTCCAGCTCGGCGGACGCGAGGGCAGCGGCTCCGCCTTCGAGGACGGCACCGACGCCAACACCCTCATCCTGGACTGGTTCTCGCGCGACCCCTATCTGCTGGCCGCCGGCTGCGCGGCCGCCGTCATCGGCCTCGCCGTACGCCGCCTGCAGCCCGTCGCCCTCGCCGTCCTGGTGCTGGCCCTGGTCGCGCTGCGCCCCGGCGGCTATCTGCCGCAGATGTACGTCGCCCAGCTGCTGCCCTTCCTCGCGCTCACCGTGACCGGGCTGGTGTGCGCGGTGATCGCTCTGGTCCCGTCCCGCCACCGCGCGCTGCGCCCGGCAGCGGTCACCGCCCTGCTGGCAGTGGCCGCCGTGTTCGTGGCCCCGCACTGGTACCGGCAGGACCGGGACACCGTGCTCGGCGACGACAACGGCGTCTACCACGCGGCCTCCCGCTGGCTGCGCGAGGCGCCGGTCGCCGACCGCGAACGTACGCGCATCGTGACCGACGGCGTGCTGTGGCTGGACGCCGTCGAAGCCGGGTACCGGCCGGGCACCGGCGCCATCTGGCACTACAAGCTCGACCAGGACCCCGCGGTCGCCAGGACGCTGCCGCGCGGCTGGAAGGACATCGACTACGTCGTGTCCACGCCCGCCCTGCGCGGTGAACAGCACAATCTGCCCACGCTGCGCGACCTGTTCGAACACAGTGAGCCGGTCGCGAGCTTCGGGGAGGGGGGCGGCCGGATCGACATTCTCAAGGTCGACCGGCCCGAGGAGCTCCAGGAGGGGGAGGGATGACCCCGTACCACCCGTACCGCCCGTACAGAAGAAGCACGGGAAGAACCAGGCGCGGCAGGAAGCGCCTGTTCCTCACCGCGTTCGCCCTGGTCGCGGCAGGGTTCGGGCTTGCGCCGCTCGACGCCCGGCCCGCCAGCGCCGCGCCGAACCTGATAGTCAATCCCGGCCTGGAAACGCTCGACGCGCAGGGTGAGTTCCCCGAGTGCTTCGAGAAGTCCGGCTGGGGCGACAACGACTTCACCTACACGGTTACGGACGACGCGCACGCGGGGGAACGCGCCCTGCGCATCGACCTCACCCGCCGCACCGACGGCGACCGCAAGGTGATGATGCTGGAGAACGAGTGCGCGCCCAAGGTCACCGAGGGCCATCAGTACGACCTCTCCCTCTGGTACAAGTCGACGTCGCCCGATGTCGCCATGACGCTCTTCCGGCACGACAAGACGGCGGGCTGGGTCTTCTGGGCCGACCTCAACACGCTGCCCCAGAGCGGGACTTACGCCCGTACCGAGGTCCGTACGCCGGTCGTTCCCGCGAACACCGATCAGATCACCTGGGGCGCGGCCCTCTACGGCGTCGGCTCGCTCACCACCGACGACTACGCGATGGTGGACGCGACCGTCGTACCCGAGCCGCCCGTCGACCCCTGCGAGGGCAAGGGCCCGGAGTGCAAGGGCGAGTGGACCGTGCAGACCGCGCCTTCACCGGTGCGCGCCATCCACTCCGTACTGCTGCACACCGGAAAGGTGCTGCTGATCGCCGGCTCCGGCAACGACCGTGACGCCTTCGCCGCGGGCACCTTCAAGTCGTCGGTCTTCGACCCGGTGACCGGCAAATACACCGACATCCCGACGCCCGAGGACTTCTTCTGCGCCGGACACGTGCAACTGCCGGACGGGCGCGTCCTGGTGGTCGGCGGAAACAAGGACTACGCGTCGGCGGACGGGACGGTCGGCTACAAGGGGCTGAAGAGCAGTTACGTCTTCGATCCGAAGGTCAACAAGTACGTCAAGGTCAACAACATGCTGGCGGGCCACTGGTATCCGTCGGCGACCGCGATGGGCAACGGTGACGTCGTCGCACTGGGCGGTCTCGGCGAGGACGCGGCCGGGACGGTCGTCAACGAGCACTTCAGTTACGCGCAGAACAAGTGGCTTCCGATGGGCGAGGCCAAGCAGGCATGGTCCTTCTGGGGCCTGTACCCGGCGATGATCCTGCTCCAGGACGGCCGCCTCTTCTACAGCGGCAGCCACACCTTCGGGGTCGGCCTGCCCGGCACCGGAGCCTCCGTCTACGACTACGACAAGGGCACCATCACCGACGTACCAGGGCTGCGGAAGAAGGACGAGCGCGACCAGTCCGCGTCGCTGCTGCTGCCGCCCGCCCAGGACCAGAAGGTGCTCACGGCGGGCGGCGGCAACCACACCGTCTCGCCCGACGCGCACCGGCTCGTCGACCTCATCGACCTGAAGGCCGCGTCGCCCGAGTACGTCGCCGGGCCGGACCTGCCGCAGGGCAAGTACAAGGACGGCACGTTCCAGAAGGGCGCCGAGGGCAAGGTCTATCTGTCGGCGGTGATCCTGCCGGACGGCAAGGTCCTGGAGACGGGCGGGGCGCTGCACACGTACCGCGAGGACCCGGTCTTCGAGGCGTCGATGTACGACCCGGAGACGAACACGTTCGAGCCGGGACTCGCCACCGACCCCGTGCCGCGTACGTACCACTCCTCGTCCACGCTGCTGCCCGACGGCCGGGTGCTGAGCGTCGGCGACAACCCGGGTGACGGGTCGTTCGACCAGCGGGTGTCCCTCTACAAGCCGCCGTACCTCTTCAAGGGGGCCCGTCCGAAGATCACTTCGGTGGCCTCGCAGAACTGGGCGTACGGCTCGGCGCAGCGCATCACGGTCGACAAGCCGGTGGTGAAGGCCTCCCTGATCCGCCCGGCCGCCGTCACCCACTCGTCCGACCCCAACCAGCGCCTCGTGGACCTGCCGATGACGGTCGACGGCAACACCATCGCCCTCTCCCTCACCAGCAACCCCAACCTGGCGCCGCCCGGCTGGTACATGCTGTCGGTCGTCGACGCCAAGGGCGTGCCCTCGGTGTCGAAGTGGGTGCGGATCGGCCCGCAGGGGCAGGTCGCGGCGGAGCGCGTGCTGAGTTACGCCGACGAGCTGGCGGCGGCGCCGAGGGCGCCGGGGCACGCGGACCACGGGAAGCCGAAGGCCGGGAAGCGGGGCGTGAAGCTGCCCGAGGGGTACGACGGCTGCGACCACGCGTACGGCACGGTCAGCACGTGCGTGCCGTGGACGTTCCCGAAGAAGGTGCCGGTGGCCGACCGGTGCGAGTGGCTGAAGTCGAAGGGGTACGGCGTGCTGGACGTGCGGCGTGACCGGCACGGCCTGGACCGCGACAAGGACGGCAAGGCGTGCGGGAAGGGAGACTTCCGCAAGCGCCGCTGACCGCCCCGGCGCGGCGGCGGATCCGCCGCCGGTTTTCAGCGACCGGCGCCGGCGGCCCGGACCTCAGGTGGTCCGGGCCGCCGGTTCGTCGCCGGGCTTCACAGCCGGAACCCGGCGTTGAGGGTGTCCAGCGTGCGGTCGACGAGGGCGAGCAGGTCGTCCTGCCTGCCGTGCTCGGCCCAGTACACGGTGGTCTCCATCAGGGCGGCGACGAAACCCATCGAGACGACCCGCACTTCGAGATCGTCCGCGTGCCGCCCGGTCCGCTCGGCCACGACCTCGCACAGCTTGCGCCCGGTGACGGACATGCTCTCCATCATGCGCGCGCGTACGGCGGGTACTTCGGTCAGCAGCTTCGAACGCAGCAGCATCTCCTCGGGCTCGTGGGCGAGGGAGTGCCGCAGGGTCTGGGTCACCACGGTGCGCAGGGACTCGACGAGCGGCTCGTCGGCCGGGCGGGCGCGCAGGGCGGATTCCATCAGCGGGTCGTACTCGTCGGTGATGACGATGTCTTCCTTGGCCGGGAAGTAACGGAAGACGGTCGACGGCGAGACCTCGGCGGCCTCGGCGATCTGCTCGACGGTGGTGGCCTCGTACCCCTGCTCGGCGATCAGCCGGTAGGCCGCGGTGCGGATCGCGATCCGGGTCTTGAGCTTCTTGCGCTCGCGCAGGCCCGGGCGGCGGGGCGGCGCGGTGTCGGCGAGGGGGTGGGGGGTGTCGGCGGCCATGCCCGCCATTGTCGGGCATGGCCGCCGGGGTCTCCGGCTGCCGCCGGACGACTGTCAGTGGGGCATGTCACGATGTGTGCGGGGTAGGTGAACGGTCCGTGAATACGGATGGATGTGCGGGCGTGTGCAGGGTGCGGACGCCGGTATGGAAAGGGGGGCAGCCGGGATGCGGGGAATCGTCAACGGGCTGGCCGTGGTCGTGGCGGCGCTGTGCGTCGCGGGTTTCCTGGTGGGCGGCGGGGTCGCCGTGCTCGGGGTGGTGCTGGCGGCGGTCGCGGTCGTGGCATGGCAGGTGGCCGCGGCGTCGAGGCCACGGCCACTGCGGGTGGAGCCGGTGAGGGGACTGGGCGGGCGCGGGCCGTCAGGCCGAATACGCGACCAGCGAGATGCCTACGTAGTGCGCGATGAAGGCGGCCAGGGTCAGTGAGTGGAACACCTCGTGGAACCCGAACCACCGCGGCGACGGGTTGGGGCGCTTGAGGGCGTAGATCACGCCTCCGGCGCTGTAGAGCAGCCCGCCGGTGATGATCAGGACCAGTACGGCGATGCCGCCGGCGCGCATGAAGTCGGGGAGGAAGAAGACCGCGGCCCAGCCCATCGCGATGTAACAGGGGGTGTACAGCCAGCGCGGGGCACCGACCCAGAACACCCGGAAGGCGATGCCCGCCAGGGCCGCCGCCCAGACCGCCCACAGCAGAGTGCGGCCCGTGGAGTCGGGCAGCAGGAGCATCGTGAGAGGGGTGTAGGTACCGGCGATGATCAGGAAGATGTTCGCGTGGTCGAGTCTGCGCAGTACGGCCTCACCGCGCGGCCCCCAGGTGCCGCGGTGGTAGACCGCGCTGATGCCGAAGAGCAGGCAGGCGGTCAGGACGTAGATCCCGCAGGCCACCCGGGCGCGGGTGGAGTCCGCGAGGGCGATGAGCGTCAGACCGGCGACGACCACGGCGGGGAACATCCCGGCGTGGAGCCAGCCGCGCAGCTTCGGTTTGACCGGGGTCGGCAGATCGATTTCGACAGGCCCCTCTCCGGGACCGTCTGGGTTCGTCAGTTGATCGGACTCGGCGGAGGTCATGCGCGCAATATTACCTACGCCACCGTAGGTTACGCCCAGGTAGGGGTGGAAGGAGTGGCCATGCTCACGTGAGAGGTCCCCTGGACATATGGGCGCGCGGCACGGATCATCAGATGAGTGCGGTCGGCACCGGATGAGCGCCAACGAAACAACGTCGTCAAGCATCCGGGTCGCAGCCCCCACGGGGCATACACCTAAAAACACCCTCACTTAGGAGCAACCGTGGCGCGCGAGAACGCGGCTCCCACCACCCTTCCGACGAACCACCAGGAGCTGATCTCCTGGGTCGACGAGATCGCAGCCCTCACCGAGCCGGACCAGGTCGTCTGGTGCGACGGCTCGGAGGCCGAGTACGAGCGGCTCGCCGAGGAACTCGTCGCCAAGGGGACGTTCAAGAAGCTGGACCCGGTCAAGCGCCCGAACTCCTACTACGCCGCCTCCGACCCGAGCGACGTCGCCCGCGTCGAGGACCGCACCTTCATCTGCTCCGAGAAGGAGGAGGACGCGGGCCCGACGAACCACTGGAAGGCCCCCGCGGAGATGCGCGCCATCTTTACGGGAGAAGGAGACAGTTTCCAGGGCGAGAAGGGCGTCTTCCGCGGCTCGATGCGCGGCCGCACCATGTACGTCGTGCCGTTCTGCATGGGCCCGGTCGGCTCACCGCTGTCCGCCATCGGTGTCGAGATCACCGACTCGGCGTACGTCGCCGTCTCGATGCGCACCATGACCCGGATGGGTCAGGCCGTCCTCGACGAGCTCGGCACCGACGGCTTCTTCGTCAAGGCCGTCCACACCCTCGGCGCCCCGCTCGCCGAGGGCGAGGCCGACGTCCCGTGGCCGTGCAACTCGACGAAGTACATCTCGCACTTCCCCGAGGACCGCGAGATCTGGTCCTACGGCTCGGGTTACGGCGGCAACGCCCTGCTCGGCAAGAAGTGCTACGCCCTGCGCATCGCGTCCGTCATGGCACGCGACGAGGGCTGGCTGGCCGAGCACATGCTCATTCTCAAGCTGACGCCGCCGAAGGGTGAGTCGAAGTACGTCGCCGCCGCGTTCCCGTCCGCCTGCGGCAAGACCAACCTCGCCATGCTGGAGCCCACGATCTCCGGCTGGACCGTCGAGACCATCGGCGACGACATCGCCTGGATGCGGTTCGGCGAGGACGGCCAGCTGTACGCGATCAACCCCGAGGCCGGTTTCTTCGGCGTCGCGCCCGGCACCGGTGAGCACACCAACGCCAACGCCATGAAGACCATGTGGGGCAACTCCGTCTTCACGAACGTCGCGCTGACGGACGACGGCGACGTGTGGTGGGAGGGCATGACCGAGGAGGCGCCCGCGCACCTCACGGACTGGAAGGGCAACGACTGGACCCCGGAGTCCGGCACCCCCGCCGCCCACCCCAACGCCCGCTTCACCGTTCCGGCCGGCCAGTGCCCGATCATCGCGCCCGAGTGGGAGGACCCCAAGGGCGTACCGATCTCGGCGATCCTCTTCGGTGGCCGCCGCGCCACCGCCGTGCCGCTGGTGACCGAGTCCTTCAACTGGCAGCACGGTGTCTTCCTCGGCGCGAACGTCGCCTCGGAGAAGACCGCCGCCGCCGAGGGCAAGGTCGGCGAGCTGCGCCGCGACCCGTTCGCCATGCTGCCGTTCTGCGGCTACAACATGGGCGACTACATGGGCCACTGGGTCAAGGTCGGCGCCGACAAGGACCCGGCGAAGCTCCCGAAGATCTACTACGTCAACTGGTTCCGCAAGAACGACGAGGGCAAGTTCGTGTGGCCCGGCTTCGGCGAGAACAGCCGCGTGCTCAAGTGGATCGTCGAGCGCCTGGAGGGCAAGGCCGAGGGCGTCGAGACCCCCATCGGCATCCTGCCGGCCAAGGGCTCCCTGGACACCAAGGGCCTGGACCTCTCCGAGGAGGAGCTGGACTTCCTGCTCACGGTCGACAAGGAGGTCTGGCGCGAGGAGGCCGCCCTGGTCCCCGAGCACCTCAACACCTTCGGCGACCACACCCCGAAGGAGCTGTGGGACGAGTACCGCGCGCTCGTCGAGCGCCTGGGCTGATCCCGGCTCAACTGCCCCAGCTCAACTGAGCTCCGCGGCCGGGCCTTCCTGACATCCGCCCTGACCTGTGGGGTCACCGGCCCGCCGCGGCACAACCCCCGAAGCCCCCTCACGGCTTCGGGGGTTGTTCTTCGTGCCAGGTGAATCAGTGGCACCCGGCCCGTGCGCCGCAGAGGCACGCGGGCCGGGGCCCGTCAGTGGGCTCCGACGAGGCGGAGTTCTTCGAGCGCGGCCGCGTGGGCGTCCATGCGCTCGGCGGCGAGGATCGCGACCGCCGTGTCGGCGCGCGAGGCGGCCACGACCAGCGCGCGGCCCGCGAGCTCGTGCGCGCGGCGGTGGAGTGCGGTCGGGGCCGCGTGGGTGAGGCCGGCGTGCCGGGCCGGCGGGGCGCCGCGCAGCCGGGCGACCTGAGTGGCGATACGGTCGGCCGCCGCGCCGAGGCCCAGCTCGTCTGTGACCGCGAGGAGCGCCGCCAGGTGCCCGGCGAGCTGGATGTCCAGCTCCTCCTCGCGCGAACGGTGCGGGAAGTCGGCCCGGTCGGCGGCCATGCGGTGGACCGACTTGTTGCGGATCGGCTCGTACATGGGGATGGCCTCCTGCCAGGGTCAGGAGACCAGCCTACATTAGATTCTGTCTAAAGTTGAGCCGAGTCGCGGTGACGTCCCGACGCGATCCCGCGCGATCCGGCGCGGTTCGCGCCTGCCTACGGCTGTCCATATCCGTCCAGGAAAGTGCCGATACGCGTCACCGCGTCCGCCAGCTCCTCCACCGCCGGGAGCGTCACGATGCGGAAGTGATCGGGCTCCGGCCAGTTGAAGCCCGTACCGTGCACGACCATGATCTTCTCGGCCCGCAGCAGATCGAGGACCAGCTCCCGGTCGTCCTTGATCTTGTAGACCTTGGGGTCGAGACGCGGGAAGAGGTACAGCGCACCCTTGGGCTTCACGCAGGTGACGCCCGGAATCTGCGTGAGCAGCTCGTACGCCGTGTTCCGCTGCTCCAGGATCCTGCCACCCGGCAGCACCAGGTCCTCGATCGACTGCCGCCCGCCGAGCGCCGTCGCCACCGCGTGCTGCGACGGCATATTGGCGCACAGGCGCATGTTGGCGAGGATCGTGAGCCCCTCGATGTACGACGAGGCATGCGCCTTCGGGCCGCAGACCGCCAGCCAGCCGCTGCGGTAGCCGGCGACGCGGTAGTTCTTCGACAGGCCGTTGAAGGTGAGGGTGAGCAGGTCGGGCGCGATGGCGGCGGTCGGGGTGTGCGTGGCGCCGTCGTACAGGATCCGGTCGTAGATCTCGTCGGAGCAGACGACCAGGTTGTGCCGGCGGGCGATCTCGGTGAGGCCGCGCAGCATCTCGTCGTCGTACACCGCACCCGTCGGATTGTTCGGGTTGATGATGACGATGGCCTTGGTGCGGTCCGTGATCTTGCGCTCGATGTCGGCGAGGTCCGGCATCCAGTCGGCCTGCTCGTCGCAGCGGTAGTGCACGGCCGTGCCGCCCGCCAGCGAGACGGACGCGGTCCACAGCGGATAGTCCGGCGCCGGTACGAGCACCTCGTCGCCGTCGTCGAGCAGTGCCTGCATCGACATCTGGATCAGCTCGGAGACGCCGTTGCCGAGGTAGATGTCCTCTACGCCGAGGTCGATGCCCTTGGTCTGGTAGTGCTGCATGACCGCGCGGCGCGCCGCGAGCAGGCCCTTCGCGTCGCCGTAACCGTGCGCACCCGCGAGATTCCGGAGGATGTCCTCCAGGATCTCGGGCGGGCACTCGAAGCCGAACGCCGCCGGGTTGCCGGTGTTGAGCTTGAGGATGCGGTGACCCGCCGCTTCGAGCCGCATCGCCTCCTCAAGAACGGGGCCGCGGATTTCGTAACAGACGTTGGCGAGCTTCGTCGACTGGATCACCTGCATAACGGCCACCTTACGGGCGCATAACAAGACCCGCTTCGTGTTTTTGGCCACGTGGGCTGACGACCGGGTCCGCCCCGCCCCTGACCTGCGCCGCACGCGGGCTGGACCCGTGGCCCGTACGCCCACAAGACTGATCGCCCTTACGCGAGAACGGGGGGCGATCATGTCGCGCCCACGAGTACGTCAGGCAGGCCTGGGCGGGCCGGCAGGTGGCGCGGCGGGATCGAGCGGGGCCTGATCGCGCTCTTGTCCGGCATGTGGGATCACCTCGACAATGCGCATGACAAAACCGGAGTGGTCGCACTCCGGTCACACAGGTCGTTCAAGAGGGGACCCCCACATGAAGAAGCCTCTCGTCGGCGCGCTCTTGGCCCTGCTGCTCTTCGGAGCGGGAGCGGCGCCGGCGGCCGCGGAGACCCGCAGCAGCCCTCAGCGGGTCCGACCGGCGGTCAAGGCGGTCGACTTCGCCGGAACGGTGGCGCTCAGCAACTGTTCCGGCTCTGTTGTGCGTACGCCCGACTCGCAGCCGGGTGACCCGGCACTCGTACTGTCCAACGGGCACTGCCTGGAGAGCGGCTTCCCGGCTCCGGGGCAGGTCATAGTCGACCAGCCGTCCTCCCGTACCTTCAGCCTGCTCAACTCCACGGGCGCCAGGGTGGCGACGCTCCGGGCGAGCAAGATCGCGTACGCGACGATGACCGACACCGATGCCTCGCTGTACCAACTCACCAGCACCTACGCCCAGATCAAGACCGCACACGGCATCGACGCCCTGCAACTGAGCGCCACGCGCCCGGTGCAGGGCACGTCCATCAAGGTCGTCTCCGGCTACTGGAAGCGGATCTACAGCTGCGCCATCGACGGGTTCGCGTACCGGCTGAAGGAGGGCGCCTGGACCTGGAAGGACTCGGTCCGCTACACCTCCGTGTGCAAGACCATCGGCGGCACCTCGGGCTCTCCGGTGATCGACACGGCCACCGGCAAGGTCGTCGCCGTGAACAACACCGGTAACGAGGACGGCGCGCGCTGCACGGACAACAACCCCTGCGAGGTCGACGAGAGCGGCAACGTGACCGTGCGCAAGGGCATCAACTACGGCCAGCAGACGTACGGTTTCGTCGCCTGCATCGGCGCCGGCAGCAAGCTCGATCTGTCCCGCTCCGGCTGCAACCTGCCCAAGCCGTAAGCGTGTTGGACGCTCCGGAGCGGCTGCCCGGCCGCTCCGGAGCGCGGCAGCATGTCGAAACCCCTTGCTCGGGACATGCGCGTCCCCCAAGAATGCCCATGACGAAAATCGTCGTTCACGGCGTTCGCATCCGCGTCCGAATCCGGGTCCGGTGCCAAGTCCAAGCCCGTCGTCGTCGACTTCGCCGGGACTGTGGCGCTCAGCAACTGCTCCGGATCCGTGGTGCGCATGCCGCACTCGCAGCCGGACGACCCGGCGCTCGTGATGTCCAACGGACACTGCCGACACGGACGTCTCGCTGTACGAACTCACCAGCACCTATGCGCAGATCCGCAGCCAGTACGGCATCAAGGCCCTGGAGCTCAACGCCACCCACCCGGTGAAGGGCCGGTCGGTCAAGGTCGTCTCCGGTTACTGGAAGAAGATCTACAGCTGCGGCGTGGACGGCTTCGCGTACCGGCTGAAGGAGGGCGTGTGGACCTGGAAGGACTCGGTCCGCTACACCTCCTCCGACACCTGCCAGACCATCGGCGGTACGTCCGGCTCACCCGTGGTCGACACCAGGACGGGCAAGGTCGTAGCCGTGAACAACACGTCCAACGAGGACGGCGAGCGCTGCACCGTCAACAACCCCTGTGAGGTCGACCGGCGCGGCAACGTGACCGTCCGCCACGGAGCCCGCTACGCGCAGCAGACGTACGGCATCGTGCGCTGCGTCGCGCACGACAGCAAGATCGACCTGGACCGCAAGGGCTGCAAGCTGCCCAAGCCGTAGCGGTCAGGTGCGCCACCGGCCGTTCACCCCACTCGGATAAGTTGACCGGTCATGGGGACGCTGAGCGCTGTCGGGTACCGCCGGCTGGGTGCCGTCGGATCGGTCGCGGCAGCCGTGGGCGGCATCGCCGCCGGGCGGCTGCCGGCTCGCGACCCGTGGGGGATATGGATCCCCCACGGGTCCGCGACGACCGTGGCGGCCGCTGTCCTGGCGTACCTGGGCCTGACCCTCCTGGTCGTGTCCTGGTGGCGGTACGGGCGGCTGGTCGCCCGGGGCGCGGCGGGCGGGGTGCGCGAAACGCTGGTCACGCTGGTCTGGTGGGCGGCGCCCCTGGTCCTGGCACCGCCGCTGCACAGCGCCGACGTGTACAGCTACATAGCCCAGGGCGCGATGGTCGTCGAAGGCCACGACGTCTATACGTCCGGCCCCTCGGTGCTCGGCCCGGACGAGCTGGGAGCCGACGCCGCGGCGAGCAGCGGCAGGCACTGGACCGACACCCCGGCCCCGTACGGGCCCGTCTTCCTCGTCCTGGCGAAATGGGTGGTGCTGGCCACGGGCGGCCAGACAGTCCCCGCCGTGCTCGGGATGCGGCTCATCGCACTCGCCGCACTCGCCCTGACCGTCTGGGCGGCACTCCGCATCGCCCGCGCCCACGGCGCCAGTGAGACCGGCGCGCTCTGGCTGGGGGCGCTCAACCCGCTGCTGCTGATCCACGTCGTGGGCGGCATGCACAACGACGGCCTGATGATCGCCCTCATGCTGACGGGCGTGGTGTGCGCGCTGCGCGGCCGCTGGGTCCTCGGCAGCGCGGTCGTCGCCCTGGCGATGATGGTCAAGTCGCCGGCCGCCGTCGCCCTGCTCTTCATCGGCGCCCTTGTCGTACGCCGTACCTCCGGCCCGCTCCCCTGGCGCGTCGTCAAGGCGTTCGCCGTCCCGGCTCTGGTGGCGGGGGCGGTCGCCGTGGCCACCACCCTGCTCAGCGGCACCGGCTTCGGGTGGCTGCGGACGCAGAGCGTCGCCGGGACCATCCACACCGCCCTGTCCGCCTCCAGCGACATCGGCCTGGGCGTCGGCGAGCTGACGCACCTGCTGTTCGGCTGGGACCCGCAGCCGGTCAAGAGGGCATTCCAGACTCTCGGCCTGGCCCTCGCACTCGCCGCGATCGGTTACGCCGCCCTGGCGACCTTCCGCAGGGTGCGCCCCTGGCGCGGCGCCCCGCCCCTGCACCCGGTCCACGCCCTGGGCGTCGCCCTGCTGGCCCTGGTCGCACTCTCCCCGATGGTCCAGCCGTGGTACGTCCTCTGGGGCATGGCGGCGATCTCCGCCACCGCCTGGAACGGCAGGCTCGGCCGCGCACTGACGGTGCTGTCCGCCGCCCTGGTCTACGAGACCCATCCCAGTGGCGGCACCCCGTGGTACGGCTTCTGCATCGCGGGCGGCGTGTGCGTGCTGGGCGCGGCAACGCTGTGGCGAGAGCGGCGCGCCGATTCGCCGTCACCGGCGGCGGGGCTCCGGCGTACCGCCGGGCCGGCGAGCGGGTCCGTACGACAACCGTCCGCGCCCATCGGCCTGCCGTCGACGAGGGCGTCGGTCGACGGGGCGAAGAGGACGACTTCGGCGCGGTAGCCGGTCCGCCGCATTCGGCTCCGGAGCCGCGTCCTCAGGCCGTACGCCGCACCGACCGGCCCGCGAGGACGTCCGTCCGCCTCCCGTCCTCGATCACGAACCGGCCGTCGACGAAAACGTGCGGTATGCCCACCGGCAGCGTGCGCGGGGCCTCGAACGTCGAGCCCGCCGCCACCGTGTCCGGGTCGAAGAGGACGAGGTCGGCGCGGTAGCCCTCCCGTACGAGCCCCCGGTCGGGCAGTCGGAGCCGGGCGGCGGGGCGCGAAGTGAGGTGCGCGACGCACTCCTCAAGGGAGAGGACGCCCAGGTCGCGGGCGTAGTGGCCCAGGTAGTGGGGGAAGGTTCCGTACGCGCGCGGGTGCGGCTTGTAGCCCTGGAGGATGCCGTCGCTGCCGCCGGTGTGCACGCGGTGACGCATGATCGCGCGGACGTTCTCCTCGTGACCGACGTGCTGAAGGATCGTCGAGCCGAGGTTGTCGTTGATCAGCAGACGGCGGGCGGTGACCCAGGGGGCCTCGCCGCGCTGAGCGGCGGACTCGGCGATCGTCTTGCCCACACAGCTCGCCATGCCGGGGTCGCTGACGCCCGAGATCTCGATCGTGTCCCACTCGATGGGGACGCCGTGGCAGCCGTCCGCGCCGACGACCTCCATGTGGTGGCGGATCTTCTCGGCGCTCTCGTCGTCCCGGAGGCGGGCGAGGACCGCCTCCGGGCCGCCCTCGCTCGCCCAGCTCGGCAGCATGGCGACGAGCGTCGTGCAGCCGGGCGTGTAGGGGTAGGTGTCGAGGGAGATGTCCGCGCCCTCGTCCAGCGCCTTGTCGAGGAGGGAGAGGAGATCGGGCGCCTTGCCCTTGTTGACCCCGAAGTTCATGGTGGCGTGGGCAAGATGCAGCGCGCAGCCGGCGTTGCGGGTCAGGGTCACCATCTCCTCGTACGCCGCGAGGGCTCCGGCGCCGTACGAGCGGTGATGCGGGCAGTAGTAGCCGTCGTACCGCGCCACCACGCGGCACAGCTCGGTGAGTTCGGCGTCGTCGGCGTACATGCCGGGGGTGTAGGTCAGGCCCGACGACATGCCGACGGCGCCCTGCTCCATGCCCTCGGCGACGAGCTGCTTCATGCGGGTGAGCTCGGCGGGGGTCGCCGGGCGGTCGTCCCAGCCGGTCGCGTACATGCGGACGGTGCCCTGCGGGACGAGGTACGCGGCGTTGACGGCGATGCCCTGGCGGTCGAGCCGGTCGAGGTACTCGCCGACGGTCCGCCAGTCGAAGTCGATGTCGGATCCGTCCCCGTTCCAGCCGGTGATGGCCCTGCGCACCTCGGTGAGCGTGCGGTCGTCGACCGGCGCGTACGACAGGCCGTCCTGGCCGAGGACTTCGAGGGTGACGCCCTGGGCGGCCTTGGCACTGTGGTCGGGATCGCGGAGCAGGGCGAGGTCGCTGTGCGCGTGCATGTCGATGAAGCCGGGGGAGAGGGCCAGGCCGTGCGCGTGCAGCGTGCGGCGCGCGCCGAGCCGTGGCCCGCCGTCGCCCTCCCGCCGGATCGCGGCGATGCGGCCGCCGTCCAGGCCGACGTCGGCGCGGTAGGAGGCACCGCCGGTGCCGTCGATGACGCGGGCGTCACGAATGACGAGGTCCATGGCTGTCGCCTCTCTGCCGAGCACGGGTGTCAGAAGAACGTGCGGATGTAGTCCGTGACCGTGCCGTCCGCCTCGACCAGAGGGATCAGCTGCCACTTGTCGAAGGACGTGCACGGGTGGGACAACCCGAGGCCGAGCCAGTCGCCGACCTCCAGGTCCGCCCCCGGCTCCGTACGCACCCAGCCGTGCTGGTCCGACAGGCCGGTGACCGTGATGCCGGCCGCCGGCCGCACCTCGCCCGTCCCCGCGTCCCGTACCACCTGCGCCTCCGGCAGATCCAGGTCGTACGCCGCGTCGCGCTTGCCCGCGTTGACGAAGGCCTGCTCGGGCGTGGGACGGGAGACGACCTGCGCCCAGAGGCGGAACGCGGGCTGGAGCGCACCCTCGTCCGGGACCCGGTTGAAGGGGGTGAGGTGGCGGTAGTGGCCGTCGTCGTGCGAGACGTACGCGCCGGAACGCAGCAGCTTGAGCACCGGCAGCGAGAGCGCGGGAATCTCCGCGAACACCTCCGCCACCGCGTCGAACCACGCGCTGCCACCCGCGCTGATCACGATGTCCGAAGAGGCGGCGAACCGGCCCGCCTTGTCGAAGTCGGCCGCCAGGGCGACCAGTTCGCGCACCCACGCGCGGACCTTGTCCCCGTCCGCCTGCGGTACCTCGCCCTCGTACCCGGCCACCCCCACCAGGCGCAGCTTCGTCGTGGCCGCCACCGCGTCCGCGACCGCCGCACAGTCGGCGGCCGTCCGGGCGCCGGTACGGGCCCCCTCGCCCGCGCCGAGTTCGACGACGACGTCCAGCGGGCGGGAGGCGGAGGCCGCCCGGAGCGCCTCGTCCATGAGCTGCACGCCGCGCACGGAGTCGACGTAACAGATGCAGCGGAAGCCGGGGTCGGCGTCCAGTTCGGCGGCCAGCCAGCGCAGGGCGGCCGCGTCGACGACCTCGTTGGCGAGGAAGATCCGCTGGATGCCGTACGCCCGGTAGACGCGCGCCTGGTGCGGCACGGCGGCGGTGATGCCCCACGCGCCGTACTCCAGCTGGCGCGCGAAGAGCTGCGGTGACATGGACGTCTTGCCGTGCGGCGCGAAGGCGAGGCCGTGGCGCTCGGCGTACGTCTCCAGGAGTGCGAGATTGTGCTCCACCGACTCGGCGGAGAGCGCGAGCACGGGGGTGGTGAACCCGCCCGTGAAGAGGTTGCGGCGCTCGGCGGCGAGTTCTCCGACGGTCAGCCCTTCGGCGTCGGGCGGGAGCGCCTTGAAGCGGTGGTCCACGCGCTCGTCCGCGAGTCCCGCGAGTCCCGCGAGTTCCGCGCGTCGTCCGCCCGGGTTACCGACGGCCATGGGAGCCTCCTCGTACGTCGTGTTGCAGCATATGCAACGACCATTGCGTATATCGCTGAACGCTGTCTAACATCCGAGCCGACGCAGGGTCAATGGTGAGCAGTGGTGAGTCAGTGGTGAGGAGCCCGATCGTGACCGCGCCCGCGGACGAAGCAGCAGCAGTGGTGGAGGTGGTCTGCCTCGGCGAGTCCATGGTGACGTTCCTGCCCTCCCGGCCCGGCCGCCTCGCCGACGTACCCTCCTTCGGCCGAGGCATCGGCGGCGCCGAGTCCAACGTCGCCTGCGCCCTCGCCGCCGCCGGGCACCGCACGCGGTGGGTGGGCCGGGTCGGCGCCGACGGCTTCGGCGACCACCTCGTCGACGCCGTCGCCGCGTACGGCGTCGACACCTCCGCCGTCCAGCTCGACCCGCACCGCCCCACCGGCATCTACTTCCGTACGGCGACCGACCGCGACGCCGACGGCTTCGAGGTCGCCTACTACCGCGCCGGATCGGCCGCCTCCGCCATGTCCCCACGGAACATGCCGCTCGACGAGCTGGCCGCCGGCCGCGTACTGCACCTGTCGGGGATCACGGCAGCGCTGTCGGCCGACTGCCTGGCCCTGATGCGTACGCTGACCGCCCGCCGCCCCGGCCGCCCCCTGGTCTCCTTCGACGTGAACCACCGCGCGCACCTGTGGCGCGAGGCCGAGGGCCCCCGCGTCCTGCTCGACCTCGCGCGCGGCGCGGACCTGGTCTTCGTCGGCGAGGACGAGGCGGAGACGGCCTGGGGCGTCGTGGGGGCGGAGGCGATTCGTGAGGCCCTCCCGGAGCCGTCGGTACTGGTGGTGAAGCAGGGTGCGGCGGGCGCGGTGGTGTTCGAGCGCTGCGCGGCTTCTTTCCCCAGCCCGCCCCTTCCCGAACTGGGGGCTCTGCCCCCAGACCCCCGCGCCTCAATCGCCGACGGGGCTGAAGATCCAGTGGCGGGGCGGGGGAAGAAGCCGCGCAGCGGCCCCGACACCGTCGCCTTCGTGCCCGCCCCCCGCGTCGACGTCGTCGCCCCCGTCGGCGCCGGGGACGGCTTCGCCGCCGGATTCCTCTCCGCGACCCTGCGCGGTCTGCCCGTACGCGACCGGATCCGGCACGGTCACCTCATGGCCGCCGCCGCCCTCACCGTCCCCGGCGACCTCGGTACGCCGCCGTCCCGCGCGCACGCCGACCGCCTCGCCGCACTGGACGCGGATGCCTGGGGGAAACTTCGTCTCGGCCCCGGCTGGACCGACGTAACGCAGCCGAAGGGAGCCGCCGACCAGGAGGTACGTACGCCATGAGCCAGACCGTCGACCGCGCGCTGAGCATCCTGCCGCTGCTCGCGCAGGGACCAGCCGACCTCGGCCAGGTCGCCGAACGCCTCGGCGTCCACAAGTCCACCGCGCTGCGCCTCCTGCGCACCCTCCACGAGCACGGCCTCGTCTACCGGCAGCAGGACCAGCGCTACCGCCTCGGCGCCCGCCTCTTCGCACTCGCCCAGGAGGCCGTCGAGAACCTCGACGTACGCGAGATCGCGCACCCCCACCTCGCCGCCCTCAACAACGAGTGCGGGCACACCGTCCACCTCGCGGTGTACGAGGAGACCGAGGTCGAGGTCCTCTACATCGACAAGGTCGAGAGCCGCTACCCGGTCCGCATGTACTCGCGCATCGGCAAGCCCGTCGCGATCACCGTCGCCGCCGTCGCGAAACTGCTGCTCGCCGACCTCCCCGAGGCCGAGCGCCGCACCATCGCGGAGAAGCTCGACTACCCCACCTACACGTCCCGTTCGACGCCGAACGCCGCGGCCTTCCTCAAGGAGCTGGCTCTCGTACGCGAACAGGGCTGGGCCACCGACCTCGGCGGCCACGAGGAGTCCATCAACTGCGTCGGCGCCCCCATCCGCGGGGCCGACGGCCGGGTCGTCGCCGCCATGTCGGTGTCCGCGCCGAACGTCGTCGTCACCGCCGAGGAACTCCTCACCCTCCTGCCGCTGGTGCGCCGCACGGCCGACGCCATCAGCAGGGAGTACTCAGGCAACACACCTGCGAAGGAAGCACGCGCATGAGTGAGAAGACCGCGATCACCCCGTCCACCCACACCGCCCCGCCCGCCAAGTTCTCCCACGGCGTACGCAAGGGCAACATCCTCCAGGTCGCCGGACAGGTCGGCTTCCTGCCGGCCGTCGAGGGTCAGGCGCCCACCCCCGCCGGCCCGACGCTGCGCGAGCAGACCCTCCAGACCTTCGCCAACGTCAAGGCGATCCTGGAGGAGGGCGGCGCGAGCTGGGACGACGTGATGATGATGCGCGTCTACCTCACCGACACCGGCCACTTCGCCGAGATGAACGAGATCTACAACCAGTACTTCGAGGAGCAGGGCCTCAAGGAGGCCCCCGCCGCCCGTACGACCGTCTACGTCGGTCTCCCGGCCGGCCTCCTCATCGAGATCGACGCGCTCGCCGTCCTCGGCTGAGCCGACGCGCACCGCCTTCTCCCCCCTCCCGCACGCCGTACGTCGTCACGGCGCGGCGCCCACCGCCCGGGCGCCGCGCCGCGATACCCCCTGCCCCGAAAGCCCCATGGAATTACGAGGTCCTCCTCATGCCGCTCGCCGCCACCGCCCCCGCTCCCGCGGAGACCCCACCCCACACCGGCGGTCTCCTCACGCTCATCGACGGCACGGCGGGTCTGCTGACCGTCGCGACCCTCGGCATCGCCCTGCTCCTCCTCCTGATCATCAAGGTCAGGCTCCAGCCGTTCGTCGCCCTGCTCGCCGTCTCCATCGCCGTCGGCCTCGGCGCCGGCCTCTCCGTCACCGAACTCTTCGGTACGGTCCAGAAGTCGGCCGTCGTCTCCGTCATCGAATCCGGCATGGGCGGCATCCTCGGCCACGTCGCGATCATCATCGGCCTCGGCACGATGCTCGGCGCGATACTCGAAGTCAGCGGCGGCGCGGAGGTGTTGTCCGCCCGCCTCCTGGGCCTCTTCGGCGAGAAGCGCGCCCCGCTCGCCATGGGCCTCACCGGCATCGTCTTCGGCATCCCGGTCTTCTTCGACGTCGGCATCTTCGTCCTGGCGCCGATCGTGTACGCCGCCGCCAAGCGCTCCGGCAAGTCGATCCTGCTGTACGCCATGCCGCTGCTCGCCGGCCTCTCCATGACCCACGCGTTCCTGCCCCCGCACCCGGGACCGGTCGCCGCCGCCGGCCTCTTCCACGTCTCTCTCGGCTGGGTCATCCTCATGGGCATCGTCTGCGGCATCCCCGCCGTGCTCGCGGCCTGGGCGTACGCCGCCTGGATCGGAAAGCGCGTCTTCGTCGAGGTCCCGCACGACATGGTCGAGGCCGCCGAGGACGCCAAGGCCGCCGTCATCGCGGAGCAGACCGCCGCGGGCCGGCCTCCGCAGGAGCAGCCCGTCTCGCTCGTGACGGTCCTGAGCATCATCGGTACGCCGCTGGTCCTCATCCTCGCGGCGACGTTCTCCTCGATCGCGCTGGACCCCTCGACCCTCCGCTCGGTCATCGAGTTCTTCGGCAACCCCTTCGTCGCGCTGACGATCGCGCTGCTGATGGCGTACTACCTGCTCGGCATCCGGCGCGGCTGGTCGCGCAAGTCCCTTGAGCAGGTCTCGACTTCGTCCCTCAAGCCCGTCGGCAACATCCTGCTGGTCGTCGGCGCGGGCGGCATATTCGGCGCCGTACTGAAGGCGAGCGGCGTCGCCCAGGCGCTCTCCGACACCTTCAACGACGTGGGCCTGCCGGTCATCGTCCTCGCGTACCTCATCTCGCTCGTGCTGCGCGTCGCGCAGGGCTCGGCGACGGTCGCGATCGTCACCACGGCCGGCATCGTGCTCCCGCTCGTCGAGAACGGCGACCACTCGCAGGCCTTCCTGGCCCTGGTCATCATGGCCATCTCGGCCGGTTCGATCTTCGCCTCGCACGTCAACGACGGCGGTTTCTGGATCGTCGCCAAGTACTTCGGCATCTCGGAGCGGGACACGCTGAAGTCCTGGACGATGCTGGAGTCGGTCCTGTCGGTGGCCGGTTTCGCCGTCGCGGCCCTCCTGAGCCTGGCGATTCACTGACCAAGCCGTACCGTACGACCAGAGGGTGTCCCGGGACCCGTCCGTCCCGGGGCGCCCTTTCGTCGGTCGGCGATACTGGGCCCCCTCAGAACGAAAGCCGAGGAGGCCGACCCCAGTGGATCCCCAGCCGCAGTACCACCCTCAGCCGCAGCAGGGATTCGGCCCGCCGCCCCCGGCTTTCGCCCCCGCACCCGGGCCACCCGCGCCCTTCCCCGGGCCGCCGGGGCCCGCCGGCCCCGACTTCCTGGCCGCGGACCGACGTAACGCCGTCGTCGTCGACGCCGAGGGCGTCTCGCTCGAATGCAACGGCGCCACCATCGACTTCCCCTGGCGCGACATCCAGACCGTCCACTACAAGCCGGGCCCCGGCGGCGGGGTCCTCATGGTCGCTGTCGTCCTGCCCGACGGCCGGTTCTACGAGGGCGTAGTCGCGGCCCGCAACCAGGCAAAGCTCCAGGCGTGGCTCGCGGAACTCGCCTCAGTGCTCGGCTATTACCTGGCGGGCCGAGGCCACTAGACGCGGCTGAAGGGAGCCCGTAACGGACCCCCTTCAGCCACCTCGGACGGCCGCCCCCTAGCCGCAGTACTGCTGCTCCTTGCCTATGGACCGATAGATACAGTCCGAGTTCTCCAGCAGTTGCAGCACCGCGTCCCGGTTGCGGCTGGTCTCGCGCTCGATCACCTCGTCGGGCGGGTAGAAGCCGCCGCCACTGGAGCCGCGCGGGTACATCTCGAAGGTGTAGCCGAAGATCTTGTGCGCGCCCCACAGGTAGTCGTCGATCGACCCGTCGGTGATGTAGAGGTCGCTCGACTGCTGCGGCGTGTAGCCGTTGCTCGCCGCCATCTTGCGGCCCACCGTCGCGAACGCGTCACGGTCGTCCTGGGTCAGGCCGGGGGCTGTGTCGTTGTACGTGTAGCCGTACGGCCACAGCACCAGCTCGCTGTACGTGTGGAAGTCGATGCCCGCCTTGATCTGCTGCTTGCCGCCCACGACGCGGGAGCGGACGAAGTCGGCGACGACCTTCACCTCGGGGGCGGACTCGGGGGCCGAGCCGCGGTAGGTCTCGGAGCCGTACGAGCCGGAGGAGCCGCCGCAGCAGCCCCACTTGAAGTTCCAGTTGCGGTTCATGTCCGTACCGACGGACGACGAACCGGAGTTGGGCTGCCGGTTCTTGCGCCAGCTGCGGTACGAGCCGGAGGCGATGTCGTACTCGCCGCCGTCGGGGTTGAGGTCCGGCACGATCCAGATCTCGCGGTTGTTCACGACGTTGGTGATCCGGGAGTCCGAGCCGTAACCCGCGCCCAGCTCGCGCAGCAGGTAGAGCGCCATCTCGACGGTCAGGTGCTCGCGGGCGTGCTGGTGGTGGGTGAAGAGGACCTCGGGCTCGTTCTCGTCGGTCGCCACGTTGTCGCTGATCTTGATGGCGATGAGATCACGGCCCTGGTACGACTTGCCGATGACGCGCTTGCTCATGAGGTTCGGGTACTGCTGGAGGCGCTGGTTGATCTCCGCGTTCATCTCGGCGTAGTTGTGATAGCGCGAGTCGGCGGGCGGGAAGTCCAGCGGCTCGACGGCCAGTCCGTCGGTACGGGCGGGCGGTCCCGGCAGTGCCTTCGGCGCGTATCCGAGCGCCTTGAGCCGCCCCAGCTGCGCGGCGTTGGCGCTGACGACGACCGAGTGGTCGTCGGCCTCGTCCACCGAGACTCCGGTGGCCGCGACGGCGGTACGGGCGGCGGCGGTGGCCGGGCCGTGGATCTCGTACTGCCTGATCACTTCTTCCGCGGTGGCGGCGGGCGCGGGCCGCGCCCCTGTCGTGGTCGCGCTCGCGGTGAGCGGCGCCGCCACGGCGAGGGCCACGAGGGCTGCGAGGCCCGCGAGGGTGGCGGACTTGGCGGACCCTCTTCCGCGTATGCGAAGTCGCATGCTGTCTCCTGGGTGGGGAGTGTGGGGGTGTGCGACGCATGTCGTGCGGGTGTTCGGTCTTCGGTGTTCGGGCATATGGTGAGCGCATGGCATGACCCCGTCAAGAGCGACCTTCGGCCATCCGGCCCGCCGTGCCGTACCCCTTGCGCGAGCACCCCTCGTCCCGCTTTGGTGATCTCGATCACCTACGGGGACGAGCGGGAGGATGCCGGCGATGGCAGGAACGACAGAGAGCGGCACGGGAGAGGCAGTCGCCCAGCCGCGCAAGTCCAGTTGGAAGTACATCGGCCCCGGCATCGTCGTCGCCGCGACCGGTGTCGGAGCCGGTGACCTCGTCGCGACGCTGATCGCGGGCAGCAAGTTCGGCTACACGCTGATGTGGGCCGCCGTCATCGGCTGCGTCGTCAAGATCTCGCTGGCCGAGGCCGCCGGCCGCTGGCACCTCGCCACCGGCCGCACCCTCTTCGAGGGCTGGCGCAGCCTCGGCCAGTGGACCACCGTCTACTTCGCGATCTACGTCGTGGTCTGGGGCTTCGTCTACGGCGCGACCGCCATGTCGTCCTCCGCCCTCCCGATCGTCGCGCTCTTCCCCGACGGGCCGGGCCTCAAGACGTGGGCGATCATCACGGGTCTGATCGGACTGGTCTTCGTCTGGTTCAACCAGTACGCCGTCTTCGAGAAGGTCATGACGGTTCTGGTCGGCGTGATGTTCGTGGTCGTGGTGTACGTCGCCTTCCGCGTCGGCCCCGACGTCGGCGCGTCGTTCGCGGGCCTGGTCCCTGTCCTCCCGGACGGCTCGCTCCTCTACACCCTCGGCCTGATCGGCGGCGTCGGCGGCACGATCACCATGGCGGCGTACGGCTACTGGGTGAACGCCAAGGGCTGGACCAACACCGGCTGGATGAAGGTGATGCGCCTCGACAACCGCGTCGCGTACATCACCACCGGCATCTTCGTCGTCGCGATGCTGATCGTCGGCGCCGAGCTGCTGCACTCCTCCCAGCTCGCCCTCACCAAGGGCGACCGCGGCCTGATCGACCTCGGCAAGATCCTGGAGGACCGGTACGGCGCGGTGACGGCGAAGCTCTTCCTCGTCGGCTTCTTCGCCACGTCCTTCTCGTCCCTCATCGGCGTATGGCACGGCGTGAGCCTGATGTTCGCCGACTTCGTCGAGCGCCTCCAGCGCGACCGCAAGGGTGCCCCGGTCGACGTCGGCACGGTGGAGGAGGTCGCGGCCGGCGCGAAGGAGCGTTCCCTCCCCTTCCGGGCGTACTTGCTGTGGCTGACGTTCCCGCCGATGGCGCTGCTGTGGCTGGACCAGCCGTTCGGCTTGGTCGTGGTGTACGGCGTGCTCGGCGCGTTCTTCATGCCGTTCCTGGCCCTGACGCTGGTGTGGCTGCTCAACTCTTCCCGTACACCCGCGGAATGGCGCAACGGCCTGCTCAGCAACGTGATGCTGGTGGCGGCGGGCCTGCTGTTCATCGTGCTGTGCGTGCAGCAGGTGCGGGAACTGCCCTGGTAGCGGCCGTTGATGTATGTACTCATTCATCGAGAGGAGAGGTGAGGCTAATCGCCCTTGCGTGCCCGGCGATTGGGCTGCTACGGCGGGGAAGTTCATCCCGAGGTTGATCCCCTTCGCACTTGCATACGAGGTGCGCCGATGCGCTAGCGTCGCTCGGGCAGCGCGGCGCAGGTGCGTTGGGGAGTGACACGGGGGGCGGAGTCCATGGCGTGGGATGAGTGGGAGCAGCTCAAGGCCGAGGCGGCCAAGGCGGCGGAGGCGCGCATGTCGCTGGCCTCGGCTGCACCGGATGGTGCGGGCGGCGGGGGAAAGCTGAAGCACAGTGGCGGGCCGTGGACCAGTGCGTCCGGTGCCGCGGGCATGTTGCAGACCAGCACGCAGACGAGCCGCAGTCGGCTTCGTCCCGCGCATGAGGGCATCGCGTCCGGGGCGGCGGGGCTTGCGTCCGTGGCGATGCTGAACGCGGTACTGGACTCGTGGGAGAAGCGACTCGCTGCGGTGCGGGGTGAATGCGACTACCTGGAGAATGCGCTGCTGAAGGTCGCCAAGGAGATGGGCGAGACGGAGACTGCGGTGAAGAGTTCCTTGAGTGCCGTGAAGACGGCCATTGCGGGTGAGCGCCCGTGACCGGCACGACGCTGACCTGGCAGCGGCTGCGCGACCTGAAACGGTCGGAGTTCGAAGACGCCGGTGACGGCTGGCACGAGGTCTCCGGCAGGGCCGATGCCGACCGGGGCAAGGTCGACAGGACCATGACGGCGAAACTGCGAGAGACTCAGAAGAGCGATTCGGCCGAGGCGGCCCTGAAGAGGCTGGAGCGGCTGAGCCGCAATTTTCAGTATGTTCACACCGAGGCCGGCCTGATCCGTACGGCTCTGAACGGCCTCGCCTCCGAACTTGCGGGGCCGCAGGAGCAGTTGGCGCGGGCTCTGGAAGACGCCGAGAGCCTGAAGTTCACCGTCCACTCGGATGGTTCGGTCAGCTACCCGGCCGCCGTAGGCGAGACTCTGCTGGGCAAGAAGGAGCAGCCGGGCGGCACGGCTCAGGGCAGCGGGCGGTTCCCCCTGGAAGCACCTCCGCTGACCGAGCAGCCCGGTCTTCCTGGAGGCCGCTTCGACCCCAACCCGAACGCGGTCAAGGCGCAGGCAATCGCGGACCGTATCGCGCGGGCGGTGCGGTCCGCCGCAGACATCGACGGCCGGTACGTGCAGGCGCTGAGCAAGCTCAAGGCGGCCGGCGGGCTCGATGTCACCAAGGCGACGTTGGAAGACGTCTTCCGCGACACGGATGCGGTACGCACGGTCGCGGGCCGGTACCTGGGCGACACCATCCCCGAGGACAAATCCCCCGCCGAGCGCAAGAAATGGTGGGACGGCCTGACCGACGAACAGCGGCAGGAGTACGTGACGATTGTCCCGGACTTGGTCGGCAGCCTCGACGGAATTCCGGCTGCGGTACGGGACGAGGCGAACCGGAACTATCTGCCGGTGCTCATCGACAAGCTGGAGGGCCAGGACGGCGACGATGCCCAGACCAAGCTGGCTGCACTGCGGGGCATCGAAGCGAAGCTGAACGAGCCCTCCAAGGTGCCGATGTACTTGCTGGGCATCGGGGGCGAGGGCAATGGGCGTGCCATCGTGGCGTACGGCAATCCGGACACGTCGCGGAACGTCTCGGCGTATGTGCCGGGGCTGGGGACCAAGCTGAACCAGGAATTCGTCGATGACACCTTGAAGCGGGGTCTGGACACCGCGAAGGGTGCACAAAAGTACGACGAATCCAGTGCGGCGATTGTCTGGCTCGGCTACGACGCTCCGAATTTCGCAACGGTCGCAAGCACGAGCAACGCCGAGGAAGGTGCCCCGGTCTACAACCAGTTCATGGCCGGACTGGGCGCCACCAACGAGCACAAGGACCCGCACCTGACAGCGATCGGCCATTCCTACGGATCGCTAGCGGTCGGTACGGCTGCCCAGCAGGACGGCGGCATTCCGGGAGCTGACGACATCATCCTGCTCGGTAGTCCCGGCACTGGCGTCGACAGGGCAGAGGACCTCGGCGTCGGCAAGGATCACGTCTTCGTCGGAGCGGCCGACAACGATCCGGTGACCAAGCTCCCCTCAGGACAACAGAGCGTGGCAAGTGGCGTTGGGTTGGTCGCTGCAGGGCCACTGGGCGGTTACATCGCCGGTGATATCGCTGACCAGGGTGACGACGACCTCTACTTCGGCAAGGACCCGGCCAGCGTGGCCTTTGGCGCCCGACGTTTCGAGGTGGACGACGGAGCCCGCCCCGTCCTTGAATTGGGCGCGTTTGACGCTCACTCCAATTACTTCACCCCTGAGAGGGATCGGAATTCCGCAGAAAGTATCGCCAAGATCGTCGCAGGGAATTCTGAAAAGATTAAGACGGAGGAGTGGCGGTGAAGCAGCTGTTGAAAAGGGCGCTGCCCCTTGTTCTGATGAGCTCTCTGCTGGCTGGTTGTGGAATTCTAGATGACAGGCAGACAGGAGTCGCGGCAATGAATATGCAAGAAGCGGCGGAGCGATTGGACTCTATGCTGGACGGGACGATCAGCGCCATTAAGCCGAAAGTCCAGTGGGCGCACGATGACACAACGACCGGAAGTTGCTCGCTGACTCGGCGTCGGACAGTGATGACAGTTATTTCCGAGCAGCGGCGCGGAAGCTTCCTAGGTGTGGTTGAGCGGTTCTGGAAGAAGAGCGGTTACCAGATCACCTCGGTGGACAAAGATAAAGACTTTCCCGCTGTCTTTGCTCAGACGGCTGACGGGTTCGGGATCTCCTTGACCATTGCAGACAAGGGTCAGGCGTACTTCGAAGGGGACAGTCCGTGTGTGAAGAAGGCAAAGGTCGCCAATCCCACCGCAAAGCCGAACGGTCCCGACTATGCCGGCGTTCCAATCCCTCGCCCCAATGTGCGCTCCGATTTCTGGTCCGCCAACACCCCGGTCCCGCCGCGCTCCCCGAGCGCAGGCTGACGGCGGGCATCGTGGTCGATGCAGGTGTTGGCCGGGCAGTTCAACGGCGAGGGGAGCGGTCGTGAGCGACCTTGAGCGTGGCGTCGGTGCGCTGAAGCGATTCCAGACGCGGGTGAACGCGTTGCTGGCAGATTTCGAGGGCGGGGCCGGCAGTAGCGCCAAGGTGGGTGAGCAGCGGGTTGCTCGGGCCTCCTTCAGCGGCCTGAACGCGAAATTCGACGAGGCGGATTCGCTCTTCGGCCAGTACAACCGCGTCCACGAGGAGCTTGTTTCACTCTCCAAGACCCTTGGCGCCCAGATTGAGGGGCTGAGTATCGCCGTGCACGCTGCCGAGGTCGGCTTCGACAAGGTGGAGGAGGATGTGCGGCGACGGTACGCGGCGATCCAGACACGTATCAAGGCGGAGCAGGACGTGCAGTGGGAGCGGAAGAGGAGCGCCGAACCCAAGCAGTCGGGTAACGACGACGCGCCTGCTACGAAGGGCTTGGCGAACTGATGAGTTCCGTAGCGATGGATCGCGTCGGTACGGCAGGAATTGGCCCGGTCCGGGGCCGCGGCCGGGGGGACCGACCGTCTCACGCCTTGCGGTCAGGCGTGCTCTGCGCGCTGGCCGTGGTCGGCGCTTGGGCTGTGGTCGTCGCCGGTACGGCCCCGCCTGCCGTGGCCGCGGATGCGCGGTCGAAGCAGTGGTACCTGGACGCGATGTATGCCGAGGAGATGTGGAAGGTCACCACCGGCGAAGGCATCAAGGTCGCTGTCATCGACTCCGGCGTCAATCCGTCCACGCCTTCACTCAAGGGGCAAGTTCTGAAGGGGGTGAACGCCACTGACGAAGCGGGCGGATCGACAGACGACTACAACGGGCAAGGGACGACCACGGCTGAGTTGATTGCCGGTACGGGGAAAGGCGGTGGCCTGCGCGGTCTTGCACCAGGAGTAAAGATCATACCTGTACGGATCCCCCTCCTCGAGCACGATGAGGTGCCTCAAATTAACGATCCTCTGGACGGTGCCATCCGGGCTGCGGCGGACAGTGATGCGCAGATCATCAATATTTCGGTCGGGAACCAATACGCCATCGGTCTGAACATGTTCGGGGAGCAAGCGGCGATGGAATACGCCGTGCGCAAGGGCAAGCTGTTGATCGCAGGCACGGGCGACAACGCCGAGAAGGGGAACAAGACACAATATCCGGCCGCGTATCCAGAAGTCGTCGGTGTTGCTTCGAGCGATCGTGGGGGCCGGGCGACCCGGCAATCCCAACACGGGAAGCATGTGGATATTTCGGCTCCCGGCGAGGACATCCCGCGCTGGTGCGACGCTGAGTTCCAGAGCTATTGCGACGATGGCGGTGGAGCCGTGGCCGCCACCGCGCTCGCTTCCGCCTCTGCCGCTCTGGTCTGGTCCGTCCACCCGGAATGGACTGCGAACCAGGTCCTCCGTGTTCTCTTCGACACGGCCGACCGGGAAGGCTGGGTGGAAGGCACCCATAGCTATTACTCGGGCCATGGTGGGATCCGCCCGGGTATGAACGTCCTCGACGGCAAGGGCAACCCAGGCGCCCCCGACGCCAACCTCCTCCCCGACGAGGTGATGCCCAGCCCTTCAAGCCCGCCCACCCCCTCTGCGCCAGCTGCGTCACAAGCCTCGAAGGCCAAGCACGGAGGCGATGCCATCGTGGCAGGGCCCAGCGAGAAGGCCCAGGGCGATGGTCGGTTGGGCCTGATCATCGGTGCGGCAGCAGCCGCGGCGATCCTCGCGTTTGGCGCCTTTGCCGTAGTCCGAAAGCGCCGAAACAGCTGACCCGTGACGGGTGGGGAGCATGGCGGTACACCTTTCGATGCGCTGTGTGACGAATTCCTCACGCGGTGACGCGGTCCGCCCTACCGTAGAAGCTCTTCGGGCTTCACACGGTCGGGGCGTGGAAGGTGGTCAACTGTGGGTCGACGTAAGGATCTTGACGCATCGCTGAGCGTGCCGTCGTTCTACGGCGGCGAGCTGCGATGGAAGCGGGAACGCGAGGGGCTGACCCTCGCCGAGGTGGTCGACGGCAGCTTCTACAGCGCCACGCTCCTGAGCGAGATCGAGCTCGGCAACCGAAGCATGCCGCTGGCCCTGGCCCGGCACGTCGACGAACGGCTGAAGACGGACGGCTTTTTCGTACGCCGCTGCGAAGACGCCCGTCGGGCCCGGCAGTCCGGGCATGCGGAGTACTTCGCGGATGTGGCGGAGATGGAGCGGTATGCGGAGGTGGTCGAGGAGTGGGCGCCGATGCTCGTTCCTGGTCTGTTGCAGACGAAGGCGTACGCGCGGAAGATCATCCGAACCGGTAGCCCGTGGTTGTCGCCGGAGACTGGGGGCAAGCAGGTCGACGCGAGGCTGAAGCGTGCGGAGATCTGGGAGCGCGAGGCGCGTCCGGCGTACTGGGCAATCGTGCACGAGACCCTCGTGCGTCGGCCGTTGTTGCCGCCGGGGGAGATGGCCGAGCAATTGGCACACATTGGGCAGGTGGTGCGCTCCGTGCAGGGCGTTCTCCAGATCGTCCCGGACACGGCCGCCGCGTATCCGCTCATGATGGGCATGGTCAAGGTAATGACCTTCCCGGACGCCCCGCCGGTGATCTACACCGAGGGCATTCACCGCGGCCAACTCATCGATTATCCGCCCCTCGTGAAGGACTACCGCAGGTCGTACGGTCTGCTCAGGGCCGCCGCACTGCCACCCGAGGCGTCCCTGGCCTTGATCGAGTCAGCGGCGGAGGACTACAGAAATGCAGCAGAGCAACAGGATTGACCTCGGCTCCGTGCGCTGGCGCAAGAGCAGCTACAGCAATTCGAGCGGCGGTGACTGCGTAGAGGTCGCCGACGGCATCACCGGCGTCGTGCCCGTGCGGGACAGCAAGAGCGCGCCCCACGGACCCGCCGTGGTCGTCTCGACGGGAGCCTGGGCCGAGTTCGTCATGGCGGTCCGGCGCGGTGAGGTCTGCGCCTGACGTATCAAGATAAGGCGACGTGGGCACGGTGGAGGAGGTCGCGGCCGGCGTGAAGGAACGCTCGCTGCCGTTCCGGGCGTACCTGCTGTGGCTGACGTTCCCGCCGATGGCGCTGCTGTGGCTGGACCAGCCGTTCGGGCTTGTCGTGGTGTACGGCGTGCTCGGCGCGTTCTTCATGCCGTTCCTGGCGCTGACGCTCGTGTGGCTGCTCAACTCCTCGCGTACGCCCGCCCAATGGCGCAACGGCATGCTCAGCAACGCGATGCTGGGGGCGGCGGGCCTGCTGTTCATCGTGCTGTGCGTACAGCAGGTGAGGGAACTGCTCGGGTAAGAGCTTCCCGGCAGCGCCGCCGCGAGGAGCGTGAAGCGGCGGCGCTGCACGGAGCCTGTCGTGACTACGGCAGGTTGTGCACGTGCGGTCCCACCGCGTTCGACCAGGCGTTGCCGGCCGTCGCGTCCCAGTTCGTGGACCAGGTCATCGCGCCGCGCAGACCGGGGTAGGTCTTGGCGGGCTTGAAGGACCCGCAGTTTGTGCCGCGGGTCAGGCAGTCCAGGGCGTTGTTCACGATGGACGGTGCGACGTACCCACTGCCCGCGCCCCGCGTGGACGCCGGTACGCCGATGCCGACCTGGCTCGGGGCCAGACCGCCCTCCAGCTGGATGCAGGCGAGCGCGGTGAGGAAGTCGACGGACCCCTGCGAGTAGACCTTGCCGTCGCAGCCGAGCATGGAACCGCTGTTGTAGTACTGCATGTTGACGACGGTCAGGATGTCCTTCACCGCGAGCGCCGTCTTGAAGTACTCGCTGCCGGTGGACTGCATGTCGATGGTCTGCGGCGCCATGGTGAGCACGAGTCCGGAGCCCGCCTTGGCGGAGAGCTGGCGCAGCGCCTTGGTGAGGTACGTCGAGTTGATGCCGTGTTCGAGGTCGATGTCGACGCCGTTGAAGCCGTACTCCTGCATCAGGGCGTACGCGCTGTTGGCGAAGGCGGTCGCGGAGGCGTCACTGTTGATGGTGACGTTGCCCTTCTCGCCGCCGACCGAGATGATCACGGACTTCCCGGCGGCCTTCTTCGCGGCGATGTCGGCCTTGAAGTCGGCGGCGCTCGCGTACCCGACGGCCGGGTCGAGGTTGAAGACGATCTGGCCGGGCGTGGCGGTCGAGTCGGCGAAGGAGACGGCGATGATGTCGTACTGCGCCTGCACGTCGCGGAGCTTCTGGACGGTCGCGCCGTTGTTGAAGTTCTGCCAGTAGCCGGTCAGCGCGTGCTTGGGCACAGCGGGGCCGGGGCCGGGATCGCCGCCGCCGGGCGCGGTCCGGCCGCGGACGGACGCCGACTTGGGTGACTCGCCGGCGGAGTTGGTCGCGGTGATCTGGAAGTCGTACGCCGTGTCCGCCGCCAGCCCCGAAACGGTCGCCGAAGTCCCGGTCACGGACTGGACCTTCGTACCGCCGCGGTAGACGTTGTACCCGGTCGCCCCGCTGACGCCGGACCAGGAGAGCGCGACGGACGATGACGTCGTGGCGCCGACGGTGAGCCCGGATGGGGTGGCGGGGATGCCGGGTTCGGGGTCGGTGCCTCCGCCGCCGTCGGGGCCGAAGACGGATACGTCGTCGACGTAGTAGGCGCTCTGGCCGTACCAGCCGTGGGTGTAGACCGTCACCGAGGTGGTGGCGGGGCCGGCCTTGAAGCTGGTGGTGAGCTGCTTCCAGCCGGACGAGTCGGGCGTCCAGGTGGAGACGTCGGTGGTGCCGGTGCCGCTGGCCCCGAGGTACGCGTATCCGCCCTGCACCCAGGCGCTGAGGGTGTACGTAGCACCGGGCTTGACGGTGACGGTCTGCGAGCAGCGGGCGTTGTCCTGCCCGCCGGGGGTGGCTTTGAGGGCAGCGGCGCCACCGTGGGCGGGGGAAGAAACGGTGGCGCCGCTGCCGGCGGAACAGGCCCAGTTGCTGAGCCCGGACTCGAAGCCGGCGTTCTTGGCGACGTTCACGTCGGCGGCGGCCCGGTTCGCGGCTTGGGTGGCGGGGGCGGCCAGACCGGCGGTGAGGAGGGTGGCGGCGGTGAGAGCTATGAGGGGAAACGCGGGGCGGTCCACTTACGGCCTCCGGTGGGGGAGTGTGGGGAGGAGTCGCAGGGACGGTGGCCACCGTTTGTTGTTGGTCGTTAAAATGGTTCAGACCAATCGGGTTGTCAAGACCTCTGGCACAAGGGGCCCTTGAGCGCTCAGGGCGGCCAGGGGCCCCTGAAGTAATCCCCCGGCCGCCCCTGGCCCCGCGTCAGAACCTCGGCCCCGGCGTCTGCGCCGCCACCAGTTCCGCCGCCTCTTCCTTCGTTTCCACCGAGGGGGGTGAGCCCGTCAGCGGCTGCTTCGCCGTTTCCTTCATGCACGCCACCGCGATGATGCCGATGAGTGCCGCCGCCATCGAGTAGTACGCCGGCATGAGGTTGTTGCCGGTGATGCTGATGAGGCCCGTGATGACCAGGGGCGTCGTGCCGCCGAAGAGGGACGCGGAGAGGTTGTAGCCGACCGACAGGGAGCCGTACCTCACGTTCGTCGGGAACAGGGCCGGGAGCGCCGCCGACATCGTGCCCAGCAGGCAGACGAGAGACAGGCCCAGCATCAGCATGCCGGCGGCGATGGCCGGGATGCTGCCCTGCTTGATCAGGAGGAAGGACGGGAGGGAGAGGAAGAAGAAGCCGAGCATGCCCGCCATCAGCAGCGGCTTGCGGCCGAAGTGGTCGTTCAGGCGGCCGGCCTGGTTGATCACCGCCATCAGGCAGACCATGACGCCCAGCAGGATCAGCAGGCCGTGCGTCTCGCTGTAGCCGAGCTCGTCCGAGAGGTACGTCGGCATGTACGACAGCAGCATGTAGTCGGTGACGTTGTATGCGCCCACCAGGGCGATGCACAGAATCAGCGTCGGCCAGTACTGCCGGAAGATCTTCGCGAGGTCGCCCTTGGCGGTGGTCTCCACCGTGTCGGCGGCCTCGGACGCGCGGACGTTACCGCTCTCCAGTTTCTGGAAGGCGGGGGTCTCGTCCAGTCGCAGTCGCAGGTAGAGGCCGACCAGGCCGAGCGGGCCCGCGACCAGGAACGGGATGCGCCAGCCCCACGCCTCCATGGCGTCGGAGCCGAGCCAGGCCGTCAGGACCGTGACGAGCCCGGCCGCGCCGGTGTAGCCCGCCAGGGTGCCGAACTCCAGGAAGCTGCCGAAGAAGCCACGGCGCTTGTCGGGGGCGTACTCGGCTATGAACGTCGACGCGCCGCCGTACTCACCGCCCGTCGAGAAGCCCTGCACCAGCCGGAAGAAGATCAGCAGCACCGGCGCCCAGAAGCCGATCGTGGCGTACGACGGGATCAGGCCGATGGCGAACGTACCGATCGCCATCATGATCATCGTGAGGGCGAGGACCTTCTTGCGGCCCAGCCTGTCGCCCATCGGGCCGAAGACCATGCCGCCGAGGGGCCGCACCAGGAAGGCCACGGCGAAGGTCGCGAAGGAGGAGAGGAGCTGGGCCGTGTCGTTCCCGGGCGGGAAGAAGACGTGTCCGATCGTCACCGCCAGGTAGCTGTAGATGCCGAAGTCGAACCACTCCATGGCGTTGCCCAGCGAGGCCGCCTTGACCGCCCGCTTGACCGCCGCCTCGTCCGTGATGGTGATGTCGGAGCGGCGCAGCGGCGGGTTCTTCCGCCTCCTGGCGGCGCGGAAGAGCGTGTGGTGGCGCTTGATCGCTTCGGGGTCGGCCACGTGGTCGGGGCCGGAGCCGGGGCCGGTGGCCGCCATGGCAGGTTCCTTTCCTCGGACGCGTTTCCCATGTCCAAGTGGAACCTCTGCCTTCTATTTCGTGCTGCAAACCAAGGCCCCCTGGTCCGGGACCTTGGTCACAATGCCCAGGGGGCCGGCGTGCCCCGGTTCAGATGCCCAGGTCCTTGATGATCTTCGCTACGTGGCCGGTCGCCTTCACGTTGTAGAGCGCCCGCTCCACCTTGCCGTCCTCGTCCACGACGACCGTCGAGCGGATCACGCCGGTCACCGTCTTGCCGTACAGCTTCTTCTCCCCGAAGGCGCCGTACGCCGTCAGGACCTCCTTGGACGGGTCGCCGACCAGCGTGACCTTGAGGTCCTCTTTCTCGCGGAACTTCGCGAGCTTCTCCGGCTTGTCGGGGGAGACGCCGACGACGTCGTATCCGGCCCCGGCCAGCAGCTCCAGGTTGTCGGTGAAGTCGCAGGCCTGCTTGGTGCAGCCGGGAGTAAGGGCGGCCGGGTAGAAGTAGACGATGACCTTGCGGCCCTTGTACGAGGAGAGGGAGACCTCGGTTCCGTCGGCGTCGGGCAGGGTGAAGTCGGGGGCGGTGTCGCCGGGCTGGAGTCGCTCGCTCATCGGGTGTCGGTCTCCTCGTGCGGGGAAAGTACGGCCGTACGGACCCGAGGGTAATGGGGGTGCCGTGGGGTAGGGGACGGGCCGAGCTGACAGACTGTCGATGAAGGACTACCGGATTCGGCCCACGACCACCCACGGAGGCAGCGCAGTGTCGGATGCCAGGACCCCTGCGCAGATCGAGGCGGACATCAAGAGCCGGCGTGACCAGCTGGCCGTAACGCTCGACGAGATCGGGGTGCGGCTGCACCCGAAGACGATCGTCGGTGACGCGAAGGCCAGGGTCGCGGCGACCGTGGACCAGACCGCGGGCCGGGCGTTCGTCGCGGTGAACCGGACGGTGTCGGACGTGAAGGCGCAGTTCGTGGACGAGGACGGCTCGCCGCGCCTGGAGCGGGTCATTCCGGTAGCGCTGGTGGCCGTGGGGCTGGTGGGGCTGCTCGCGCTGTCGGCGCGTCGCAGGCGCGGCTGACCCTGCGGCCGGTGGCGGGCGCGGGGTCAAGGACAGGTAGGTTCGGGGGCGTGAGCGAGAACACCACGCACGACAAGCTGCCCATCCGGATGCTGCACGACCGGGTGCTGGTCAGGTCGGACAGCCCCGAGGGCGAGCGCCGCTCGGGCGGCGGCATTCTGATTCCGGCGACCGCCGCGGTCGGCAAGCGGCTGGCCTGGGCCGAGGTCGTAGCGGTCGGCCAGAACGTACGGACCGTGGAGCCGGGCGACCGGGTGCTGTACGACCCCGAGGACCGGGCCGAGGTCGAGGTGCGCGGCATCCCGTACGTACTCATGCGGGAGCGCGATCTGCACGCGGTGGCCTCGGAGCGGGTCTCGGAGGACTCGACCGGCCTGTACTTGTAGGCACAAAGCTTGTAGGCACAATGCCGTCAGCGGCGGAAGCTGTTCGAGCGAGCGGGCCGGTGACCCGGCGATCAGGGTCACCGGCCCCTTTCGCTGCCCTTTTGCTAGGTTGGAAGCACCCCCGACGAGACGCGCCGTACCGGGTTTTACGCAAAGACGACGCACCCCCGTTGATTCCGCGTTCGTTTCGGAGGTGCCCGTCATGGCCTGGGTTCTGCTCGTTGTCGCCGGTCTGCTCGAGGTCGGCTGGTCGATCGGGATGAAGTACACCGACGGCTTCACGCGGCTCTGGCCCAGTGTGTTCACGGGCGCGGGGATCGTCGCGAGCATGCTGCTGCTGTCGCACGCCGCCAAGACGCTGCCGATCGGTACGGCGTACGGCGTGTGGGTCGGTATCGGCGCGGCCGGTGCGGCGGTGCTCGGCATGGTCGTGCTCGGTGAGCCGGCGACCGCCGCCCGGATCTTCTTCGTGTGTCTGCTGCTGGTCGCCGTCGTGGGGTTGAAGGCGACCTCGGGGCACTAGCGGTTCTGTACGCGAGGCAGTACGTCAGGCGCGGCCGCGGGAGCCGTTCGGTGCGCCGCCGCCCGGTGGGCCGGTGGCGCCGCCGGTGTCGGCCCCGCCGTCCGTGCCGCCGGTGTCCGTCGTTCCGCCATCGGTCGCGCCGCCGGTGTCGGCCCCGCCGTCCGTGCCGCCGGTGTCCGTCGTTCCGCCATCGGTCGCGCCGCCGGTGTCGGCCCCGCCGTCCGTGCCGCCGGTGTCGGTCGCACCGCCGTCGGTCGCGCCCGTACCGCCCGTGTCCGAGGCGCCGCCCGCGTCCTGGCCGCCGGTCGTCGGGCCCTGCGTCGGGTCGTCGGGGCTGTCGCTCGACGGCGGTTCCCCGGAACCCTCGGACTCACCGGTGTCCGGTTCGTCCTCGGACGGCGGCGGGGCCGACTCGTCCGAGCCGGCCGCCGTCTCCAGGTCGAAGTCCCGCACCGGCTGGTCCTTGAGCGCCGCGGCCGTGAACTGGCCCCAGACCTGCGCGGGCGCCCCGCCTCCGTTGATACGCGGCAGGCCGAGCGCGCCGTACAGCGGCTTCTGTACGCCGGTTTCCGGGTCCTGGCCCATCACCGCGACGACCGTCGCCAGGTCCGGCGTGTAACCGGCGAACCAGGCGGCCTTGTCCTCCTCGGCGGTGCCGGTCTTGCCCGCCGCGGGGCGGCCCGCGGACTGGGCCGCCGTGCCCGTACCGCCGTCGACGACGCTCCTGAGGATCGACGTCGTGGTGTCGGCCGCCTCGCGCGAGACCCCCTGCCCGGAATCGGAGCCGGAGCCGGCGTCCGCCGCCTGGGGCAGGGCGACGGTCTGGCCGTTCTTGGTGATCTTCTCGACGATCGTGTACGCGCCGTGCTTGCCGTGGTTGGCGAGCGTCGCGTACGCCTCCGTCATGTCGAGGACGCTGGCGGTGGCGACGCCGAGCGCGATCGACGGGTACGCGTCGAGGCTCGGGGTGTGCTCCGGGATGCCGAGGGCCACGGCGGTGTCCTTCACCTTGGCCGGGCCGACGTCCTGTGCCATCTGCGCGTACACCGCGTTGACGGACTTGTCCGTGGCGGTGCGGACGGTCACCGGGCCGTACGAGCGCTGGTCCTCGTTCTCCGGGGCGTACCCCGTCGGCCCGTTGGGGCCTTCCACCATCCGCTTGTTGGTGCCGTCGTACATGGTGTTCGGGGTGATCTGCACGCCGTCCTGGGTGGTGGAGCCGTTCTCGACGGCCGAGGTGAAGACGAACGGCTTGAAGGTGGAGCCGACCTGGTAGTCGCGGCGCGTCGCGTTGTTGACGTACTGCTTCGTGTAGTCGATGCCGCCGTACATCGCGACGACCTTGCCGGTCGCCGGGTCGATGGAGGCGCCGCCGACGCGCACGTTGCGGTCGACCTTGCGGTCCTTGCTCGTCCGCGACATCACCTTGTCGTCGACGGCCTTGGCGAAGGCGTCCTGCTTCGGCTTCTCCAGGGTCGTGGTGATGCGGTAGCCGCCGGTCGCGAGCGTGTCCTCGTCGATGATCTTGTTGTTGGTGAGGTAGTCCTCGACGGCCTGCACGATGTAGCCGCGCTGCCCGGAGAGCCCGGAGGCCGGCTTCGCCTCGTGCGGCGCGGGGAACTTCACCGCGGCGCGATCGGCGGCACTCAGCCAGTTCTCCTTCACCATGCCGTCGAGTACGTAGTTCCAGCGGCCCAGGGCCGAGGACTTGTTCTCGGGGTGAGTGGTGACGTCGTACGCGCTGGGGGCGTTGAGGAGGGACGCGAGGTAGGCGCCCTCGGTGGTGGTGACCTCGTCGATGTCCTTGCCGTAGTACGCCTGGGCGGCGGCCTGGATGCCGTACGCGTTGCGGCCGAAGTAGCTGGTGTTCAGGTACCCCTCGAAGATGTCGTTCTTGCTCTCCTCACGATCCAGCTTGATCGCGATGAAGAACTCCTTCACCTTGCGGGTGACCGTCTGTTCCTGGGCGAGGTAGTAGTTCTTGACGTACTGCTGGGTGATCGTCGAGCCGGACTGCTTGCCCTTGCCGGTGAGGGTGTTCCAGCCGGCGCGGAGCATGGCCTGGGGGTCGACGGCCTGCTCGGAGTGGAAGTCGCGGTCCTCGGCGGCCAGTACGGCGCGCTGGACGGACTTCGGGATCTGGGCGAGCTTCACGCTCTCGCGGTTGACCTCGCCGTCGCGGGCGAGCTGGGAGCCGTCGGCGTAGAGGTAGACGTTGCTCTGGGAGGTGGCGGCGCTGTTGGCTGCCGGGATCTTGACGAGCGTGTAACCCGCGAAGAACGCGCCGAACAGGAGCAGCGCCAGCAGCAGGAACGTACCGAGGAGCATCCGCCAGGTCGGGACCAGCCGGCGCAGGCCGGTGCGCCGGGGGCGGATCTTCTTGCCGTTCTCGTCACGCTTGCCGGCCTTCTTCTTCCCGGCCTGCGGCTCCGCGTCGACCGTGGGGTCGGATGGGTCCCGGGGCGCCCACCCCTGGGGCTGCTGTGGCTCGTCGCTCATGCTGGTGGAGACTCCCTGGGCACGGCCAGAGGTTCACTCTCCGGCATAACGGTGTCGTATCGGGCGATTCGGCTGGTACGCCCATAGTGCATGCACTCGGAGTCCTGCCCCCGAAGCGCCGTTCCAAAATGCCTGCGGCGGCTGACCCCATTGGGCTAGGGCGGGGCGTTTTGGGGCTTTGGTCGAATCGAGGGGGGCTTGGGGTGGGGGTGCGGTTATACGCGGTCGTCGCGGCCGGGGGTTTCCGGCGGCACGCGACGTACCGGGTGGCGACGGCGGCCGGGGTGTTCACCAACACCGTCTTCGGCTTCATCCTGGCGTACACCTTCACGGCCCTGTGGGACGAGCGTCCACAGCTCGGCGGGTACGACCTGTCGCAGGCCCTCACCTACGTGTGGCTCGGGCAGGCGCTGCTGATGACCGCTGCCTTGATGGGCGGCGGCTTCGAGTCCGAGCTGATGGAGCGGATCCGTACCGGCGACATCGCGATCGACCTCTACCGCCCCGCCGACCTGCAGTTCTTCTGGCTGGCGGGCGACCTGGGGCGGGCCGCCTTCCACCTCATCGGGCGCGGCGTCGTCCCGATGGCGACCGGCGCGCTCGCCTTCGACCTGGCGCTGCCCGCCGACCCGTTCGTGTGGGCCGCCTTCCTGGTCGCCGTCGCGCTCGGTGTCGTCGTCAGTTTCGCGATCCGGTTCCTGGTGGCGCTGTCGGCGTTCTGGCTGCTCGACGGGGCAGGTGTGGCGCACATCACGTGGCTCGTCGGCCTCTTCTTCTCCGGGATGGTGCTGCCGCTCACCCTCTTCCCCGGCGGCCTCGGCACACTCGCGCAGGCGCTGCCCTGGTCGGCGCTGCTCCAGATCCCGGCCGACGTCTTCCTCGGCAAGCACACGGGCTGGGATCTGGTCCGCGCGTACGGCTTCCAGCTCGGCTGGGCGGCGGTGCTGCTGACGGCCGGGCGGCTGCTCCAGTCGGTGGCGACGCGCAGGGTGGTGGTCCAGGGTGGCTGAGGCGACGAAGGCGGCTGAGGCGACGGAAGCGACGGAGACCACGCCGGTGGCCGGGAGGGCCGAGGTGGGTGAGGTGCTCGGGGCCGCCGCGCAGCTACGGGCCGGGGTCCGGGCGTACCGGATGATCGCGGCGATGTGGATCCGCTCGACGATGGCGTACCGCGCGTCCTTCGCGATGGCGGCCCTCGGGAACTTCGCCGCGACCGGCCTCGACTTCGTCGGCATCCTGCTGATGTTCTCCCACGTGGACGCGCTCGGCGGCTACACCCTGCCCGAGGTGGCCTTCCTCTACGGCACGGCGGGCGCGGCCTTCGGCCTCTCGGACCTGGTCATGGGGTCGATGGACCGGCTGGGCCAACGGGTGCGCGACGGCACGCTGGACACCTTGCTGGTACGCCCGGTCCCGGTCCTCGCGCAGATCGCGGCCGACCGCTTCGCGCTGCGCAGGCTGGGCCGGATCACGCAGGGGCTGCTGGTGCTCGGGTACGCGCTGGTGGTGCTGGACATCGAGTGGACGCCGCTGAAGGTGCTCATGGTGCCGATGATGGTCCTGAGCGGGGCGGTGATCTTCTCGTCGGTCTTCGTGGCGGGGGCGGCGTTCCAGTTCTGGGCGCAGGACGCCTCGCAGGTGCAGAACTCCTTCACGTACGGCGGCACCACGCTTCTCCAGTACCCGCCGACGGTCTTCGCGAAGGACCTCGTGCGCGGGGTGACGTTCGTGCTGCCGCTGGCCTTCGTCAACTGGCTGCCGGCGCTGTATGTACTGGACCGCCCGTACCCCCTGGACCTGCCGTCCTGGCTCGCCTTCCTGCCGCCGCTGGTGGCGGGAGTGTGCTGTGTGCCGGCCGGGGCGGCGTGGCGGGTGGGCCTTCGTTCGTATCGCAGCACGGGGAGCTGATGCCGGATGGAAAGTGACTTCATCGAGCTGGAGGGCGTCGAGAAGTTTTTCGACGTACGCAGGAAGACAGGGCGGCTGAGGCGCGAGAAGACGCGGGTGCGGGCGGTCGACGGGATCAGTTTCTCGGTGCCGCGCGGCGAGATGGTCGGCTACATCGGGCCGAACGGGGCGGGCAAGTCCACCACCATCAAGATGCTCACCGGCATCCTCACGCCGAGTGCCGGCCGCGTGCGGGTCGCGGGCATCGATCCGGCGCGGGAGCGAACACGGCTCGCGCGGCACATCGGGGTGGTGTTCGGGCAGCGTACGACGCTGTGGTGGGACCTGCCGCTGCGCGACTCGTACCGGCTGATGCACCGGATGTACCGGATCCCGGACGACCGCTTCAAGGTGAACATGGCGCGCTGCGTCGAACTCCTCGACCTGGGCGAGCTGCTGGACGTACCGGTACGGCAGCTGTCGCTGGGTCAGCGGATGCGGGGCGACATCGCGGCGGCGCTGCTGCACGACCCCGAGGTGCTGTATCTCGACGAGCCGACGATCGGCCTGGATGTGATCTCGAAGGCCAAGGTCCGGGACTTCCTGCGGGACTTGAACGCGGAGCGCGGCACGACGGTCCTGCTGACGACGCACGATCTGACCGACATCGAGCAGCTGTGCAAGCGCGTGATGGTCATCGACCACGGGCGGCTGGTGTACGACGGCGCGCTGGCGGGCCTGCACGAGGTGGGCGAGAGCGAGCGGACGCTGGTGGTGGACCTGGAGCGCGAGCTGCCCCCGGTCGAGGTGGCGGGGGCGCGGGTGGTGAAGGTGGAGGGGCCGCGGCAGTGGCTGGCGTTCCCGGCGTCGGTGTCGGCGGCGCCGCTGGTGGCGGCGGTGGCGCAGCGGTATCCGCTGGTGGACCTGTCGGTGCGGGAGCCGGACATCGAGGCGGTCATCGCGAAGATGTACGCGGACCGCTCGGTGCTCTGAACACTGGGACGGTCGGTTGGAGTTGACTAGTCTGAACGCCATGGCCAGTGAACTTCCGGAAATGCGCGCTTCTGACGCGGAGCGTGAACGAGTCGCCGAGGTACTGCGTGACGCCGTCGCCGAGGGGCGGCTGGACATGGAGGAGTTCGACCAGCGGCTCGATGCCGTCTACAAGGCGCGTACGCACGGCGAGCTGGAGCCGCTGGTCCGCGACCTGCCGGCACCGGGCAGCAGCTCGGCGGCGCTCGCCTCCCCGTCCGCCTCGGGTGCGCGGGTCTACTGGCCGGCCCGGATCGGCGGCCCGGCGACGTCGAACGGTGCCTTCGCCTTCTGGGGCGGCTTCGGGCGCCAGGGCACGTGGACGGTGGGCCGGACGTTCACGGCGTTCGCGATGATGGGCGGCGGCGAGATCGACCTGCGCGAGGCGCGCTTCGAGGACCGCGAGGTCGTGATCCGCTGCTTCACCATCATGGGCGGCATCCAGGTGACGGTGCCGCCGGGCCTCGACGTGCAGGTCAAGGGCGTCGGCATCATGGGCGGCTTCGGCGACGTGACGGCGAAGGGCGTGCCGGAGGCGGACAACCGGGTGGCGCCGGACTCGCCGCGCGTGACGGTCACCGGGTTCGCCCTGATGGGCGGGGTCGGTGTGGAGCGCAAGGTCACGCGCGCCGAGAAGCAGCGCCTCAAGGAGGCGCGCAAACAGCAGAAGCTGGCGAAGAAGGCGGAGTCGGGGCCGGGGTCCGGGTCCGGTTCCAAGTCCGGTTCCGACTCCTCGTCCGGGTCCGAGTCGGAGTCCGGGTCTGATTCCTGGTCCGGTTCCGGTTCCGGGTCCGACTGACCGCAAGGAGCTCGACTGCGGCCCGACCGACCCGCGCTCAGACCCCGGCCGCGTCCGCGCTCCGGTTCAGGGAGGCGATGTCGAACGCCGTGCCCATGCGCCGGTAGCCCTCGTCGCTCGGATGCAGGTGGTCGCCCGAGTCGTACGCCGGAAGGAGCCGGTCCGGGGCGTACGGGTCGCGCAGCGCCTGGTCGAAGTCCACGACCGCGTCGAAGACGCCGCGCGTACGGATCGCCTCGTTGACACGGTCCCGCACCGCTTCGAGCTGCGGCGTGTGGGCCCGCGTCCCCTCGAACGGCATGATCGTCGAGCCGACGACCCGCAGGCCGCGCGCCCGTGCCTGGCGCGCGAGCTGGTCGAGGCCCGCCGTGATGCGCGCCGCGTCGAGCTCGTGCGGCGGCCGCAGGATGTCGTTGATGCCGAGGACGACGACGACCGCCTTCACGCCGGAGCGTGAGAGCACGTCACGGTCGAAGCGGGCGAGGCCGCTCGGGCCCGTACCGTCGCTCAGCAGCCGGTTCCCGCTGATGCCCGAGTTGAGGACGCCGTAGCGTCCGTCGAGACGGTCGGCGAGGACGTCCGTCCAGCGGCGGTTCGCGCCGGCCGTGGACGTGACGCCGTCGGTGATCGAATCGCCGATGACGACGACGGCGCCCTCGGACTTGCCGCTCAGGACGTCGACGGCGGTGAGGTAGCGCCAGTACGGCGTCTGCCCGGTGTAGGCGTCCCCGAGCGGGTCCTCCGTGCGGTCGCCTTCCGCGACGTACGACGTCTGGCGGGCTCGCGGGTGGTGCGTCACCGGGCCGCTGGGCGTGGGGGAGTAGGTGGTGACCAGCAGGTCGGCGTCGTACGGCACATTCAGCGGGGCCGGGTCGCTGACGACCTGTCCGCCCGGCGGGACCACGACCGAGGGCGAGCCGCCGAAGTGCAGGCGGCGCATCGTGCCGTTCGCGGCGGTCGGGGCGCCGGGGGTGGCGGCGACGGCGATCGAGGCGTGCGTGATGTGCAACGGCTGTACGCCGAAGAGGTTGGAGAGGGTGATGCGGGCGCTGGTGCCGCCGATGCTGGTGTGCACGACGTTACGAAGCGAACGCCCGGGGAAGCCTTGTTCCGTGCCCAGCTCGGCGAAGGCGGGCGCGGTGGACCAGGTGCCGATCCAGGAGGCGGAGGTGGCGGGGGCCGCGGAACGCAGCGGCGTACGGGGACGGGTCTGTGTGTCGTCGTCAGAACCGTGACCGCCGAGCGTCGCTCCGGCGAATATGGCCCCCGAGATGAGGACCACCACCGCGGCGAGCGCGGCGAGCAAGGCATAACCGTTGCGCTTGGTCATGCTCGGTGTATCTCCTCGGGCGCAGGGAGCCCGAGGCTCCGTTCGAACTCACTCAATGATGCGCCATTGCACCGCCCTGGTAGACGTCGGGAACTCGCAGTGCGTTCCACGAGTAGGTCAGGTAGGGAAAATCAGGTACGAGATGGTGCGTACGAGGCGGACGGGTGGAGCGGATGGATCGCAAGACGACGGGAACTGACGACATGTACGACAAGGAGGTTCCCGGGCCCTCGGCCGCCCCGCTCCCGCCCTTCGCGTACAGCGCCGCCGACGAGGAGAAGCGCCAGGGCGTACGCCGCATGAAGGCGACGGCCACCGGGCTGCTGGTCCTGGTCGCGCTGATCTACGTCCTCGCCACCTGGGCGGAGCGGTCGGGCGTCGGCGGCTGGCCGGCGTACGTCGCGGCGGCGGCCGAGGCGGGCATGGTCGGCGCGCTGGCGGACTGGTTCGCCGTGACGGCGCTCTTCAAGCGCCCGATGGGCCTGCCCATCCCGCACACCGCGATCATCCCGACGAAGAAGGACCAGCTGGGCACGACGCTCGGCTCCTTCGTCGGCGAGAACTTCCTCTCCGAGGACGTCGTACGCACCCGCCTGCGCGCCATCGGCATCGGCTCCCGCGTCGGCGCCTGGCTGGCGGAGCCGGACCACGCCGACCGGGTGACGGAGGAACTGTCCACGGCCCTGCGCGGCGCGTTGACCGTGCTGCGCGATTCCGACGTGCAGGCGGTCGTGGGCGAGGCGATCACGCGGCGGGCGGACGCCGCGGAGATCGCGCCGGGGATCGGCAAGGCGCTGGAGAACGTCGTCGCGGACGGCGCGCACGACCGCGCGGTCGATTTGATCTGCACCCGCGCGTACGCGTGGCTGGTGCTGCACGTGGATGCGGTGATGGAGGCGATCGAGGGCGGGGCACCGGGCTGGACGCCGCGTTTCGTGGACCGGAAGGTCGGTGACCGCGTCTACAAGGAGCTGCTGCGCTTCATCTCCGAGATGCGCGACGAGCCGGACCACCCGGCGCGCGGCGCGATCGACCGCTTCCTGACGGACTTCGCGTCGGACCTCCAGTCGGACGCGGACACGCGGGCGAGGGTGGAGCGGCTGAAGTCGGAGATCCTGGGGCGGGGCGAGGTCCAGGACGTGATCGCCTCGGCGTGGGCGTCCGTACGCACGATGATTATTTCGGCGGCGGAGGACGAGCAGAGCGAACTGCGCCTGCGGGTACGGGCCTCGCTGCTCTCCCTGGGCGGACGGCTCGCGACGGACGGGCGGTTGCAGGGGAAGCTGGAGGGGTGGCTGGAGGACGCGGCGGTGTACGTGGTGACGACGTACCGCGGCGAGATCACTTCGCTGATCAGCGACACGGTGGCGGGCTGGGACGCGGAGCACACGTCGAAGAAGATCGAGGCGCACATCGGCCGGGACCTGCAGTTCATCAGGATCAACGGCACGGTGGTGGGGGCGCTGGCGGGGCTGCTGATCTATACGGTGTCGCATGCGGTGGGCGGTTAGGCGAGGGCTGTGGCACAGGGCGTACGCGCCGGGCGCGCGACCGCCTGTCGTCGGTCACGCGCCCGGCCTGTGGGGGGCTTGGTGAGTTGTACGGGCGGAAGGCGTGGGGCGTTCAACGGCGCGCCGTTCCGGTACCGCGACCGCCGAAGAGGCACCCCTGAGGGCACCCCGGTCACTTCTGAGGGTGCCTGGTCGGCCGCGCTGGGCTGCGCCACTGACCAGAACCGGACAGGCGTACTCGGCGTACGAACAGTAGGGATCGGCGCATAACGCTGCACGGGCTCGGTGCGCCGCCCGTGGGCGGGGGCGGCGGAGCGGCCCCGGGGCAGAGGGTTCGGCGGTCGTGCGGTGGGGCGGTGTGCGGCGGAGGGCGGCCGGTGAGCCGCTGGGGGCTGGAGGGGCGCCAGTGCAATAGCTACGGACTTCGGCGGCACCCGGACGGGGGTGCGGTCCGCGTGTGCCGGGGTGCCTGCGGGGGGCCGTCCGGCAGCGAAGGGTCCGGTCCGGGCGGCCCTGAACAGCGGAAGTGGCATCTCGCGCTCCGGTTGCGGGACCCGTGGGTGCGCACGCGCAGTACTCCGGCGCTCCTGAACCGCGAGTCAGCTGACGACAGGTCAGCAAACATGCGTGGCATCGCCGAGCCTCCCGAGCGGCGCCTCCGCTCCGGCCGGTCGCGCCGCCGCGGTTCCCGCCGGCCGCGACGGCCGTCGCGGGCTTCGCGCCGTCGCATCGGACACGTCGCTGGTGGGCGCGCGTAGAGCGGCTGAAAGACGCTCTTGTTGACGACTCAACAGCACCCCAGGATTCCTACCACGTCGTTGACAGGATCATGACCGCTACGGATGGTCGTCCCGCATCGGCGTGCTGACGGGCCCGCCTACCCAGCGGGCCCCTGGGATCCCCCACCGGAGGATGTAGTGAACTTCAAGCGCCTGTCTCCCCTCGGCGGCGTCGCGAGACGTGCACGGCTGATCGCCGTCGCATCGACTCTGCTGACCGTCTCCGCGCTTGCCACCCCGATCGCCTCGGCCGAATCCGGCGACGGCGCCCGGGCGACCACCGCCCAGCTCGCGAAGACGGGCGACGCCGTGCTCGGCGCGGATGTGCCCGGTACCGCGTGGTACACGGACAAGGCGTCGGGCAAGGTCGTCGTCACGGCGGACGACACCGTCTCGGCCGCCGAGATAGCCAAGATCAAGAAGGCGGCGGGCGCACAGGCCGACGCCCTGGAGATCAAGCGCACGCCCGGCAAGTTCAACAAGCTCATCGCGGGCGGCCAGGCCATCTACAGCGGCAGCGGCCGCTGCTCGCTCGGCTTCAACGTCCGGAGCGGCACGACGTACTACGCCCTCACGGCCGGCCACTGCACCAACGGCACCGGGACCTGGTACACCAACTCCGCCAAGACCGCGGTGCTCGGCTCCACCACCGGCTCCAGCTTCCCGAACAACGACTACGGCATCATCCGCCACTCCAACGCCTCCGCCGCGGACGGCCGGGTCTACCTCTACAACGGCAGCTACCGCGACATCACGAGCGCCGGCAACGCCTACGTCGGCCAGTCCGTCCAGCGCAGCGGCAGCACCACCGGCCTGCGCGGCGGGACGGTCACCGGCCTCAACGCGACCGTCAACTACGGCAACGGCGATGTCGTTTACGGCATGATCCAGACCAACGTCTGCGCCGAGCCGGGCGACAGCGGCGGCTCGATGTTCTCGGGCAGCACGGCGCTGGGCCTGACCTCGGGCGGCAGCGGCAACTGCTCGTCGGGCGGTACGACGTTCTTCCAGCCCGTCACTGAAGCCCTGAGCGCCTACGGCGTGAGCGTCTTCTAACCACTCCTGCTCCCACACCCCAGCCAGGAGCCGGCGGCCTTCCTCGGACGGCCGCCGGCTTCTGCCGCACACGGGCGGGCCGCAGCGCACCACCAGGTGCACTGGCCCGCCACACGCGCGACACGCGCTGGGCGCGTGACCGCCTGTCGCCGGTCACGCGCCCACCTGTGGGGGGTGCCCGGTAGTACGTACGGACGGCCACGCGTGCTCAACGGCGCGGACGGCGACGGCACGGCACCCTGCCGACACCACCGACGCCGGCCGCCCGAACGGCCGCAGTGACTACTCGCAGGCCACCCCATCCCCGTCCCGGTCGAGGTGACGCCCGTAACCGGGGTCGCCCACGCGAATCGGAGCCGCACCGGCGGCGCGTACGGCGTCACAGTTGGCGTACGACGCGCTCCCGCCACCGCCTCCGCCACCGGACCCGCTACCGCCTCCGCTACCGGACCCGCCGGACGTTGTACTGCTGCCCCCACCACTCGACCCGTTGTACGGCTCGCACCCGACCCCGTCACCGTCCCGGTCGAGGTGACGCCCGTAGCCAGGGTCGCCACTGCGGACAGGGGCGGCGCCGGCGGCGCGGGCGGCGTCGCAGTTGTCGTAGTACACCGGCGGCGGGGCAACCGTCTTCGGCTTCGTAGCCTTCGCAGGCTTCGGCGTCTGCGTCGCTTTCGGCGTGACCTTGGGCGCGGGCCTGGTCACCGTGATGCGTACGACGGCGGTACCGCTGAGCTTCGGCGTCGTACCTTTCACGCCTTTCACGTCGAGCCGGTACGTGAACTCGTCCTCGCCGCCGTAGCCGGCGGTGGACGTATAGGCGATGGAGGTCCCGTCCAGCTTCACGCTGCCGTGCGCCGGCTGCACATCGACGGAGAGAGCGAACTCCTCCGCCTCCAGCTCCGCTTCGACAGCCCGCGCCTTCCCGCCCGAGGCAGGCACGACGGTGTCGTTGTCCAGGACCTTTACCACGACCGGTTCGGCGGCGTCGGCGCTCTCCTCGTCGTCGACAAGCTCAAGTTCCGCTTGGGGCTCCGGCTCCGACGGGGTGGCCTTCTCCGAAGCCGGCCGCGGAAGCGGCAACCGCCTTGTCACCGTCATCGCTGACCCCACCGGCGCCCCCACCGCACCCCACGAGCGCGACGGCGAGAAGCGCCACTCCCGCCGCAGACGCGCCACGCGCAGATATCTCTCTGACCGCCATGGGCCCCCAAGTAATCGCGTACGAGCTGAGGAGGCAGACGATCCCAGTTGTGTCCGTCACATCAGGGCGATGTGAAGAATCGGCATCCGTTTGTGATGAAAGAGTGCGCGCCCGCTCTGGTCGACGGGCGGGACGGGCCCCGGCGCCCTGACGTCCCGACGCGCCCCGCAGTGTCGGCCACGCGGGCGATCCCTGGGCCCGCAGGGGTCCGGCGAGGACAGAAGTGACGAGCCGTCATGTTCTTCTGGTTACCAGCGTCCCTCGCACCCCCGCGCAACCCGGAGGAGCCCCATGTCCCGCTTCCCACGCCTGGCCGCAATGGCCACGGCCGCAGTCGCCCTCGCGGCGCTCGCGTCGGCGCCCACGTCAGCCGTCGAGCCGACGCTGACCGACCCGCGTGTTGTCGAGCACTTCGACTTCGAGGCGGGCCAGACGCCGGAGAACATCGCGCTGGAACCCGACGGCTCGGCCAATGTGACGTTCGCCTTCGCCCGCCAGGTCGCCCGCCTCTCCCCGCACCACGAGCCGCGCATCATCGCCGAGCTCCCCGCTGTGGCGAACCCGAGCACCCCCATCTCAGAGGCCGCGGTGACGACGGGCATCGCGCGGGCCCACGACGGCACGCTGTACGTCAACTACGCGACCGGAACGAAGCTGACGGGCATCTGGCGCATCAGCCCCAAGGACCACACGGTCAAGCAGATCGCCTGCCTGCCGAAGGACGGCTTCCCCAACGGCCTCGCGCTCGACGAGCACCGCGGCGTGCTGTACGCCGCCGACTCGGTGCACGGCACCGTATGGCGCGTCCCGGCAAAGGCCGCGGCGGGCCACGACTGCGTCAAGCCGAAGGCATGGGCCAGGGGCAGCAAGCTCGACCGTGCCGCCGCGCCGACCGGGATGGTCGGCGCCAATGGCCTTCAGCTGCGCGACGACGCCGTGTGGGTGACCAACTTCGACAAGGGCCTGCTGCTGCGCATCCCCGTGAAGAAGAACGGGTCCGCGGGCCCCATCCAGACCAGGGCCACCGGCCTGACGGGCATCGACGACTTCGCCTTCACCGGCCGTGACGACACGATCCTGGCCGCCCTGATCACGGAAAACGAGGTGGCCCTCGTACGACCCAACGGCACGCACTCCGTCGTACTCACCGCAAAGGACGGCCTGTCGAACCCCACCTCAGTGGCAGTACGCGGCAAGACGGTCTACGTACCCAGCGCCGCCTACTTCACCATGGAGGACCCAAACCTCCTCCTCGCCACCCTCAACAAGCACCACCGCTAGTCGGCCCTGCCGAATCGCGGGCTGACCAGGCGGACGGGGTTGACGCCCAAGTCCAGCCCGGTCAGCCCGCTCGGCTGTTGCCGACACCGCCCCTCGACGCTAGCGCGCCCCGAACTCCCCACCCCGCACGGCACGAACAAACCCCACCCACGCCCGGCGCGACACGGCGATACACGCCCCATCAGGCACCTTCGAATCACGCACGGCGGCATACGCGGCACTCCCGTCAAGCCCCGCCACCTCGACACACTCGGTCCCGCTGCCGCCGCTGTAAGACGACTTGATCCATTGGGTGCCGTCGTGATTCATCAAAGCTCCTCGGAAGCCTGATTCAGGAGTGCAGTTGAGGCGCTGAGGTCCAGCGCCTGGGCTTGCAAGTACTGGAACGCCAACTTATAGCGTTCGAGTTCCTCGGGCTTCTCCATGAAGAGACCGCCGCCGATGATGTCGACGTACACCACGTCGAGTTCAGGTGATTGACCTCCGAGAATGACGAAGCTTCCAACGGCTGCGGCGTGTGCCCCGCTGGCGAACGGCAGTATCTGAACAGTGATGTGGGGACGCTTGGCCAGTTCCAGAATGTGCCGGAGTTGCTCCCGCATCACTGCGCGGCCCCCGACCACGCGGCGCAGGACAGCCTCGTCGACGACGGCCCAGATGTGCGGTGGGTCATCCCGATCCAGCAGCTCCTGTCGCTTCATGCGGATGTCGACCATGTGCGCAATCTCCTGCTCGGTGCAGCGCATCTCGGAAGCGCGATGCACGGCCTCGGCGTACGCGCGCGTCTGGAGCAGGCCCGGGACGTACATGCAGGAGTAGTGGTCTTCGCGGACCACCTCGTCTTCGAGGGTCAGCATGAGGTTCATCGACTCGGGGATCGGATCGGCAAGCGACCGCCACCAACCGCGGATTTTGGCTTCCTTGGCCAACTCGACAAGGGTCTGACGCTCTTCTTCCAACGCCCCATACTCCCGGCAAAGCGCCTCCACCACAGGCCACTTGACCGACCCGCCCTTGGTTTCGTATCGGCTCAGCGTGGCTTTGGAGATGCCGACGAGTGCTCCGGCTTCCTCGAGTGAGAGCCCCTTGCGCTCACGCAGTCGGCGCAGGTCCGCGCCGAGTTGACGCCTTCGGGTAGTCGGTCCAACTGGCACGGTCGTGGCCCTTCGTGTCGATCTCCCAGAGCGTGCACGGTGCGGAGCCGTACAGGCAAGACAGCGCACGCCAGGGGCGCGCGAGGTACGACCGTGCTCCCTCAACTCGTAAATGAGAGTTCCATATTGAGAGTTTCACTGTCACCCTGTGTGTGGATGTAGGCGCGTTGCGCAATCACCGCACTCATGAAGGTGAGGGCTTCGGGATGGATGAATGCCAGTGCGAGGTTTCCAGGAAGGCGTGGGAGCTGCCCTTCTTGGCGGAAGCCGAAGAGGTCGCTGGTCTACGACGCGTGATGGCCCTGCATCTCAGACTGTGGGGCCTGTCTGAACTCACCGACGCCGCACAGCTCTGCGTGACGGAGCTGGTAACCAACGTCCTCACCCACGTAGGCGCGGGCACGCCAACGACGCTGACCGTCTCCATGGCCGGCACGCGCCTCCGCATCGAAGTCCGCGACCCGGACGCACGCGCACTGCCCACATTGCTCGCAGCGACGGACGGTGACGAGTCGGGCAGGGGCATGGCCATCATCGAGGCGATCACGGATCGCTGGGGCGTCATCCTGCGAGCCGATTCGAAGGTGACATGGTGTGAACTACCTACGAACCTCACTGCATCAACAGGCCACACAGGAGGCCGCCGCGTGACCAGGGCCGAGACGTTCCTGACGCTCTACCGCGGTGACATGCACCCCACCATCGACCCCGCGGGCCCGCTGGGCCTGGCGGTGGCGGAGGAGATGACGATCGCCCTAATCGTCGACCTCCTCCACTGGCTCCGGGCCCACGGCTGCGATCCAGACGAGACCCTCGACCGCGCCCAAACACATTTCGAGGCCAACTGGGGGAGGGTCTGACTGGGCGTTGCTGCTATCAGTAACCTTCGCGCACGTTCTCTGCCTGCTCAGTCGCGACTGGTCGCGTAGGCATCGCCTTTCGGCCAGATTGCATATGCAGCAACCTCATCAGAGTGGCAAAGGTGTATCAGGTCCTGGCGAGGGCGGGACGGTAGCAACAGGGCGATGTCTGGTCGTGGAGCTATGTAGCGTCGATAGTCGAAAAGTTGCCCGATGGCCATGCGGATCGCCTCGCGGGTTACGGTTCCCTTGGCCTCGATCAGTATGTTGTCCGTGGCGTCGTAGAGATCCGTAAACAAGGGTTTCAGCTCTCCGGCAGGGACGATTCTCTTGCGCCTGACTTCGTGCCCCTGTGACCTCAAGTATCTGCGGTACGCCGTGACGAGCTGCGCCTCCCGCCGATCGGCAAGGCGTGGTGCGCTGCTCGGATTTACAACCATCCGTTCCACGTTGTGCTGCTCAACGTCGACATCTTCGACGACTGTAGAAGTAACCGGAGTAAACGGCAGCTCCACCTCAGTTGCGGTCGAGTCAACTGGGCGAAGCCTGAACATGATGACGCTGCGGATCTCTCCGTCAGTGTCCGGAGCGTCTGTGGTGTACCACGGGCGCTCCGAGTCGAGGGTGAATTGGCCCAGGTGCTCTACGACTCCGCGAGCGGTCGATCGGAAGAGATGGAGTGACCGTTGATCCTCCATGTGATTGAGGATGGCCAGGTTGCCGCGGATCATCTCCTGGTCACCGTACTGGCCTTGACCGCAGTAGTGGTAGCAACCATCGGCACCCCAACCGTCGAAATAGCCATGCTGGTGCCCCCGCGAGGGGTCGGTGAAGAGCATGACGTGAGGGGTCGTCCCTGACGGGCTAATCCCCCCTTGCCAACTCCCGCCGTACCGCATGTGTATCTCGCGTCGTTTAATTACTGCGCCAACGGCTATTTCCAATTTAAGCCTCCCAGTGGTGTTGTCACGAGTGGTGCAGTTTAACTGATGGGCCACCAGCTAATCGGTTGCGTAGCAGGGCGCAAGCGTGCGCCGCTGTCAGCAATTTCAGTTGTTGGTGTCAACCACGAGGGATTCGGTGCGGCTCTTATCGATGGCAGTGGATTGTCGTGAGGCCCAGTGGTGCTGCCACGAAGGCGCGCAGGGATGCCTCAAGCCAGCAGCCAGCCACGGCAATGTGAAGGCTGCTGTGGGCAGTAAGGCGGGGACGGTTACGGGACGTCGGGGGTGCCGTGGCAGTTGCGGTACGGGGTGTTCGAGCCGCACCAGCACGGGGCGTTGCGGGGTGGGGGCCAGGTTGTTGCTCGGCCTCGGGCTGCCAGGGTTGTGGCGTACTGGGGGAGGAGTGAGGCGTCTGCGGGGGATGCTGACTCCGATGCGGCGAACGCCTCGTACGAGGGGACTGTTCCTCTTACGATGCCGAGGTGGCGGGCGCCCGCTGCGGACAGGTCCCGTAGCGACGACTCGACCGCGGCGAGGTGGGCCTCGTACGTCGGATAGTCCGTCGTGAGGACGGGGTACGCCGTCAGGAGTTCGCGCAGCTCGTCCTCCGGCCAGTGCAGCATCGCCACCGGGAACGGGCGGGAGAGCGCGGTGCGGTACGTGCCCAGCTCGGCGCGCAGGCGGGCGATCTCGGCCTGGAGCTCCGCCGGGTTGTCCGAGCCCAGCGACCACAGCCGCTTCGGGTCGTGCAGCTCGTCCAGGGTGATGGGGCCGGCGTTGACGGTGTCCGCCAGCGCGTCCCACTCGTCGTGCGGCAGCCCCAGCATGCGGCGTACGCGGTGGCGGCCGGTCAGGAGCGAGTGCGACGTGTACGGGATCTCCTCCGACGGTTCGATGAGGAGGGTCAGCGCGGTCGTGAACGCGTCGTGGGACGCCTGGAGTTCGTCGTGGGTTTCCAGGGCCTCGGCGATGATCTCCCACGGCGCCGCCTCGCGCGGGGCCGCGGCGCGGATGCCGTCGATGATCGCGCGGGCCTCCGCCTCGTGGCCGTACTCCCACAGATTGGCCGCCTTGAGGGCCTTCACGAGCGGTGGGTTGTCCGGGGTCTTCGCCAGGAGGTGGTCGTACAGCGTGGCCGCGCGGGCGCGGTCGCCCGCCAGCTCCAGGTGGGCCGCGGCCTGGAGGTACAGCGGCTCCTTGTCCTCGGGATACTGCGCCGCGGTACGCAGCAGGCGCTCGGCTTCGGCGGTGTGATCGGCGTGATCGGCAGACGTGTCGGGGCGCATGGTCCACACCGTACTGCTGTACGGGGTGTAGGTGAGAGAGCCCGGAGCGGTGGGAGGCGGACGCGATGGGCGCGACTCTGGAGAGTTGTCGGGGTACCGCCTATCGTGCCCGCCGTGCGGGAGCGGGAGCGAAGGCGCGGGCAGAGACGCGGGCAGAGGCGGGTCCCGGTGGTGGTGCAGGGCGCCTCCCGGAGGCGTGCGGTGGCCGCGCGCGGGTTGTGGGTGAGTGCTGAGGCCGCGGTGACGTTCGGGGTCGTCGTGCTGCTCCTCGTCGTACATCAGCTGTGGTGGACCAACCGGCAGGCCCGGGACGGCGCCGAGCGGAAAGTGCAGGCGCTGGAGAGGGAGTGGGAGCAGGGGGAGGGTGGCCCCGCGCCCTCGGCGCCGGCCGCGGACGTGCCTGGTGGTGGGCCGTCCGGTGACGGGGTGGTGGGTGAGGCGCCTGATTCCGGTGCGGCGGGTGGAGGTGGTGCCGGTACGGCCCGGCCGCGCGGCGGCGACCGTAAGCCGTCGGGCCCCCGCTGGGATCAGGCGTACGCCATCCTCCGCATCCCCCGCCTCGGCGTGACCGCGCCCGTCGCGCAGGGCGTCAGCAAGGGCGGCGTACTCGACAAGGGGTACGTCGGGCACTACCCGCAGACGGCGCAGCCCGGCGGGGCCGGCAACTTCGCGCTCGCGGGGCATCGCAACACGCACGGCGAGCCGTTCCGCTACATCAACCGGCTGCGGGCCGGAGACGAGGTGGAGGTCGAGACGAGGGAAGCCGTCTTTACGTATGTCGTCGACAAGGGGCTCGCGCAGACCTCCGCGCGCGACGTCGGGGTGATCGCGAAGGTGCCCAGGAGCAACGTCCGTACGGGAGCCGGGTACGGGGATCCCGGGTATTACCTGACGTTGACGACGTGTACGCCCGAGTTCACGTCCAAGTACCGGCTGGTGGTGTGGGGGAAGCTGGCGGCGATGCGGCCCCGGTAGTTCCTCCCCCGGTGGCCGTGCTGGGGACTGTGGCTCCGTTGTGGACTGTGGCGGCCGCTGCGGCCTGGGGGAACGTACCCGGTGGGAGTACGATGATCGGACGTTCTGGGTAGGGCCGGGCTCGTGCCGGGCAATGATCGCATTGCCTCTTTTCGGCACGGGAGTTGAGGAGAATCGCGCGCGTGCATGTCCGTCGGCTGCCCTCGTGGGCCTGGGTTGCCGCACTGACCGTGGTGGCCCTCGCGGTCGTCACCGTGCTGGCCGTGCAGGCCGGTCGCTCGAAGCCGCCGGGCGCGGCGCCCTTCGCGTCGCGGCCCACCCCGGCGCCGTCGCCGGAAACGCGCCGGTCCACTCCGCCGCGCAAGCCGCCTCGGGCTGAGGTGCCGGTCAATTCGGGCGAGGGTACGCGCATTGTTTATTCGCTCGGGCAGAAAAGGGTCTGGCTGGTTGATGCCAGTAACAGTGCCCGTCGCTCTTTCAGCGTCTGGCCCGGATCGGTGAGCCCGGCGAAGGGGTCTCACCTGGTCTCTTTCCGGCGGCCCGAAGGTACGGGGTCCGACGGGGTGAAGATCGAGAACGTCGTCTACTTCTCCACGAACTCCGGCATTTCCATCGCATTCTCCAACGCCGTCGACGGCTCGTCGCCGCAGCCCGCGCCCGGTGTTCAGACGGGCGGGATCCGAGTGCGCGCCGACGACGGTGACGCCATATGGAAGTTCGCTGATGTGGGGGCAGTCGTTTTCGTGGTCGATTAGGTCGTGCCGATGGCCGTGTTCATCAGGGCTTCGGCGTGAAGCCGGTATGACCGTTTCGTGATCATGGAATGTCCAGGATGCGGAGTGGTCGGGTGGCGTCGCGGGCGTTTCTTCTGAGAGCGGCAGCGATGCTGTGGCGGCCGGTCAGGCGGAGGGCGCCGATGGCGAGGTTGTTCGTGTGGATGGAGGCCCTGGACCCGCGCCCGGCGGTCAGGGCCTCCATGCTGTTCCGGGCGCTCTGCCCGCCTGGCCATTGGGTGAACGCGGCTGCCGAACCGATGGGCCGTTACGTACCGATCCTGCAAGCTTGGGGGCGCGGTAGCGCCGCACCGCATGACGGTCGCGCCTGCGTCGTCTTCTTGCTCGTGCTCGCGCGGGCTGGGCTGGCTTATCGCTCGACGACAATCAGCGTTGCCGTTGGCGGTGGAGGAGCCGCAGGCCGTCTTCGACGTGCGGTCATCAGGACCACGGTGTCTGCAGACGAACTACGGTTAGCCATGCCCGGGGCGTTAGTGAGGGCAGGGGGCAAGGTTCGCCCAGTCCCGCTGCCCAGCGACGAACTGCTCCACCTTGCCGTCTCTCATGCTGAATACGATGACCTTGCCCGAGAATTGCGGCGCGGTGGGCGCGAACACGAGTTCCTCAAGTCCGTCGTCGACGAAGGTGCTGGAGATCTCTCCGGCGTAGGTGCGCATCACGTCGTCTCGTGTGCTGCCGATGTGGATCCCAGAGGCTGTCGAGACCGAGGTCGCTGGCTTCGATACGGAGATGGCGACGAGGCTGTCATCCACGAATCGCAGCAGTAGTCCATCTGGCCCTCCGGATATGGCCAGATGCGCACAGGCAGGGTTGCCCGCCAGTGGGATCGATGCCCCAACCGCCTTCTCTGCTTGGGTGCGGCTCATGCCCACCTTCAAGGGGCCCAATCCATTTACGGTGATACGTTCGCGGCTCAAGTCAACCCGTACGGAAGCCTCCGGCTCTTCGGCAGCGCCGTGTGTCACGAACCGTTTGCCGTCCCAGGTCCAGGTGACATGGCGGGGTCTTGATGGGGAGCCATGGGTATCTCCCGGCCCGTAAAATCTGAGATCCGCGGCAATGCGGTCTTTTCTGATCGCTACGGATCCTGGCTGATATTCGGGAGGCAGCCATTCTCCACCACTCAGATTTGGAATCCGTGCTAGCTCTCTTCCGTCACTGGAGCGATAGACACGCAACTCTTGAGTAAAGAAGTTGCTCGGCTGAGGACTGCAGGAGAACAGCACGGCTGTCACGTTGCCGAGACGTGGAAGCATCCCCTGGACCGTCTGCTCAACCCGCACCTCCCAGCGGTTATACGCACGGCCGATGCCGCTACCCCTCGCCGTCCCAGTGCCATTGCGGACGGCGACCTTCACCGGCCTGTCGGCGATGTCATCGCAGGTAAGGCCGTAGGTGCGATTCTTCCAGTCGACTGCTCCGGGGGGCGGCGGCTTCTTTGAAGGGGCGGACTCCTTCACGACCTTTACCGCGATGCTCGCCAGCTGAGAGTTCATGTGAAGGCTTGTGTGGAGGCAGGTCTGCCCGCCACCGCGTGCGCCAGGTTTGCTGCAGACAGCAATTGGGCTATTCGGCTTCCTCGCCGTGGCCGATTGCGCACTTACTGCCTGGTCGCCGAAATCAAGTCCGAATACCCTTGCGGGTAGCCCATTAGTCATCTTGCCGGCGAGTCGGTAAACGCGTGGTGAATTAACGCCCGTAGGCCATGGGGGCAGGTTGGCGATTTCTGAATTCCTATTTCCGAGTGCCCGACCCGCCGAACTGTCCACAACTTCCCGATTCGGCACTGCTGCGCACATAGGTGAATTTGGAACCAGTCCCCATTTCCTCCGGGGGTCGAGGTTCGAGGCACCGCGAGGGGGCCTCCTGCCGTCACAGACGGCGACGATGGCATCCGCTATGAAGCATTCAGTCTGGCGTTCCTTCCTGGGTTTGGCTGCGCACTCGGCCACCCACGAACCCTCGTAGGGGGTACCAAGAGTGACGACGGCGGCGATGTTAGCGCCTACTCCTCCGCCGCCTTCATCCTTGGAGCCAGCAGCCCACTGCGTGGCAAGTCCGCCCATGGAATGAGCCACCACAACCACTTTCCGCTTGGTTATGTCTTTGAGGCACGAAATCGTATCAGCGAGTCTCTCAGCCGTGCTCTTCTGACCGTTTGGCCTGTGCGTCACCCAATTGGTGCTGGATGCGCCGTAACTGAAGGTGAGGGCTGCGGTGGAGCCAATATCGGAGATCATATTGACGAGCGTCTTGTCCGCGCCTCTCACCTTCGGCACTTTATGCCGTATCTCTCGGTCGGCAGAATTAACGGTACCCCCTGTCCACATTTCAGCAGCAGAGTTAAACCCGTGCACGAACAACACGGGAGTCACACCCTGGGCCGACGTTTTCCCTCCCACTTTCTTGGCCCCACAATTGGGGTCAGGCGGCGCCATCGGTTTGGCGTGGGTGCTGCTAGTGAGTCCTGTAGATGGGCCAAGGGAAATGGCGATGGCCAGGACGCCGACGAACAAGGCGAATGCGATACACCTTGCACCAGGCGTGAGGTAACGGGACATGATCCGACCCTTGTCGACGAGGGGAATGGTGTCAGCGTCGTAAGGTTCAGGTGGTATTGCGTTGCTGGTCTGTCTGGTCTTTGGCTCAGGGAGCCTCTCGCAAACCAGGGGCTTATTTGAGCGAACTGCCCCGGGAGGGTCGTCTGGCCTGAGAGGGCGCAAAGTCAGCTGACGCCCGAAGCCCTTCTTCCCGTCAGCCGGCGAGTGACGTGCTGCCCGCCACGGGTACAAGCACCAACAAGGCGCGTACTACTACCATGCGCCGCGGTGCCGAGTTTCGCATGTCGGCCCAACCGGCAGGGCGTCGGCGTGAAGACGCTTGAGGAGTATTCGCCCCAACTGCCCTTGGGCGATCGAGGTGGTGGCGACGTGCGGCAGGCACGGACGCCAGCGATCATGTGAGTGTCGAAGTCCCATGATCTTGCTGGAAGTCCGTGCCTGCCGTTGTTGAATCATCGCCCATACCTCCTGTGCTTGACCAACTTGCCGCCTCGACCCCGCTGCTGGCAGAGGAGCATCCTGGCCTACTGGCCCGCCTCGCGACGGTGACGGACCCGCGCGATCCGCGGGGTCGGCTGCACCACTTGGCCGGCGTACTGGCCATCTGTGCTGCCGCCGTCCTGACGGGCGCGACCTCTGTCCTGGCGATCAGCGAGTGGGCGGCTGACGCCTCGCAGCCGGTCCTGGCCCGGCTCGGCGCCCGCCGCGACCCCTTCACCGGTCGCCACCGCGCACCCTGCGAGACCACCATCCGCCGGGTACTCGCCCAGGTCGACGGTGACGTCCTCGACCGGGTCGTCGGGAGCTGGCTGTCCGCCAGACGTCCGCAGGCCGGCGGACGGTCGCTGCGGGCGGTCGCGGTCGACGGCAAGTCCCTGCGGGGTGCCGCTCGCGCCCACGGCCGGAAGATCCACCTGCTCTCTGCCGTCGACCACGCCACCGCCGCCGTACTGGGCCAGGTCGACGTCCGCGAGAAGACGAACGAGATCACGTGCTTCCAGCCGCTGCTGGACGACATCGACCTGACGGGCACAGTGGTGACCAGCGACGCGATGCACACGCAACGCGAGCACGCCGAGTACCTGACCGAACGAGGCGCCCACTACATCGTGATCGTCAAAGGCAACCAGAAGAAGCTCCGCAAGCAGATGAAGTCGCTTCCCTGGAAGGAGATCCCACTCCAGAACCGCACCACCGAGAGCGCACACGGCCGAGGTGAGATCCGTCGGATCAAGGTCTGCACTGTCGTCGGCCTGCTCTACCCCGGCGCCACCCAGGCCATCGAACTCAAGCGCCGCAGAGTGAACCGGAAGACCGGCAAGGTCAGCCTCAAAACGGTGTACGCGGTCACCAGCCTGAGCGCCGGGCAAGCAACACCGGCCAAGCTCGCCTCCTGGATCCGCGGCCACTGGTCGGTAGAGGCACTGCACCACGTGAGGGACACGACTTTCGCCGAGGACGCTTCCCAACTCCGCACCGGCAACGCGCCCCGCGCGATGGCCACCTGGCGCAACCTCGCCATCGGCGCCCTCCGCCTGACCGGCCGCCACAGCATCGCTGCCGCCCTCAGAAGAAACGCCCGCGACGCCACCCGACCACTCCGCATCCTGGACATTCCATGATCACGAAACGGTCATACCGGCTTCACGCCGAAGCCCTGCCGTGTTCATGCTGGTGATCGGGACGATGTGGGGGCGCAGCGTCCTGTCGCTCGTGCCCGGGTGGAGCGCGAACGAGCGGCAGAAGCGGGCCTCGCAGGTGGTGGTCGTGGTGGCGGGGGCGCTGGCGTTGGTGATGACGTACACCGCGCCGAACACGCTCGTACGGCTCTCGCTCATCTCGTACGAGGGCATGGCGCAGCTCGTACCGATGCTGCTGCTGGGACTGGTGTGGCGGCGGCTGACGCTCGCGGGGGCGGTGAGCGGGCTTGTGGTGGGGGGTCGGGGCGGTGTGCGGGCTGGTCTTCACGGGGCACGACCCGGCCTGGGGGATGAACGCGGGAATAGTGGCGCTCGCGGGGAACCTGGTGGTCGCGTTGTGCGTCAGTCATTACGGGCCGCGGGATTCTGACTCGCGGCCCGATGCGCAGGTTCTTGCCCTTGCCGTTGCCTCGGACCGGCGGGGGTGAGGGAACCGGCAGGGGGCGTTGTCAGTGCCGGGCGTTAGCATCATCGGAGAACCGGTCGATGTGCCGGTGAGTCACTGAGAGGAGGGGAACATGATCAGTTGTTCGGCGCGGTTGTTGCGCACGGTCGGTCTTGTCCTCTTCCTGGTGACCGAAGTCCTCCTTGTCGAGAACGGCAGCTTCTCCGCCGCCGTCGCGCTCGCCGCCACCGCGGCGGCCGGCTCCGCCCTCACCGCCTGCGCGCTCCTCGCGGCGCGTTCCGTTCCCGCCGTGCCCCGCACGCGGGTGCGTACGGCGATACGGGACCGGGAGAAACGCACCGCGTTTCTGCCGCAGCGTGATCCCGATGCGCGGGGGCGGACCAGGCCCCGGGCGCCGGGTGTCGTCGTCCTGTGACGACCACCGCGTAGGGCGCGCCGCTTCCTGAAGTGCGTTGAGCCGCTGCTCGCGTACGTGCACTTACCTGCCTCGCGTACGTACCTCGCGTGGGTCGTCATGCCGATTTGTCTCTCTTCCGGCACGACGAGACCCTCGGAGGGCTCACCATGTCCGTCTTCGCCAGCCTGGTCGCACGCCTCGCGGACCTGCTCGAACCGTTCTTCCACGCCTCTGCCGCAGCCGCCGCGATCGTCCTGTTCACGGCGTGCGTACGACTCGCCATCCATCCCCTGTCGCGGGCGACGGCCCGCGGTCAGAAGGCTCGCACCAAGCTCGCGCCGCAGATCGCCGAGCTGCGCAAGAAGCACCGCAAGAACCCGGAGCGCCTGCAGAAGGCGATCTTGGAACTGCACGCCAAGGAGAAGGTCTCGCCGCTGTCGGGCTGCCTGCCCAGCCTGTTCCAGCTGCCGGCGTTCTTCCTGATGTACCACCTCTTCTCGAACCAGCAGATCGGGGGCGAACCGAACGAACTCCTCACCCACACCCTCTTCGCCAGCCCGCTCGGCGACCGCTGGACCGACGCACTGGCGGACGGTGGGATTGTCGGGGCGCAGGGGCTGCTGTACGTCGCGCTGTTCGCGGTCGTCGCGGCGGTGGCCACGTTCACTTACCGGCGTACGAAGCAGCAGATGGCGGCGTCCCCCGGTATGCCGGTCGCGGGCCCGGACGGGGTGCAGCTGCCGGGCGCCGGGGCGATGGGGGCGATGACGAAGGTGATGCCGCTGATGTCCTTCGCCACGCTCATCACGGTGGCGGTGGTGCCGTTGGCCGCCGCGCTGTACGTCGTCACCAGCACGACGTGGAGCGCGGTGGAGCGGGCGTGGCTGTACCGGGACATACCGGCCGGCGGGGGCGCCGTGGCTACCGCCGGGTAAAGGTCCAGTCCGTGAACGGGGTCTTGCGGACTGGACCTTGACCTTGGAGGATCGGCCAATCCTCCGATGGCCGCACCCATCGGCCGGGGCCGAACGCGACTCTCGACCAGAGGAGACTGACCTTGAAGCTGCTGCGTGTGGGAACGGTGGGTGCCGAACGTCCGGCACTGCTCGACCAGGACGGGACGCTGCGGGATCTGTCCGGTCTCGTCACCGACATCGACGGCGACCTGCTCGCCGACGAGGCGGCGCTGGGCCGGATTCGTGCGGCTGCGGCGGGCGGTGAACTGCCGGTGATCGACGACGAGGCCGGGACGCTGCGGGTCGGACCGCCGCTCGGGCGTATCGGAAAGATCGTGTGTATTGGGCTGAATTATCACGATCACGCGGCCGAAACGGGGGCGGCGATACCTGCCGAGCCGATCATCTTCTTCAAGGCTCCGGACACGGTCGTCGGTCCCGACGACACGGTTCTCGTACCGCGCGGCAGCACGAAGACCGACTGGGAGGTCGAGCTGGCCGTGGTCATCGGCCGTACCGCCCGCTACCTGGACTCGGCCGAGGACGGGCTCGCGCATGTCGCGGGGTACGCGGTCGCGCACGACGTCTCCGAGCGCGAGTTCCAGATCGAGCGCGGCGGCACGTGGGACAAGGGCAAGAACTGCGAGACGTTCAACCCGCTGGGTCCGTGGCTGGTGACGGCGGACGAGGTGCCGGATCCGCAGGCGCTGGGTCTGAAGCTGTGGGTGAACGGTGAGCTGAAGCAGGACGGCACCACCGCTGAGCAGATCTTCCCGGTGGGTGAAGTGGTGCGGTACGTCAGCCAGTTCATGACGCTGTATCCGGGTGACGTGATCAACACGGGGACGCCGGCCGGTGTGGCCATGGGGCAGGCGGAGCCGAAGCCGTACCTGCGGTCGGGGGATGTGGTGGAGCTTGAGGTGGAGGGGCTGGGGCGGCAGCGGCAGGAGCTGAAGGACGCGTAGGCGTTTGCCGGTGCCGGGGGCCGGGGGTTGCTGGGGCTCCGCCCCAGACCCCGCTCCTCAAACGCAGGAGGGGCTGGATTTGGTTGCGGCAACCATCCAGCCCGTCCGGCGCCCGCCCCCCCTCAGGACCGGAACTGCTCCAGCGCCTCCACCACCAGCGCGTGGTCCTCTGCCTGGGGGAGGCCGGAGACCGTTACCGAGCCGATTACGCCCGCGCCCTCCACCGCGATCGGGAACGCGCCACCGTGCGCCGCGTACACGTCCGGGTCCAGGCGCGACGACTCCTCGAACGTCATGCCCTTGGCGCGGAAACGCGTGCCGACCAGGTACGAACTCTCGCCGTACCGCTCCACGACCCGGCGCTTGCGGTCGATCCACGCGTCGTTGTCCGCGCTCGACCCCGGCAGCGCGCAGTGGAAGAGCTGCTGCGCGCCGCGCCGGATGTCGATCGCCACCGGGGCGTCACGCTCGCGTGCGAGCTCGACGAGGAGGCTGCCGAGCGCCCACGCGTCCTCGTGGGTGAAACGGGGGAGGACCAGGCGGCGTTCCTGGGCGATCAGTTCGGTGAGCAGTTCGGTGGGCAGCGCGGTAGGCAGTTCGGTGGGCAGTCCGGTGGGCAGTCCGGTGGGCAGTCCGGCGCTCGGCAGGCCGGGATTCGGGCGGCCGGGGCTCGTCGACGTCATGACCGGACCTCCACCGTTACGCCCTCGCGGGCCGAGCGGCGCGCCGCCTCCAGTACGTCGAGTGCCGCGGCCGCCTGCGCGGCGGTGACCGGCGGAGCGGTGCCCGCCCGCACGGCGGCGGCGACGGCCGCGTAGTACGCCGGGTAGTCGCCCGGCAGCGTCGGGACCGGGCTGCCGCCGCCCGTCGCCGGGGACTCGCCCGCGCCGATGCGGCCCCACGCCGCCTCCGGCTCCTCGCCCCAGTTCCCGTCCGCCGCGGGCCGCTTGCCCTCGCGCAGCGCGCCCTCCTGCGGATCGAGGCCGTACTTCACGTAGCCCGCGCGCGAGCCGAGCACGCGAAAGCGCGGGCCGAGCTGCGCGGTGGTGGCGCTCACGTACAGGTGCGAGCGGACGCCGTTCGCATGCGTGATCGCGATGAACGTGTCGTCGTCCGCCTCCGCGCCCGGGCGGCGTGCATCGGACTCGGCGTACACCCGCACCGCCGGGCCGAAGAGCACCAGCGCCTGGTCGACGACGTGGCTGCCCAGGTCGTACAGCAGCCCGCCGATCTCCGCCGGGTCGCCCGACTCCCGCCAGCCGCCCTTGATCTGCGGGCGCCACCGCTCGAAACGTGACTCGAAGCGCTGTACGTCGCCGAGCTCACCGGAGGCGATCAGCTGCTGGAGAGTGAGGAAGTCGTTGTCCCAGCGGCGGTTCTGGAAGACGGAGAGGAGCAGGCCGCGGTCTTCCGCGAGCGCGGCGAGCTCGCGCGCCTCGGCGGGGGTGCCGGCGACCGGCTTGTCCACGACCACCGGCAGGCCCGCCTTGAGGGCCGCGGTGGCGATCGGGACGTGCGTCTTGTTGGGGGACGCGATCACGATCAGGTCGAGCTCGTCCGCGCGCGCCCACAGCTCGTCGGGGGAGGCCGCGAGCCGGACGCCGGGGAACTCGGCGCGGGCCTGCTCCTGCCGCTCGGGGTTCGAGGTGACGACCGTATCGAGGGTGAGACCCTCGGTCGCGGCGATGAGGGGGGCGTGGAAGACGGAGCCCGCGAGGCCGTAGCCCACGAGCCCGACGCGCAAGGGGTCGTGGGGGGCGCGGGTTTCGGTGCCGTTGGTGGTGCCGGTGCCAGTCGTGGTCATGCCTCCCACTTAAACAACGCTGTTGCCAAAGCGCAAGCGCGGTGGACAATGGGTCCGTGAACAGGAGCAATACAGGCGCGAACCTGCCGGCACTGCGCAACCACAACGCCGCCCTCGTCCTCGACCTGCTGCGTACGGCGGGCGAGGCCGGCATCAGCCGCCTGGAGCTCGCCGAGCGCACCGGCCTCACGCCGCAGGCCGTCAGCAAGATCACCGCGCGGCTGCGGGGGGAGGGCCTGGCGGCGGAGGCCGGCCACCGCCCGTCGACGGGCGGCAAGCCCCGGACAGTGCTGCGGCTGGTCCCGGACGCCGGGTACGCGGTCGGGCTGCACCTGGACCGCGACGAGCTGACGGCGGTTCTGGTGGACCTGGCGGGCACGACGGTCGAGACGCGGCGGGCGCCGCTGGACCTGGGCGCGGGTGCGGAGGTGGTGCTGGAGGCGGCGTCCCGCGAGATCGCCGCGCTCGGCTTTCCCCCGCCCGGGCCCTCGGGGCGGCAGAGGCTGCTCGGCGTGGGGGTCGCCGCGCCCGGGCCGCTCGATCACGGGCGGGGGGTGCTGCATCGCGTGACGGGGTTCCCGCAGTGGGACGGGTTCGCGCTGCGGGACGTGCTGAGCGAGCGGCTCGGGCTGCCCGTGGTGCTGGACAAGGACACGAACGCCGCCGCGCTCGGGCTCGCACTGCGTGCCCGCCCAGCCGGCGGGTCCTTCGCGTACCTCCACCTCGGTACCGGGCTCGGTGCCGGACTCGTGCTCGGCGGGGCGCTCTATCGCGGGGCACGCACCGGAGCGGGGGAGTTCGGGCACCAGACCCTCCAGATGGACGGGCCGCCCTGTTCCTGCGGTGGTCGCGGCTGCATCGAGGCGCTCTGCCTCGCCGCCGTCACCCGCGGCGACATCGCGGAGGCCGCGCGGCTCCTCGGGACCGGGGCCGCCAACCTCGTCGGGCTGCTGGACATCGACCGGGTGCTGCTCGGCGGCCGGGTCGTCGCCGCGCAAGAGGACGTGTTCGTACGGGGTGTGGGGGCGGTACTGGCCGAGCTCGCCCAGCGCGAGGGCGGCGGGCCCGCGGTGCCGGTGGCCGCGGCGGGTGGCGACGGGCGCGCCGTTGCCGACGGGGCGGCGCAGCTCGTCCTCGCGCCGGTTTTCGGGCATGCGAACGTCGCGTTCCCGAGTGGAGGGAGCGGGGCGGAAGTGGCCGGCAGTGGGCCGATGGGGGGATTCGCCGTGGTCATATGAACGTATCGGGGCGTGGCGTCCGAGGGGCCGTCGTGCGGGGGTGGCAGGGTCACGGACGATGACCGGGTGACCCCGACCTGCAAAGGCTTCTCATGCGACTGCGCATTGCCCTCGCCCTCGGAGTTGCGGCAGTTGCCCTGGCTTCTTCCGGGGCCGTGGCTGCCCATGCCGATGAGGACGCCGCGAATTTCGCCGCGCCCTTCCGCGTCGCCCTGGACAAGCGTCCCTCCTGCGGCGACCCGGCCTCGTCCGACTTCCCCCTCACCACCCGCCTGCGCGGTGGCCCTGACACCTACCGCGCGGGCGGGGCGGCCGGCGAATGGTCCCTGGAGCTGACCAACACCACCGGCGAGAGCTGCCGCAACATCCACCCGGTCATCGTCCTCATGGACCGCGAGCGTGAACTGGACTCGCGGCAGATGGAGTTGGAGTTCCAGGACAGTGCCGGGCGGTGGATCGACGTACCCTTCCACACCACTGACGAGGACGAGCACATCGGCGTTTTCGACGGCGGCTTCCCCGGCTTCACCGTCGCCGCCGACCGCACCGTCACCGTCAAGGTGCGGCTCGCCTTCGACTCCGACGCCGCCCCCGCTCGCGCCGTCGCCAACGCCGCCGTCGTGCAGCGGCAGCCCGACGACGGCGAGTGGGTCGGCGAGTCGAACGACTACCGCTTCACCGTCACGGGCCGAGACGGCGACCGAGACGCAGGCCATGACACCGACACCGGCGCCGACACCGACGCCGACACCGACACCGACGCCGACACCGACACCGACGCCGACGCCGACACCGACACCGACCCTGACACCGACCCTGACACCGACACCGACCCCGACACCGACCCTGACGCCGAAACCGACCGTGACCCCGACCCCGACCGGTCTCCGGCCCCTGAGCGCGAGCCCGCGCCCGACATCACCCTCGACGACGGTACGCCGCGCATCCGCGAGCACCCCCACGCCCTCGCCATGACGGGCCGCGACCCCGGTCCGCTGCTCGCCCTCGGCGCCATCGCCGGCGCGCTGCTCCTCGGGGGCGGAGCGCTCGTCGCCGGGTCCCGGCGCCTCCGCGCGCCGCAGCGTCGCGAGTGAACGCGCCCCGGGGCGCCGGGCCACCGGCGCCGGCTTCCACCGCACCGCCAGCAACAACTGGTATTGGCTGATCGCCGGGGTCAAGATCACGGCAGCCTGATTAGGCTGGGGGCGCCCGGACGGTGTGGTCCGGGCGCCCCCAGCTTTTTTTTGCGTACGGCAGGAGTCCGGCACATGGCAGAGCGCAAGCCGATCGAATCATGGCTCACCGATATGGACGGCGTCCTCATCCACGAGGGAACGCCCATCCCCGGAGCCGATGCCTTCATCAAGCGGCTCCGCGAGTCGGGCAGGCCCTTCCTGGTGCTGACGAACAACTCGATCTACACCGCCCGCGACCTCCACGCCCGCCTCTTCCGCATGGGCCTGGACGTTCCGGTCGAGAACATCTGGACCTCGGCGCTCGCCACCGCGCGGTTCCTCGACGACCAGCGGCCCGGCGGCACGGCGTACGTCATCGGCGAGGCGGGACTGACCACCGCGCTGCACGACATCGGTTACGTCCTGACCGACCACGAGCCTGACTACGTGGTTCTGGGCGAAACGCGTACCTACAGCTTCGAGGCACTCACCAAGGCCATCCGCCTCATCAACGCCGGCGCGCGTTTCATCTGCACCAACCCCGACGAGACCGGCCCGAGCCGGGAGGGGCCGCTGCCCGCCACCGGCGCCGTTGCCGCGCTCATCACGAAGGCGACCGGCAAGGACCCGTACTTCGCCGGCAAGCCCAACCCGCTGATGATGCGGACCGGGCTCAACGCGATCGGCGCGCACTCCGAGACCAGTGCGATGATCGGCGACCGGATGGACACGGATGTGCTGGCGGGCCTTGAGGCGGGCATGGAGACGTTCCTGGTCCTGACCGGTCTGACGGGGCCCGCGGACGTCGACCGCTACCCGTTCCGGCCCTCGACGATCGTCGATTCGATCGCGGACCTGGTCGACCGCGTCTGATCGCTCGCTGATCGCTTCCTGACCGCTCCAGAGGTCCGTACGGCGCAGTGGCGGGCCTCTGGAGATGCGGAAACCGGCCGTACCGGTGAATCTTCGTAGTACCAGGAGGTTCACTATGCGCTCACTGCAACTTGCTCTCTGTGCCGGTGTGGCGGCCGCGGCGGTCCTGACGCCCGCAGCCGCCGCCCACGCCGGCAACGAGGCCGGGGGCCGGGTCGTCGTCACCCCGTCCACCATCGCTCCGGGCGGGGAGGTGGATCTGCGGGTCGACGTGTGCCGGGGCAGACACGCCACGGGTACGTCCGACGCCTTCTCGTCGCCCGCCCACTTCAGCCCCGCGGCGGACCGCGGCGACCTCTTCGCCGAGGCCCGCATCCGCTCGGACGCCGAGGCCGGGGACTACGAGATCCGGGTGAAGTGCGAGGACGGCGGCCGGGCGAGCGGCACCGTCACGGTCGCCCACCACCACGAGCCCACGCACCACCCGACCCACCACCCGACCCACCACGCAACGCCCGTCGCACCCGTGCACGCGGGCGGCGGCGGTACGGCCGAAGTCGCCGCGGCCGACGAGGGCGGGCCCGGGACGCCGCACACCGTGATCGGCCTGGTACTGGCGGGCGTGGCGGCCGTGGCCGTGGCGTACCGGAGCGTACGCCGCCGTCGTACGGACTCGGACTGACATGTCCGCCGAGGACCGTCCCGCCGACGGCGGTGGCAGCGGCAGCGGCGAGGGCAGCGGCGGTGGACGGCTGCTGACCGGTGTCGCATGGGCGGTGCTGCTGCTCGGGCTGTGGCTGTGGGGCCGCGAGGTGACCGAAGGCCCCGGCGGCAGCTCGGCGCCGACCACCGGAGACGTGGCCGCTGTCGGCCGTCCGCTGGGAGTGCCGCTGCCTCCCGCGCACCCACCGGTCGACGGCGCGACACCGCAGCACCTCGACGTGCGCTCCATAGGCATCACGGCGCCCGTCGTGCGCCGTGGGCTCGACCGGTGGGGCGCCGTCGATCCGCCGCCGTACAACCAGTCCTCGAAGGTCGGCTGGTACGGGGAAGGGGCCAAGCCGGGTGCTCCGGGAGTCGCCCTGTTCGTCGGCCATGTCGACACCGAGAGCAGACCGGCCGTCTTCTACGGGCTGAGCGCCGCGCGCCCCGGCGAGAAGATCCGGGTGACGGGGGCCGGCGGCGAGAGCCTGGAATTCACCATCGACGACATCCAGGTCTTCACGCGTGAACGCTTCGACCCGCAGAAGGTGTACGGCCCCCGCGAGAGCGACCGGGCGGAACTGCGCCTGATCACCTGCGGGGGCACGTACGACAAGAAGGCCCGCACGTACACGGCGAACGTCGTGGTCTCGGCCTACCTGACTGGTGCGGGTACGGATACGGGTTCGGGTACGGGCAAGGGCTGACCGGACGCCGTTACGCCGCCACCGGCGCCGCAGCCGGAGCCGTGCGCCCCGCGGCCCGTAGCCCCAGCGCCCCGAAGACCCCCGCGAACACCGCCCACAGCACCGCGTGCGAAGCCAGCGACAGCATGCGGAAGTCCCACAGCAGCGTCGCCGCCACCGGGACCTCGTCCGGGTTGCCCGGCAGTGCGAAGAGCACCGCGAGCGTCGCGATCCCCGTGACGGCCACCGCGACGTGGCGCACCGGAACCGACCTGTCCGCGAGGCGTACGTACACCTGCCAGGCCAGCACCATGCCGAGGACGCCGATCACGACGGCGGCCAGCCACAGTGACTGGCGGTTGGCGACGGTGCCGGAGTCGCCGACACCCGGAGGGTTGGCCGGGTAGCGCAGTCCCGGCAGCAGCGAGACCGCCACGAAGGCGGCCGCGCCGAAGGCCAGGGCGCGGGGCCACGGCCGTTCACCGAGGCCCGTACGGCGGTGCACCAGGGCGTACGCGAGGGCGAAGAGCACGCCCAGCGCCAGCCCCGCCACGACCGCCGTGACGACCAGCCCGAAGTGCTGGGTGGACCGGGAGAACAGTTCCTCGTGGTGCTGGACGGCCGTGGCGGCGGCCCCGTGCGCGTGTTCTTCGGCGGCGGAGCGTGCCTCTTCGAGCCGGATCGCGCGGTCCATCAGGGGTTCGGCGAGGAGCAGGGAGAAGAGACCGGCGGCAAGGCCGGCCACCCCGCCCGCCGCGAGCCCGCGTCCGAGCAGGGGCAGTACAGGTGTTGACATGGTGCGACGGCCCCGATCAGTGGCAGGGGGCACCGAAGAGGTGCCGGCCGTCGTGCGAGAACTCGTGCAGGTAGTCGCCCGTCGCGGAGACGACTGTGCCGTTGTCCATGAAGACCGCGTAGAGCGCGATCACGGCGATGATCGCCGCGGCGGCCATGATCAGCCAGTCGCGGGTGGTGGTCGTGGCGGACTCGACCGCCGCGGTGTCGGTGTGCTGCGCAGTGTGCAGTGACATACCGGTGTGCCTCCTTCTGAGGTTTCCACGCCCCAATGCAGGAGGACGACGGGTCAGTTCCTGACTTCCGTACGGGGGCCTTGGGCTCTCGTACGGTCACAGTGGCGGGACCGTCCCGGCTTCGCACCGGGTTCCTGTCCACCGTCGCCTCGATGTGTGTGGAGTTGTCTTCCGGAGAGTCCCAGCCTGGCTGAGCACTGTCAACAGGCCATCGCGGGTGCGCCCCTCGCTCCGGGCCGGTGTGTCAGGATGGTTTCGACCGGATGTGTCCGGGGAGAGGGGCCGGGGGGGTCCTCGTATGTGAGTTTTTCAGTGCATCGTGAGTGCAGCCAAGGGGGAGTGGATGTACGGCAGTTACAGCGGCCGTAGGCGCAAGGGTGTCCGGGTGGCCGCGGTGGGGGCTGTGGGAGCCGCGCTGCTGCTGACGGGCTGCACCTCGTCCGGCGGTGGCGGGGGCGAGGCGACGAACCAGCCGCCGCTGAAGCAGCAGCCGAAGGGCAGCGACCCGTACTGGGTCAATCCGGAGGGAAGCGCCGCCAAGCAGGCCGCGGCGTACGCCAAGGAAGGCGACGACGAGAAGGCCGCGCTGATCAGGAAGATCGCCGAGCAGCCGGCCGCCGAGTGGATTCTTCCGGAGAACGCGGAGGCGCAGGCCAAGGGGTACACGGAGGCGGCCGAGAAGGCCGACCGTGACGCGCTGCTCGTCCTCTACAACATCCCGCACCGTGACTGCGGGCAGTTCTCGAAGGGCGGCGCGGCCGACGGCAACGCCTACCGTGCGTGGGTCGACGAGATCGCCAAGGGCATCGGCAACCGCCCGGCGACCGTGATCCTGGAGCCGGACGCGTTGCTGCACCTGGTCGACGGGTGCACGCCCGAGGAGTTCCACGAGGAGCGGTACGACCTCCTCAAGGGAGCCATCGAGCGGCTCAAGCAGCAGCCGAAGGCCAAGGTGTACCTGGACGCCGGCAACGCGGGCTGGAAGTCGCCCGATTCGCTGTTCGAGCCGCTCCAGCGGGCGGGGATCGCGAAGGCGGACGGCTTCTCGGTGAACGTCTCCAACTTCCAGACCACCGAGGTCAGCAAGGACTTCGGCAAGAAGCTCTCGGCGAAGGTCGGCAACAAGCCCTTCGTGATCGACACCAGCCGCAACGGCAACGGCCCGTACACCGGGGGCGACCCCGCGGAGAACTGGTGCAACCCGCCGGGCCGCGCGCTCGGTGAGAAGCCGACCACCAAGACCGGCGACGACCTGGTCGACGCGTTCCTGTGGATCAAGCGTCCCGGTGAGTCGGACGGTGACTGCAAGGGCGGCCCGAAGGCGGGCGAGTGGTACGAGGAGTACGCGCTCGAACTGGCCCGCAACGCGAAGTAGCGGTCGCGCCGCAGGACACGACGGGAGGGCCGCCCGACGGGGGCGGCCCTCCCCTCATGTCCAGGGGTTTACGGCACCTCGATCCAGACCCCCTCGGACGGCGTGCCCTGATCGTCCGTCACGAACAGCATGTAGTAGCCGGACGGGACCAGCGCCCGGTTCTTCGGCACGGTGACCGAGATGCCGTCCTTCGTCTTCTTCATCTCCAGCGCGACCGTGCGCTGGTCGACGTCGGTGACATGGGTGACGGCGCTGGGCCGCATCAGTTTGGCGTCCTTGACGGCCGCGGCGTGCGCCGACTTGAAGGTCGCCGTACCGCCGCGCTTGATCGTCTTCGGGCCGCCGGTGAGCTCCGGCCGCGCGTCCCGGAAGAGGTACGGCGGCGTGTAGATCTCGATGCGCTGCTCGAAGACGCCGGGCCGGGTGTTGGCCTTGTCGGAGTACAGCGAGTCGGATCCGAAGATCATGACGCGTCCGTCGGGGAGCAACAGCGAGCCCGAGTGGTAGTTGCGGCCCACCGCCGGGTCGGCCACCCGGCGGTACGTGCCGGTCTTGGCGTCGTACAGCCGCGCCTGGAGGATGTCGGAGCCGCCGCGCCCGCGGTAGTCGCTGGAGCCACCGGTGATCAGGACGGTGTCGTCGGGCATCAGGGACGCGCTCGGGTAGCGGGTGCCCTCGTCGAGCGAGTCGCCGTCCCTGAAGCGCGGGTTCGGCTCCTTGAGGTCGACGAGGCGCGACTTCTCGCTGGACTTCTCGGACTCGCCGACCCCGCCGCCGCCGATGACCATGTACTTCTCGTCCTGGGCGGGAGGCAGCCGCACGGTCGCGGAGGTCTCCATCATGTCCGGGTCGCTGAGGCCGGGGATCTTCTTGAACTTGTTGGTCTTCAGGTCCCAGATGCCCGGCTCACGGCCCTCGTCAGCGGGCCCGTACCCGGCGTTGGAGCCGGAGTAGAAGAGCTTGCCGTTGTTCATCAGGAAGATGGCGGGGTACGTCGGGAACTTCCGGATGACCCCGGTGTACTCCCACTTCTTCGTGACGGGGTCGTAGATCTCGTCCTTGCCGGGGACGATCTGGCCGATCTCGTCCAGGCCGGACAGCGACAGGACCTTGCCGTCCTCCAGCGTGGTCAGCGTCGGGTACCAGCGGGCCTCGTTCATCGGGTCGACGGTGATGTACTTCTCCGCCACCGGGTCGAACTCGTAGGCGTCCTTGATGCCCTGGAAGTCCTTCTTGTCGAGGGCGAGCTTCTGGGCGATGCCGTACACGTTCCTGGCGTCGGCGCCCGACAGGCCGTGGACCCGGTAGTTGTCCTCGGTGCCGGACTCGTACTTCTTGCCGGACACCTTGGCCTCGACGTAGATCCGGCCGAGCCCCGCCTCGGTGCGCAGGAACCGGCCGGTCTGCTTGTCGAAGATCTTCTTGGCCTTCTCCACCAGGACCGGGTCCTTGGAGACGTACGTCTTGCCGTTCTTCTTGCCCGTGAAGATCGTGCCCGCGGGCAGCGTCTTGGGGGCGTCCGGGTCCTCGTTGTGGACGATCATCAGGCCGCCGGCCTTGGTGACGTCACCTTCGAGCTTCTCGTACCGCTTGGTGCCGCCCGCCACGAGCAGCTTCCCGTCGGGCAGCTGGGTGTGCCCGGCGCAGAACATGTCCTTGGGCGTCGGGATCTTCTTGTACGTGTTGGTCTTCGGGTCCCACAGCACCGACTCGAACTTCTTGGCGTCGAAGTTCTTCTGGTTGTTGCCCGAGCCCGCGATCAGCAGCACCTTGCCGGTGTGCAGCAGCGCGGCGTGGATCGTGTTGATGCGGAACTCGGACGGGACGTCGAGGAAGTCCCAGTGGCCGTTCTCCGCCTTGTACTCGGGCCGGTTGATCTTGTAGTCGTGGTACTGCTCCGAACCGAAGCGGTAGAGCGCGGGCCCGTTCATCCCCGCCAGAGCGAGCACCACCGCACCCGTTATCGCCAGGCGGCGGGTGCGGCGGCTCGGACGGTAGTTCATTTCTTACGTCCCCCAAGGGCGATCTGCATGGTCTGGTCGGAAGCGGCCCAGGTGGGCTTCGGCTGAGGTGCGTGGGCCTCCGGCGGGGGACCGGCCGGCGACTCCGACTGGCTCGGCGGCGGCGGCCCGTGCCGGTCCGGCTTCTTCTTGTTCTTCTTCGCCTGGCGCATGGACCAGCGCCAGGCGAAGATCGGCGCCGCCGTGATCAGCAGGGCGAGCGTGGCCCAGGTGATCATCGCGGGGTGGTTGTGGCCGAAGAAGAAGGAGGAGACGAGGGACCCGCCGAAGACCAGGATGAAGAACAGGTGGATACGGAAGGTGCCGAAGAGGGTGTCCGGGCTGGAGGAGTCGCCCTTGGGCGTCACCACGAAGCCGGACTTGCGGCGCAGTACGGCGTCCATGAGTGAGCGCGCGTAGATCGGGGCCGAGAGCGCGGACATCACCATGCCGGCCAGGCCGCCGGAGCCCTCCGGCTCGTGCGGCGAAACGTTGTGGCGGCGGTTCCAGATGTAGAGGCCGATCTGGAGCGCCGAGGCGTTGCCGTACAGCATCATCCAGATGGCCGGGTCGATCTGGACGCCCGAGGCGCCCATGCCCAGGAAGAGCGCGCAGCTGAGCGCCGCGAGGATCCAGTTCATGGCGGACATCGGGTAGAAGATGATCATCATCGTGTAGTTGAAGAGCTTGCCCGTCGGCAGCGAGCCGAAGCCTCTCCAGTACTGCTTGAGGATCGTCTCGTACGTGCCGCGAGACCAGCGCAGCTGCTGCGTGAAGAAGTCGGTCCAGGCGGTCGGGCCCTCGCCGACGGCCAGCACGTCCGGGGTGTAGACCGACCGCCACTTCTTGCCGGTGGCCGGGTTCGTGGCGCGGTGGATCTCGAAGCCCGTCGCCATGTCCTCGGTGATCGAGTCGTACAGGCCGCCGATCTGCTTGAGCGTCCTGATGCGTACGGCGTTGGAGGTGCCGACGAACATGGGAGCGCCGTAGCGGTTGCCCGCGCGCTGGATCAGGGCGTGGAACAGGAACTGCTGCGACTCGGCGGCCTTGGTGACGAAGGTGTCGTAGTTGCCGTACACCTGCGGCCCGATGACGAAGCCGATGTCCGGGTCGCGGAAGTAGCCGAGCATCCGCTCCAGGTAGTTGGGCAGCGGCACGTGGTCGGTGTCGACGGAGGCGAAGAAGTCGTAGTTGTCGCCGTGCGCGTCGAGCCAGGCGTTGTAGTTGCCGTGCTTGGTCTTGGCGCGGTGCGGGCCCTTGGCCTGGTTCCACTTCGCGACGCCCTTGCGGGAGAAGTGGTGCACGCCGAGGCGCTCGCAGACCTCCCTGACCGCCGGGTCGTTGCCCTCGTCGAGGAGCCATACGTGCATCAGGCCGCGGTGGCGGATCCTGACGGCCGCCTCCAGCGTCTTCGTCACCATCTCCAGCGGCTCCTTGCCGGGCACGAAGGAGGTGAGGAAGGCGACCCGGGTGCCGGTCTCGGGCACGACGGGGACGGGGTCGCGGGCGACCAGGGTCGCGTGCGCGTTCGACAGGACGTTCATCGTGCGGAAGAGCTCGATCAGTCCGATCGAGACCAGCATGACGATGTCGAGGATCAGCAGCGTGTCGTTCTTGAGGTTCGGGTCGCGCTCGGTCCAGTGCTCCGGCTGCATCAGCCAGACGAACAGCCCCAGCGACAGCAGCGGCGCGGCGCACAGCAGCAGGGCGGCGCGGATGCGGTGCGGTTCCTGCGAGAGCAGCGAGCGGTACTGCACGGTGTACGGCTTGGCCGGGTCGGGCTGGGTCAGCGGCCCGGCGAGGCGGCTGTAGTGCTCGTAGTCGTACCTCGGCAGCGGCTTCTTCGCCCGTATGCGCGACCCGCCGGTCCGCAGCTGCGGGGGTACCCGAAGCTGCGCCGTCCGGGAAGGGTCGTTGTTGTGCCGGGCGCCGGTCGGCGTCGACGTCATTGGTCATCCCCCCGCACGCATGCTGGCTGCGTGTGTTCGTCGGTCTCTTCGCCCGGTGCCGGCCCCCTCGGCCATCCCGGACGCACAAGTGTCCTGCTGTCATCCCTTCAGACATGGGACGACAACCTTCCGGTTGCATGATGCCCGCCCCGGGATCTGTTCACGAACGGGGCCCCCGCCCCCTGTGCGCCGTCAGCCCCCCGGCTGTCGGCTGCCCCCAACTTGCCGAAACCGCCCGGCCCATGGGAGCCAATGGCTCCAGGACAGGGTCTATGACACCCGCCTTGATCGCAAGGGCGAAACAAGGTGTTTACCGGTCATACGCGGGCTTTGGGGACCACCTGCGACATGGGTTCGGTGCGGTTGCGTCATGGGCGCGACAGGGGTGTGAGTTGTCCGGAAATCGTCGAAGCCCCCTCACGCTCAGTGAGGGGGCTTCGACGTCGTGTGCGCCGCCAGGGACTCGAANNCAACTGAGCTAGCGGCGCCTGCCTGACTCCGAGAACTTTACCCGACCGTCGCGGGTGCTCCGGACCGGCCACACCGCGTACTGTCCGTTTGGTTACCATTTGGACAGTCAACATGTGTTATGTCCGGACAGTTGAAACACTGTCACCCGTGCAGACGCGCCAAAAAACCCACGGGAGTGGAACCGCATGACGATGCCGGTTTTCGAGGAGTACGAGCCCGCGGCCGACTGTGGCTGCCCGGGCTGCGCCCAGGAGCGCCGGGCCGCCGCCCTCGGCCTGTCGGTCGCGGCCGGCGGCCACCCGGCCGCCCACGGGGCCCGCCGCGCGCTGGTGCTCGCC
>NZ_JAGGPC010000029.1:0-265771 GCF_018614005.1 Streptomyces sp. ISL-99
AGCGCCGCCGCTGAGTTCCCCGACCGACCGGGGAACTCAGCGGCGGCGCTTTTCCGTTACCGGCCCGTCGTCACCAGAATTTCCGTCACGGGTACGGACCCCGCCATTCCGCGGCGCTGTGACGTGTGGCACTATGCTCGCCACCCCTGCCGGCACAGCCCCCAGGAGACACCCCGCGTGCAGCCCTCCGCCGCCCTGGACCTCGCGCACACCCGGCCCCGCCCGGTGCACTGGCTCGCCACCGCCGCCGCCATGGCCGCGGTCGTCGCCGCGGCCGGCCTGCTCCAGCCCGAAGCCGCCACTGCCTCCCAGACGGCCCCGGGGGCGGGACCCCGGCCGGTCAGGGCCGCGGCAGAACCCGCACCCGACGCGTCGAGCGCGGTGTATCCGCTGGAGTGTCACGGTGAGAAGCCCGCCGTGGTCAAGCAGGGCTCCGGCGACCTCGACGGCGACGGCCGGCCCGAGACCGTGGCGGTCGTGCGCTGCGTGTCGGGAATCGGTACACCGCCGAGCGGCGTCTTCGTACTCACCGGGCCTTCGCGCGTCGTGGCGACGCTGGTGGACCCGGCGGGCGGGATGGGAGTCAGCGATTTCGCGGTGGGCGGAGGCACGGTCTCCGCGACGCTGCTCGGCTACTCGTCGCCGGACGTGCCGCGCTGCTGCCCGGACCGGCAGGAGAAGGTCAAGTGGCAGTGGAAGGGCGGCAAGTTCGCCCGGACCGTCCTGCCGGATGCGCGCAGTATGTGATTCGTCACTCCGCGTCCGGGCCGTACACCTCGACCCTGTCCGAAACGCGGCGCACGTGGATGCAGTCGCCCGGGCACTCCTTCGCCGAGTCGACGACGTCCCTCAGAAGCGGCAGGGGTACGGGCGTTGTGGCGCCGGGGCTCTGCAGCAGTTCGTCGCCGGCGCTCTTCACGTACGCCAGGCCGTCGATGTCGAGCTCGAAGACTTCGGGGGCGTACTGGACGCAGATCCCGTCACCGGTGCAGAGGTCCTGATCGATCCACACCTCGAGCGGGTCGCCGGTCTGTGCGCCGTCGTCGGTGGGAGCCTTCTGCTGCACGGTCATATCTCCTGCCGTTTCCTGCGCGGTTGTAGCAATTGGAGCCAGCCCTGACGGGTGTTGAACACTTCGACGATACAACCGGCCGCTTTCCGATGTTGATGGGTGGGTATTCCCCTGGTGTGAGGGAGTACGCAAGGGTGAAGATCGGACACACCCCGGAGTCTTTGTGATCTAGGGGTTTCAACCCGCACCCGCCCAGGTAGGGTCAGGAAGCGTCCAGCTCCCCTTGGAGGAGGTGAGGACCGTGGCAGCCCACGACGACGACATCAACCGCGGCATCCGGCCCGGGCGAGGGTCTGAGGACCCCGCCGGCCAGGTTGCCTATCTCGAGCAGGAAATCGCCGTCCTGCGCCGCAAGCTCGCCGACTCTCCGCGTCATACGAGGATTCTCGAAGAGCGGATCGTCGAGCTGCAGACCAACTTGGCCGGCGTGTCCGCACAGAACGAGCGGCTCGCCAACACGCTCCGTGAGGCCCGCGATCAGATCGTGGCCCTCAAGGAAGAAGTCGACCGGCTCGCGCAGCCGCCGGCCGGCTTCGGTGTCTTCCTCATGGCGAACGAGGACGGCACGGCCGACATCTTCACCGGTGGCCGCAAGCTACGGGTGAACGTCAGTCCCAGCGTGGAGCTCGAAGAGCTCCGGCGTGGCCAGGAGGTCATGCTCAACGAGGCCCTCAACGTGGTCGAGGCCATGGAGTTCGAGCGCGCCGGGGAAATCGTCACCCTCAAGGAGATCCTTGAGGACGGCGAGCGCGCCCTGGTGCTGGGGCACACCGACGAGGAGCGGGTGGTGCGGCTCGCCGAGCCGCTGATGGACGTCACCATCCGCCCCGGCGACGCCCTGCTGCTGGAACCCAGGTCCGGTTACGTCTACGAAGTCATCCCGAAGAGCGAGGTCGAAGAGCTCGTCCTCGAAGAGGTCCCGGACGTCGACTACGACAAGATCGGCGGTCTGGGCAGCCAGATCGAAATGATCCGTGACGCGGTCGAGCTTCCGTACCTCTACCCCGACCTCTTCAAGGAGCACGAACTGCGGCCGCCCAAGGGCATCCTGCTCTACGGTCCGCCCGGCTGCGGCAAGACGCTGATCGCGAAAGCCGTCGCCAACTCCCTTGCCAAGAAGGTCGCCGAGGTGACCGGCAAGCCCGCGGGGAAGAGCTACTTCCTCAACATCAAGGGCCCCGAGCTCCTCAACAAGTACGTCGGTGAGACCGAGCGGCACATCCGCCTCGTCTTCCAGCGTGCCCGGGAGAAGGCGAACGAGGGCACCCCTGTCATCGTCTTCTTCGACGAGATGGAGTCGCTCTTCCGCACCCGTGGCTCGGGTGTCAGCTCGGACGTGGAGAACACCATCGTCCCGCAGCTGCTCGCCGAGATCGACGGCGTGGAGGGCCTGGAGAACGTCATCGTCATCGGCGCCTCCAACCGCGAGGACATGATCGACCCGGCGATCCTGCGGCCGGGCCGGCTCGATGTCAAGATCAAGATCGAGCGTCCGGACGCCGAAGCGGCGAAGGACATCTTCGCGAAGTACCTCCGCTCCACCCTGCCGCTGCACGCGGAAGACCTGGCCGAGCACACCGGCTCCAGGGAGGCCGCGGTCCACGGCATGATCCAGTCGGTCGTCGAGCAGATGTACGCGGAATCCGAGGAAAATCGCTTCCTCGAGGTCACGTACGCGAACGGCGACAAGGAAGTCCTGTACTTCAAGGACTTCAATTCCGGCGCGATGATCCAGAACATCGTCGACCGGGCCAAGAAGATGGCCATCAAGGCCTTCCTCGACCAGAACCAGAAGGGCCTCAGGGTCTCCCACCTCCTCCAGGCTTGCGTGGACGAGTTCAAGGAGAACGAGGACCTGCCGAACACCACGAACCCGGACGACTGGGCACGTATCTCCGGAAAGAAGGGCGAGCGGATTGTATTCATCCGCACGCTCGTCACTGGAAAACAGGGCGCGGACACCGGGCGCTCCATCGACACGGTGGCAAACACCGGTCAGTACCTCTAGATCGCAGACCGGCTGCGGGTGCCCGCCCGGGCATCCGCAGCCGGCTGCTTTCCAGCCACCCCCGCCGCCACACCGACCACACCAGAGCAATGACGCAATTGATCTCCCCACCAGCGCAAAGGCGTTCTAGGCTGGCTCTTCGGTACCGCCGAGTCGCGCTGTGCGGGACCGGGCACCGCACACGCACCGGAGAACCAGCGGTACTTGAGTGCCGCCCCCGTCCGGGGGCGACGCGGGCAAGGAGGGCCGCATGACCGTACGGCGAGTAATGGGCATCGAGACGGAGTACGGGATCTCCGTCCCCGGCCACCCCAACGCCAATGCCATGCTCACCTCGTCCCAGATCGTCAACGCCTACGCGGCGGCGATGCACCGGGCGCGCCGCGCCCGCTGGGACTTCGAGGAGGAGAACCCGCTGCGGGACGCGCGAGGCTTCGACCTCGCCCGGGAGGCCGCCGACAACAGTCAGCTCACCGACGAGGACATCGGCCTCGCCAATGTCATCCTCACCAATGGCGCGCGGCTGTACGTCGACCACGCGCACCCCGAGTACAGCTCGCCGGAGGTGACCAATCCGCTCGACGCGGTGCTCTGGGACAAGGCCGGCGAACGGATCATGGCCGAGGCCGCCGAGCGGGCCGCGCAGCTCCCCGGCGCCCAGCCGATCCACCTCTACAAGAACAACACCGACAACAAGGGCGCGTCCTACGGCACGCACGAGAACTACCTGATGAAGCGGGAGACCCCCTTCTCGGACATCGTGCGCCACCTGACGCCGTTCTTCGTGTCCCGGCAGGTGGTCACGGGCGCGGGCAGGGTGGGCATCGGCCAGGACGGCCACGAGCACGGCTTCCAGATCAGCCAGCGCGCCGACTATTTCGAGGTCGAGGTCGGCCTGGAGACCACGCTCAAGCGCCCCATCATCAACACCCGCGACGAGCCGCACTCCGACGCCGAGAAGTACCGCAGGCTGCACGTCATCATCGGCGACGCGAACCTCTCCGAGATCTCGACGTATCTGAAGCTGGGCACGACGTCCCTGGTGCTCTCCATGATCGAGGACGGCTTCATCAACGTCGACCTCGCGGTCGACCAGCCGGTGCGCACCCTGCACCAGGTCTCGCACGACCCGACACTGCAACGGCTGATCACGCTCCGCAGCGGCCGGACACTCACCGCTGTCCAGCTGCAGATGGAGTACTTCGAGCTGGCGCGCAAGTACGTCGAGGAGCGGTTCGGCGTCGACGCGGACGACCAGACCAAGGACGTCCTGGGGCGCTGGGAGGACGTACTGAACCGGCTGGAGAACGACCCGATGAGCCTCTCGGGCGAGCTGGACTGGATCGCCAAGCGGGAGCTTCTCGAGGGCTACCGCAGGCGCGACAACCTGGACTGGGACGCGCCCAGGCTCCACCTGGTGGACCTCCAGTACGCCGACGTGCGCCCCGAGAAGGGCCTGTACAACCGCCTGGCGGCCCGCGGGAAGATGAAGCGGCTCCTGGATGAGGGTGGGGTGCGGAAGGCCGAGACAAAGCCTCCTGAGGACACGCGGGCCTATTTCCGCGGGCGCTGCCTGGAGCAGTACGCGGACGACGTCGCGGCGGCCTCCTGGGACTCGGTGATCTTCGACCTGCCGGGCCGGGACTCGCTCCAGCGAGTGCCCACCCTGGAACCGTTGCGCGGTACACGTAATCACGTCAAGGAGCTTCTCGACCGGTGCAGGACGGCGGAGGACCTGGTCCGGGTCCTTTCGGGCGGCTGAAAGGTGCGGCGGGTGGGAATCATCGAGGTGATCCCCACGCGTTGTGAAAGTACGGCGCGGATGTCAGACCCCGCTTGTAGGGTCTGATCAAGGACATCGAACCGAGCGAGCGGGGTGAGGTAGAGATGGCGACCAAGGACACCGACGGCGGACAGCAGAAGGCGACGCGTTCCACCGAGGAGACCGAGGAGACCGCGCAGGACGCGCAGGCTGCGGAGGACCTCAAGGAGCGCCAGGAGAAGCTGAGCGACGACGTCGACTCGGTTCTGGACGAAATCGACGACGTACTTGAGGAAAACGCAGAGGACTTCGTGCGCTCATTTGTGCAAAAAGGCGGTCAATAACAGACATGTCGGAGCCTGTCGAGGGGAAGCAGTGCAGTGGGTGTAAGCGGAGGCTGTCGTTTGCGTCCTTCGCTGCGGACAGGAACAGGCGCGATGGTCTTCAGGTGCGATGCCGGGAGTGCGTGGCCGAGTACGGAGCCGCGCATTACCGGCGCCGCCGGGAGGCAATCGGTAAGCCTGTGCGCGAGAAGGTGGACGTTCCGCCTGAGCACAAACTGTGCCGCGTGTGTGGAGAGATCAAGCCCCATAGCGAGTGGGACCGGAATGCCAGGGCCTCCGACGGTCTGTCCACTCGGTGTAAACCCTGTCGCGCGGCCGAGAACCGAGCGGCCTACTTCATGCGTCAGTACGGCATTACCGAGGCTGAGCGCGACGAGATGATCTCGACGCAGGTGGGGGTCTGCTCGATCTGTCTGGCTGCTCCCGCAGTTCACGTGGATCACTGTCACGAGACGGGTAGGGTCCGAGGCGTACTGTGCTTCAACTGCAATTCGGCCATCGGCAAGTTGGGGGATGATCCCGATACCTTGCGTCGGGCCATCGCATACCTGGAGGGAAACGCGTGGAAGCCAACACTCGTAGCACCGGGCGTCTACCAGCTGCCTTCCTGACGCCGGGCTCCTCGTCCTTCATGGACTTCCTGTCGGACCACTCACCCGGGATGCTGCCGGGCAACCGTGTCCTGCCGCCCATGAAGGGCGTCATAGAGGCGCCGCACGGCACGACGATCGTCGCCGCAGCGTTCCCCGGCGGCGTGGTGCTCGCCGGTGACCGGCGGGCCACCATGGGCAACATGATCGCGCAGCGCGACATTGAGAAGGTCTTCCCCGCCGACGAGTACTCGGCGGTGGGCATCGCCGGCACCGCCGGTCTCGCGGTGGAGATGGTCAGGCTCTTCCAGCTTGAGCTGGAGCACTTCGAGAAGGTGGAAGGCGCCCAGCTCTCCCTGGAGGGCAAGGCGAACCGGCTCTCCACGATGATCCGCAGCAACCTCGGCATGGCGATGCAGGGCCTGGCCGTCGTCCCGCTCTTCGCCGGCTGGGACGTCGACCGGGAGAAGGGCCGCATCTTCTCGTACGACGTGACGGGCGGCCGCTCCGAGGAGCACGGATTCGCGGCGACGGGCTCCGGTTCCATCTTCGCCCGCGGGTCGATGAAGAAGCTGTACCGCGACGATCTGACGGAGCAGCAGGCGACCACGCTCGTGGTCCAGGCGCTGTACGACGCGGCCGACGACGACTCGGCGACCGGTGGCCCGGACGTGGCCCGCCGTATCTACCCGATCGTCACCGTGATCACCGAAGAGGGATTCCGGCGGCTCACCGAGGCGGAGTCCTCCGAGCTGGCCCGCTCGATCCTCGAGCGGCGGCTGGAGCAGCCCGACGGTCCCCGGGCCGCGCTTCTCTGACGGCTCCTGTCCTTGGGAATCAACGTGATAACGACAGAAAGGGACGGATAGCCGGTGTCGACGCCGTTCTATGTCTCACCCCAGCAGGCCATGGCCGACCGGGCGGAATACGCCCGGAAGGGCATCGCCCGCGGTCGCAGCCTTGTCGTGCTGCAGTACGCCGACGGCATCGTATTCGTCGGCGAGAACCCGTCCCGCGCACTGCACAAGTTCAGCGAGATCTATGACCGGATCGGCTTCGCCGCCGCCGGCAAGTACAACGAGTACGAGAACCTGCGGATCGGCGGCGTCCGGTACGCCGATCTGCGGGGATACACGTACGACCGTGAAGATGTGACGGCCCGTGGCCTCGCCAACGTCTACGCGCAGACGCTGGGCACGATCTTCTCCAGCAACGCGGAGAAGCCGTACGAGGTGGAGCTGGTCGTCGCCGAGGTCGGGGCCCGGCCCGAGGGTGACCAGATCTACCGGCTGCCCCACGACGGTTCGATCGTGGACGAGCACGGTTCGGTCGCGGTCGGCGGCAACGCGGAGCAGATCAGCAGCTTCCTCGACCAGCGCCACCGGGACGGGATGACGCTGGCGGAGGCGCTCAAGCTCGCCGTGCAGGCGCTCTCGCGGGACACCAACGGCAGTGAGCGGGAGATCCCCGCCGAGCGGCTGGAGGTGGCGGTCCTGGACCGTACGCGCCCGCAGGAGCGCAAGTTCAAGCGCATCGTCGGCCGCCAGCTGGCGCGCCTGCTGGAGGCGGACGGCGACGCGGCCACTCCCACCGACACCCCGTCGGACACCGAGGAGCCGTAGCCGCTCCGACACCACCGTCCGGTGCCCCGGCCGCCCAGCGGTCCGGGGCACACGCGTCATCCGACGGTGCGTCAGACGCGTGCGGTGGAGCCGCGGACCCTCAGCTCCACGGGGATCTCGCCGCCCTCGGGCCGCCGGCCTTCCAGGACGGCCAGCAGTGCGGCCATGCCCCGCTCTCCGACCTGCTCGGCGGCCAGCCGTACGGTGGTGAGTTCCGGCTCCACGGCGGTCGCCAGAGCGAGGTCGTCGAAGCCGGTGACCGAGACGTCCTCGGGCACCCGCAGTCCGAGGCGGCGCACCGCCTTGCAGGCGCCCGCCGCGACGATGTCGTCGTCGCAGACCAGCGCCGTCGGCCTCGGCCCGGGACCGGTCAGGGCCAGTTCGGCGGCCGCTCTGGCGCCGTGCACGTCCAGGGGCGCGGGCACCGTGCGTACGACCGCGTCGGGGGTCCGGCGCAGCGCGTCGTGGAGGGCCGCGGCGCGTACATCGAACGTCCAGGACGCCACGGCCGACGCGAGATGGACGAACCGCCGGTGGCCGAGAGCGAGCAGATGCTCCGTCACCTGGCGCATCCCGTCGGCGATGTCGAGGTTCACGTACGCGGCGGCGCCCGGGTCCGCCGGATCGCTGTCGAGCATCACGAGCGGCAGCCCCGCGCCCCGGATCGCGCCGAGGGCGCCGGCGGCCATGGACGACGCGATGACGCCGTCCAGGGTGGCCTGTGCCGAGGCGAAGGGGTCGCGGGCGGGGCCCACGCCCTCGGGGGAGGGGTAGAGGACGACGCCGAAATCGTGGGCGGCGGCCGTGCGGGCGGCGCCCGTGTAGACCCGGGCGAAGAATTCGTTGGTCAGCGCGGGTACGACGAGCAGCGCGGTCCTGGTCCTGCCGAGCCGCAGGTTCCGGGCGGCGAGGTTCGGGCGGTACCCGAGGTCCCGCGCTGCCCCGCGCACCAGATCCGCGGTGCGCTCCGACACACGCCCGCGCCACTTGTCGCCGAGCACGAGCGAGACGGTCGCCTGCGAGACCCCGGCGGCGCGGGCGACGTCCCTGCTGGTCGGCGGCGCGTGAGGCGTCCCGGCACCGGCGGCCTCGTAGGTCTCGTCCGGGGAGTCGTCCGGGCTCGTCACTCGTGCCTCCGCAGCAAGGGCTCATGACCGCGAGGTGGACCCGCGGCCTGGCTCATGGTACGTATGGCACAGCACGTTATACGTACAACTTCGGTGCGCACCGGAGCGGAGAGGGGCGGACATGGCCGCGGGATACGCGGAACTGCTCAGGACGCGGTACGCCGCGCGCCTGCTGGCGGGCACTTTGGTGGGGCGGCTGCCCAACGCCACCGCCCCCATCGCGATCGTGCTGCTCACCCGCGCCGAGGGCGGCAGCTACTCGCTGGCCGGCGGCCTCGCCGCGGTGTACGGGCTGGCCAACGCGGTGGGACAGCCGCTGCTCGGCCGGGCCGTGGACCTGTACGGGCAGCCGCGCGTGCAACTCCCCGCCGCCGTACTGTCCGCCCTGGGCATGGTCCTGCTCACCCTCGCCGGAATCGACCCGCTGCCGCTCACGTACGCCGCCGTGGCCCTGGCGGGCGTCTTCACGCCGCCCCTCGAAGGGGGCCTGCGGGCGCTGTGGCCCAATGTGCTCGGCCGAGAGGACCGGGTGCACCGGGCGTACGCCATGGACGCGGTGGCGCAGGAAATCATGTTCACCGTCGGTCCCTTGCTCGTCACGCTGCTCGTGGCGCTCTGGTCGCCGGCGGCCGCACTGCTCGTCATCAACGCCGTAGGCGTGCTGGGCGCGCTGTCCGTCGTACTGTCCGAGCCTTCGCGCACCTGGCGTTCGGCGCCCCGGGAGGCGCACTGGCTGGGCGCCCTGCGCTCGCCGGGCCTGCTGGCCCTCCTCGGCTCCTTCTTCTTCGTCGGCCTCGCCCTCGGCTCCATCACCGTCGCGGGTGTCGCGTACGCCGACGACCACGGCCGGGAAGCGGTGTACGGCTGGCTGATGGCGGCGCTCGGGCTCGGCGCGCTCGCCGGCGGCGTGGTGTACGGCGCCCGGCAGTGGGCCGGCGCCCCCGAACGGCGGCTGCGGTTCATCGTCGCCCTGCTCGCGGCCGGTTACCTGCCACTCATGCTCACCCCCGGCGTCCCGGCGATGGTCGTACTCGCGGCCGTCTCCGGAGTCTTCCTCGCCCCCGCGCTCGCCTGCGCCTTCATCGTCGTCGACCGGCACGCCCCGCGCGGCACCGTCACCGAGGCGTTCTCCTGGCTGGTCACCACCTTCGGCGTAGGCGCCGCGGTGGGAACCGGCGCCGCGGGACCGGCCGTCGAGTACGGCGGCACGGCCGCGAGCTTCGCCGTCGCGGCGGGCGGCGGAGTGGCCGCGCTGCTTGTCCTGCTGGCCACCCGGCGGGTTCTCACGATTCCCGTTGTCACGCCCCTTCCCACAGACTCCGTCGTAATGCCTTCCGAAAATGATCGAATCGGTGCGGCCGAACCCGGTTTCAGGACAGGCCATCAGGCGTAATGTTCAGTCATGGACCGCCGCATTTTCGGGCTGGAGAACGAGTACGGCGTCACGTGCACGTTCAGGGGACAGCGCCGACTGTCACCTGACGAAGTGGCGCGCTACCTCTTCCGCCGTGTTGTGTCATGGGGCCGCAGCAGCAATGTCTTCCTGCGGAACGGCGCCCGCCTCTACCTCGACGTGGGATCGCATCCGGAATACGCAACTCCCGAATGCGACAACGTGACCGAGCTCGTCACCCACGACAAGGCGGGCGAGCGCATTCTCGAAGGTCTGCTCGTCGACGCCGAACGCCGCCTGCACGAGGAGGGAATCGCGGGCGACGTCTATCTCTTCAAGAACAACACCGACTCTGCGGGAAACTCCTACGGCTGCCACGAGAATTACCTGGTGGCCCGGCACGGAGAGTTCTCCAGGCTCGCGGACATCCTCATCCCGTTCCTCGTCACCCGGCAGCTCATCTGCGGCGCCGGCAAGGTGCTGCAGACCCCGCGGGGCGCGGTCTTCTGCGTCAGCCAGCGTGCCGAGCACATCTGGGAGGGCGTCAGCTCCGCGACGACCCGCTCCCGTCCGATCATCAACACCCGCGACGAACCGCACGCCGACGCCGAGCGCTACCGCAGGCTCCACGTCATCGTCGGTGACTCCAACATGTCCGAGACGACCATGCTCCTCAAGGTCGGCGCCACCGACCTCGTCCTGCGCATGATCGAGGCGGGCACGGTGATGCGCGACCTCACCCTGGAGAACCCCATCCGGGCCATCCGTGAGGTCAGCCACGACATCACCGGGCAGCGCAAGGTGCGCCTGGCCAGCGGGCGCGAGGCGTCCGCCATAGAGGTGCAGCGGGAGTACTACGAGAAGGCCGTGGACTTCGTGGACCGCCGCGGCATCCGTACGGGCACGGTCGAGCAGGTCCTCGAACTGTGGGGCCGCGCGCTCGACGCGATCGAGGCCGAGGACCTCGACCGGATCGGCACCGAAATCGACTGGGTCATGAAGTACAAGCTGATCGAGCGCTACCGCGGCAAGCACAACATGACCATGTCGCACCCCCGGGTCGCCCAGATAGACCTCGCCTACCACGACATCCACCGTCGGCGCGGGCTCTATTACCTGCTGGAGAAGAAGGGACAAGCCGCCCGCATCTGCAACGACTTGAAGATCTTCGAAGGCAAGTCGGTGCCGCCGCAGACCACCCGGGCGCGGCTGCGCGGCGACTTCATCCGCAGGGCCCAGGAACAGCGCAGGGACTTCACCGTCGACTGGGTGCACCTCAAGCTCAACGACCAGGCACAGCGCACAGTGTTGTGCAAGGACCCCTTCCGGTCGGTCGACGACCGGGTGGAAAAGCTCATCGCCGGTATGTGATCCGGCCATGTCCGGTTTTCCGGAACGCAACCCGGGCCCCGCACGTTCCTCGTGCGGGGCCCGGGCCACGCCTTAGAGTGGCGGGCGACTACTGTGCCGTCTGAGATCTGAGGAACACGTGCGCCGACTTGCCGGCCTACTTGTCGTCCCCCTGCTGCTGCTCTCGACAGCGGCGTGTGGCAGCGACGACAAGGGCTCCGACTCCACCTCGTCAAAGAACGGACTGCCGGCGATCACCGCGGGCGAAAAGTTCGGCGAGAAGCCGACCCTGGCCAAGGGGGAGGGCGATCCCCCCAAGGAACTCAAGTCCGAGGTCCTCAGCAAGGGCAAGGACGATGCTGAGGCCATCAAAAAGGGTGACGCCATCGAGGTGAACTACCTCGGCCAGCAGTGGGACTCCACGAAGCCCTTCGACAACAGTTTCGACCGCAAGCAGCCCTTCCCGCTGACCCTCGGCGCCGGCATGGTCATCCCCGGCTGGGACAAGGGCCTGGAGGGCCACAAGGTCGGCAGCCGCGTCCAGCTCGTCATCCCACCCGAGATGGGTTACGGCGCGCAGGGCCAGCCCCCCACGATCAAGCCGAACGCCACCCTGGTCTTCGTCGTGGACATCCTGAAGGCCAAGAGCATCCCCTCCTCCGCCAAGGGCGGCGAGGTCGCGCAGGACAACATCGACCTGCCCAAGGTCGGCGTCAACACCGACGGCAAGGCGCCGAAGGTCACGATGCCGAAGAAGTCGGACCCGCCGAAGAAGCTCGTCTCCACCTACGTACTGGAGAGCGACGGCGCGGTGGTGAAGGACTCCGACACGGTGTCCGTCGCCTACCAGGGGCTGATCTGGAAGGACGGCAAGCTCTTCGACAGCACGTACGCCCAGGGCAAGACCCAGCAGTTCGCGCTGCCGCAGGTCACGCTGAAGGGCCTCAAAAACGGCCTGGTCGGCAAGAAGGCCGGCAGCCGCGTGCTCCTCGTCATCCCGCCGGACCAGGCCTTCGGTGACAAGAAGCAGCAGTCCATCCCCGCCAACTCGACGCTGGTGTTCCAGGTGGACATTCTCGCGGTGATGTAAGACTGTCCAGGTTGCCCAGTTCGTAGTACAGAGGAGCATTTTCCGTGAGCATCGAGAAGCCCGAGATCGACTTCCCGGGTGGCGAGCCGCCGAAGGACCTGCAGATCAGGGACATCTGGGAGGGCGACGGCGAGGTCGCGAAGGCAGGCCACAACGTCAAGGTCCACTACGTGGGTGTGGCCTTCTCCACCGGCGAGGAGTTCGACTCGAGCTGGAACCGCGGCACGCCGCTGCAGTTCCCGCTCGGTGCCGGCCGCGTCATCGCCGGCTGGGACCAGGGCGTGCAGGGCATGAAGGTCGGCGGCCGCCGCGAGCTGATCATTCCCCCGCACCTCGCGTACGGCGACCACGGCGCCGGCGGCGTCATCAAGCCGGGCGAGACGCTGATCTTCGTCTGCGACCTCGTCGCGGTCTGATCAAGGTCGCTCTCTGATCAAGTGAGAGCGGTACGAGGGCCCATGCCGTCCGGCATGGGCCCTCGGCTTTTGCCGCGACACCCCGGGGCGGTACGGTCGACGGTCGTAGAGCAAGAGAGAGGGTGCCGATGGCGATTGCCAAGGCCGAACGGTTGATGAACCTGGCGTTGTGCCTGCTCGGGACCCGGCGCCCGCTCAGCAAGCGGGAACTGCGGGGGTCCATCGAGGCTTACCTCGAAGCGGGCACGGACGATTCCTTCAACCGCATGTTCGAGCGCGACAAGGACGATCTGCGCGAACTCGGTCTGGTCATCGAGACCGTCGAGAACCTCGACGGCGACGCCGGCTACCTGGCCCGCCGCGACAGCAACCGCCTGCCCGCCATCACCCTCGACGCCGAGGAGGCCGCCGCCCTCGGCCTCGCCGCCAAGGTCTGGCAGCAGGCCCGCCTCGCCGGCGCCGCCAGCGGCGCGCTGCAGAAGCTGCGCGCGGCGGGCATGCCCGAGGCGGAGGACCCGTACGAAGGCCACCAGAGCGCCCTCGAACCCCGCATCCCGGTGCACGAGACGGCCTTCGAGCCCTTGATGCTGGCCTGCCGTGACCGGCGGCCCGTCGTCTTCGACTACCGCAAGGCCAACGCCGCCCGCCCCGAGACCCGGCACGTCGAGCCGTGGACGCTGGAGTGCTGGCGCGGCCACTGGTACCTCGCCGGCTGGGACCGCGAGCGCGGCGCCGAGCGGGTCTTCCGGCTCTCCCGGATCACCGGCAAGGTGCGCTCGCGCGCCGGGTCCTTCACGGCCGAGGTGCCGGACGTCGTGACCGTACGCGAGACCGTCGAGAGCTGGGCGGGCGAGACGGCGACCCGCAGCGCCCTGATCAAGCTGCGCCAGGGCTCCGGCTACCCGCTGCGGGCCCGGGCCACCGCCGTACGGGACCTGGGTGACGGCTGGGACGAGCTGGCGATCCCGTACGGGCACGGGCTCGACGCCTGGCTCGTCGAGCTCGGCCCCGAGGTCGTCGTACTGGAGCCCGCTGATCTGCGGGCGGACGTCGTGGACCGGCTGCGCGCCGTGGCCAAGGACTGAGGGGGGCCACGAGACCATGGCCACGAACGCGATCGACCAGACCCGGCGGATGCTCTCCCTGGTGACGTACCTGCGGGAGCGCCCCGGCGCGCACGTCAGCGATGTCGCCCGCGCCTTCGGCATCACCGAGGACGAGCTGATCTCCGACCTCGACGTCCTGCCCATGTGCGGGACCAGCTTCCGCGGCGGCGACCTCCTCGACATCGACACCGACGGCGACCGGATCTGGTGGCACAACCCGGACGACGTCGCCGAGCCGCTGCGGCTCGCCGCCGACGAGGCCACCGCGCTGCTCGTCGCCGCCCGCGCCGTCTCCACGCTTCCCGGCCTGCGTGAGGGTGACCGGCAGGCGCTGCTGCGCGCCACGGCGAAGCTGGAGGCCGCGGCGGGCGAGGCGGCGGGCGCCAGCTCCAGGTTCTCGGTGACCTTCGAGTCCGAGGGCGGGGTCTTCGCGGACGTCGACCGGGCGATCTCGGAGCGGCGCCGGCTGTGGCTGCGCTACTACTCACCGGCGCGCGACGAGCTCACCGAGCGCGAGGTCGACCCGATCCGGCTCTTCGCCGTGGGGCACACCTACATGGAGGCGTGGTGCCGGCTCTCCGAGGCACGGCGTACGTTCCGGCTCGACCGGGTCGCCGAGATCAGACTGCTCGACGAGCCGTCCGTACCCCCGGAGATCGAGCTGCGTGACCTGTCGGAGGGGCTCGTGCAGCCCGCGGCGGACGACCCCGAGGTGGTGGTGGAGGTCGGGCCGGGCGGGCGCTGGGTCGCCGAGTACTACCCGCACGACAGCGCGGAGGAACTGCCCGACGGCGGCCTGCGGATCACGCTGCGTACGCCGGAACCGGCCTCGCTGCGGCGGCTCGCGCTGCGGCTCGGCAGGGACGGGCACATCGTGTCGCCCCCGGAGCTGGCGGTCAGCGCGCGGGAAGCGGCCCGCGAGGCGCTCGCGGCGTACGAGAGCGCCGGTCAGGTCTGAGGAGATTGGTGGACATGTCGCTACTGCCCGGTATTCCCACCCAGGTGGGCCCCGTCCTCTTCAAGGCGGGCTGCCCCGACTGCGGAGCCCGCTTCGAACTGTCCGCGGGCTCGCTGCGCCTCGCGATCGGCGCCAGCCGCCGTACGACCTTCTACTCCTTCACCTGCCCCGAGTGCGAGGCGCCGGTGCGCAAACCGGCGGGGGAGCGGATCGTCGAGCTGCTCACGGGGGGCGGCGTACGGACGCTGCGACTCCACTCCACGGTCTGACCGTCTAGGCTCTGCGCATGCTCTGGCCGATGCTCGCAATCGCTTTTGGTTTCTGTGGTCTTGCCGTACTGGGCGTGCTGGCGATCCGGGTGTTCGTCGAGGTCCAGCGCCTCGGGCGCCAGGTCGCCGAGACCTCGAGGGACATCAACAAGGCGGCGGAGAACCTGGAACGCGCGGCCGAGGACCTGGCGCGCACCGGCGAGGCGTGGCGGTAGGAGCGCGGCCCGCCGCCGGGCGCGGGCGGGGGCGTAGGCTGGCCGAGCGACTCCTGCAATGAGGCGCGGGTCGCAATCCGGAGTACGCATGGGCATTGCCCCGCGTTTACTCCTACGGGTTACGATCGCTTGAGCATGAAGGGCGGACATCGGTCCGACCGGAGGGACAGCCCCGCAGTTCCACCCCAGCCGCCTCAGTGAGAAGGAAGTCGCACATGATCGGCAATCTGAAGCCCCTCGAGATCGTTCTGATCTTCGCCGTCATTCTGTTGCTCTTCGGTGCCAAGAAGCTTCCGGACATGGCGCGTTCACTCGGCAAGTCCGCTCGTATTCTCAAGAGCGAGGCCAAGGCGATGAAGAAGGACGACGAGGCCACGACTCCGGCCGACGCCGCCCCGGCGACGCCCGACCAGCAGGCTCCCGCACCGCGGACGATCAAGGCCGCGCCCGGCGATGTGACCAGCGCGCGTCCGGTGAACGACCCGACCCACACCACTCAGAGCTGACGCGGTTCAGTCGAATCCGATACAGCTGCCGCACGAGACGAGGGGCGTGGGTTGCTCAAGTCTGCCCGCAAGCAGGTGAAGGACGACGAGGGGCGTATGCCGCTCGCCGAGCACCTGCGTGAGCTGCGTAACCGACTGCTGAAGTCTGTACTGGCCATCGTTGTCATGGTGGTTGTCGCAGCGTTCTATCAGCGGGAAATCTTCAGGTTCCTGATGCAGCCCATCCTGTCCTCGGTGGGCTGTGTGGACGGCGCCATGACCATGCGCAACGGCAAGCCGTGCGCGTCGATGACGACCAACGGTCTGCTGTCGCCCTTCACCATCGCGCTCAAGGTCTCGCTGATGGCCGGCGTCCTGGTGGCCACCCCGGTATGGCTCTACCAGCTCTGGGCGTTCGTCGCGCCCGGCCTGCACCGCACCGAGAAGCGCTACTCGCTGGCCTTCGTGGCGGTGGGGGTCCCGCTCTTCGCGGGCGGCGCCTACCTGGCGTACGCGATCCTCCCGCAGACCGCTGAGATCATGCTCAGCTTCACGCCCGACGACGCGCAGAACCTGCTGCCGCTCGACGACTACCTCGACCTGATCACCCGCATGGTGATCGTCTTCGGTCTTGCCTTCGAGCTGCCGCTGCTGCTCATCCTGCTCAACATCACCGGCGTCCTCACGGGCGCGCGCATGCTGCGCTGGTGGCGCGGAATGCTCGTCGGCCTCACCGCCTTCGCGGCCATCGCCACCCCTGGTGGCGAGCCCATCTCGATGCTGCTGCTGGCGGGCCCACTGGCCGTCCTCTACTTCATCGCGGTCGGCTTCTCGCTGCTCAATGACAAGCGCCGGCGGCGAAACGATCCGGACGCCGAGCTGGACGACGACGAGGCGTCGGCACTCGACCTCAGTCCCGAGGCCGTCGGGGAAGTCGAAGCCGTGTCCGCCTCGCGCGCGCTGCCCGAGCAGGCCGGTGCCGAGAGCTCGGGGCAGGCACGCAAGCAGCTGAACGGCTACGACGACGTCACCTGACTTTCAGGGTCCCGCCGGGCTGCGATAAAGATCGGGCTGACTGTCATACCTGGCGGGTAGGCTCGAAGACAAGATGACAGAGGAACTCTCCCCAGCTGAGCGTTACGCCGCTGCCCGGACCCGCGCGGCCGAGCAGGCCACCGCGCTTGCACCCTTCCGCGAGCTGTACGACTTCGAGCTGGACCCGTACCAGATCGAGGCATGCAAAGCCCTCGAAGCCGGAAAGGGCGTGCTCGTGGCCGCCCCGACCGGCTCGGGCAAAACCATCGTCGGCGAGTTCGCCGTGCACCTGGCTCTGGCCGAGCGGCGCAAGTGCTTCTACACCACGCCCATCAAGGCGCTGTCGAACCAGAAGTTCCAGGACCTGGTGAGGCGCTACGGCGCCGACAAGGTCGGGCTGCTGACCGGTGACAACAGCGTCAACCCCGACGCCCCGGTGATCGTCATGACCACCGAGGTCCTGCGGAACATGCTGTACGCGGGATCGCAGGCGCTGCGCGGGCTCGCCTATGTGGTGATGGACGAGGTGCACTACCTCTCCGACCGCTTCCGCGGCGCCGTCTGGGAAGAGGTGATCATCCACCTCCCCGATTCGGTGACGCTGGTGTCGCTGTCGGCGACCGTGTCCAACGCGGAGGAGTTCGGCGACTGGCTGGACACCGTCCGCGGTGACACCGAAGTGATTGTCTCCGAGCACCGGCCCGTGCCGCTGTGGCAGCACGTGCTCGCCGGGCGCAAGATGTACGACCTCTTCGAGGAGTCCGACGACGGCCGGGGCGGCAGGCGCGAGGTCAACCCCGACCTGGTGCGCATGGCACGCATGGAGAACGGCACCCCGTCCTTCGCGCGCGGCCGCGGCCGCGGAAACATGCGGGAGGCGGACCGGGAGCGGGAGCGCAGGCAGCGCAGCCGTATCTGGACGCCCGCCAGGCCCGAGGTCATCGAGCGGCTCGACAGCGCGGGCCTGCTGCCCGCGATCACCTTCATCTTCAGCCGGGCCGCGTGTGAGGCCGCCGTACAGCAGTGCATGTACGCGGGCCTGCGCCTCAACGACCAGGACGAGCGCATGCTGGTGCGCGAGATCGTCGAGGAGCGGACGGCCTCCATCCCCGGCGAGGACCTGCACGTCCTGGGGTACTACGAATGGCTCGAAGGCCTGGAGCGGGGCATCGCCGCGCACCACGCCGGGATGCTGCCGACCTTCAAGGAGGTCGTCGAGGAGCTGTTCGTACGGGGGCTGGTCAAGGCTGTCTTCGCGACCGAGACGCTGGCGCTCGGCATCAACATGCCGGCCCGCTCGGTGGTGCTGGAGAAGCTCGTCAAGTGGAACGGTGAACAGCACGCCGACATCACCCCCGGCGAGTACACCCAGCTCACCGGCCGGGCGGGGCGGCGCGGCATCGACGTCGAGGGCCACGCCGTGGTGCTCTGGCAGCGCGGTATGGATCCGGGGGCGCTCGCGGGACTGGCCGGGACGCGTACGTACCCGCTGCGCTCCAGCTTCAGGCCGTCGTACAACATGGCGGTCAACCTGGTGGAGCAGTTCGGGCGGCACCGCTCGCGCGAGCTGCTGGAAACCTCCTTCGCGCAGTTCCAGGCCGACAAGTCGGTCGTCGGGATCTCGAAGCAGGTCCAGAAGAACGAAGAGGGCATACAGGGCTACCGGGAGGGCATGACCTGTCACCTCGGGGACTTCGAGGAGTACGCGCGGCTGCGCCGCGACCTCAAGGACCGCGAGACCGAGCTGGCCAAGCAGGGCGCTGTGCAGCGGCGGGTCGCTGCGGCCGCGTCGCTGGAGAAGCTCAAGACCGGTGACATCATCCACGTGCCCACCGGTAAGTTCGCCGGTCTGGCGCTGGTGCTGGATCCGGGGCTGCCCGCCGGGCGGGCCAACGGACACCGCGGATTCGATCAGCACGACGGGCCGCGGCCTCTGGTCCTGACCGCCGAGCGGCAGGTCAAGCGGCTCGCGTCGATCGACTTTCCGGTGCCGGTGGAGGCGCTGGAGCGGATGCGCATCCCGAAGTCGTTCAACGCGCGCAGCCCGCAGTCGCGGCGTGATCTGGCCTCCGCGCTGCGGACCAAGGCCGGGCACATCGCGCCCGAGCGGCACCGCAAGCAGCGCGCGGCGGCGGCTGACGACCGTGAGATCTCGCGGCTGCGTGCCGAGCTGCGCGCGCACCCGTGCCACGGCTGCGACGAGCGTGAGGACCACGCCCGGTGGGCCGAGCGTTACCACCGCCTCCAGCGGGACACGAAGCAGCTGGAGCGGCGCATTGAGGGACGGACGAACACCATCGCCCGTACCTTCGACCGGATCTACGCCCTGCTGACCGAGCTGGACTATTTGCGCGGTGACAAGGCCACCGAGCACGGCAAGCGGCTGGCCCGGCTCTACGGCGAGCTCGACCTGCTGGCGTCCGAGTGCCTGCGCGAGGGCGTGTGGGAAGGGCTCAAGCCGGCCGAACTGGCGGCGTGCGTCTCGGCGTTGGTGTTCGAGGCGCGCCAGGCGGACGACGCGGTCGCGCCGAAGGTGCCGACCGGGCCGGCGAAGATCGCGCTGGCTGAGATGGTCCGCATCTGGGGCAGGCTCGATGCCCTGGAGGAGGAGTTCAAGATCAACCAGGCGGAGGGCGTCGGGCAGCGCGAGCCCGATCTCGGCTTCGCCTGGGCGGTGTACATGTGGGCGTCGGGCAAGGGGCTCGACGAGGTGCTGCGCGAGGCGGAGATGCCGGCGGGGGACTTTGTCCGCTGGTGCAAGCAGGTCATCGACGTACTGGGGCAGATCGCGGCGGCCGCGCCGTCGTCGGCCGAGGGGAGCACGGTCACGAAGAACGCGCGCAAGGCGGTCGACGCCGTGCTGCGTGGCGTGGTCGCGTACTCGTCGGTGGGCTGACGGTTCTTCGCCGGGCTCCAGGTGCTACTGGTGCGCCGCTCCCCGCGAGGCCTCGCGTCTGAGGCTGGAGGGGGGCGGCGCAGTGGTGTCGGTGGGGTCAACAGGCCCTGTGTGACGCGTGGTTGCGTTCGCGCGCCCGTTGCCCGCTCTGCACCGGCCGCGGATCACCGGGAAGTCGCTCTTCCCGCAGCCGGTCGGTCGCGATCCCCACGAATCCGGGGCCCGCGTCGGCGGGGCGCTGGTATGCGACGATCGGCATCATGAGCACCACAGGACGACGGGTCGGACGGCCGCGTGCCCAGCAGCGGCGGGACAACGGGCTGACGCCGCGCGAGGAACTCCTCGAAGCGGCGGCCGAGTTGTTCACCACCCACGGTTACGCGGCCACGACGACCCGCGCCGTCGCCGAGCGCGCCGGGATGCGCCAGGCGACGATGTACCACTATGTCGCCGGCAAGGAAGAACTGCTGGCCGGCCTGCTGGAGTCCACGGTCGCGCCGTCCCTGGCCCTCGCCCGCCGCCTGCTCGCCGACGACACCGCGTCGGCGGAGGCCAGGCTCTGGCAGCTCTGCCGCTCCGACGTCGAGCTGCTGTGCGGCGGTGCGCACAACCTCGGCGCGCTCTATCTGCTGCCGGAGGTGCGCACCGAGGCGTTCTCCGGCTTCCGCCAGGTGCGCGACGATCTCAAGAACGCCTACGGACAGTTGCTGGCCGCGACCAAGGCCTGCGGCGAACTCCACCCGGGTGAACTGGCGCTCCGTACCGACCTGGTCTTCGGGCTCATCGAGGGCGTCATCCTGATCCATCGTTGCGACCCCGACCGCCCGCCCGAAGCCTTCGCCGCCGCGACGGCGGACGCCGCGCTGCGCGTCGCGGGCATCGCGGAGCGCCCGGCGGGCTGAAGCGCCCGACGCCGCGCAGAGCCCGTGGATCGGCCGGCGGGCGGGGCGCCGTGGTCATTGCAGGCCGCGCGCCCGCTCGAAGCGGGTACGTCCCTCGGCGAGGTCCACGACCGGATCCGGGTAGTCGATCCGGGCCCGCTCCGGCCCGGTCACCGTCCAGGGCTGGTGGACGGCCGCTCCCGCGAGCCCCGCGAGTTCGGGCACCCAGCGCCGTACGTAGTCGCCCCTCGGGTCGAAACGCCTGGCCTGGACGAGCGGGTTGAGCAGCCGGTTGGGGCGCGTGTCGGTTCCGGTACCCGCCACCCACTGCCAGTTGAGCTGGTTGTTGGGGATGTCCCCGTCCACCAGCAGATCCAGGAAGTGCCGGGCGCCCACGCGCCAGTCGACGTACAGCGTCTTGGTCAGGAAACTCGCCGCCAGCAGCCGGCCCCGGTTGTGCATCCACCCCTCGTGCCGCAGTTGGCGCATGGCCGCGTCCACCACGGGATATCCGGTGCGGCCCTCCTGCCAGGCGGCGATCTCCTGGCCGTCCGTACGCCACTGATCGCCGCGCGGACGGTAGTCGGACCACGACGCGGCAGGGCGCGCCGCGAGGACCTGGTGGTGGAAGTCCCGCCAGGCGAGCTGCCGTACGAACGCGTCCGCACCCGGGCCACCCCTGCGCCGCGCGCGGTGGATCAGTTCGGCCGCGGAGAGGCAGCCGAAGTGGAGGTGCGGTGAGAGTCGGGAGGTGGCATCACCCGGCAGGTCGTCATGACGTTCCTCGTACGCTTCGACGCCGTCCGCCAGCCAGGCGCGCAGCCGCTTGCGAGCCTCCTGTTCACCGCCCTTCGCGAGACCGGGCGACGTTCCCGTGACGGCGCGGCGTGACGGCAGGGGATCGCTTTCGACGGCGTCCGGGACGCGCACCGACCGGGGAGCCGGCACGGCGTCGCGCACACCGGCCGCTTCCCATTTGCGCAAGTACGGCGTGAAGACGGCGAAGTGGTCCTTGCCGGCCGGCGTGATGTGCCCGGGCGGCACCGCCGTGATCACCGCGTCGTGGACGTGCAGCGCGCACCGGACGTTCCCGAGAGCGGTCCGCAGCCGTTCCTCCCTGCGCGCCGCGTAATGGCTGACCCCGCCGGCGAGATGCACCTCCCGGGCGCCGGACCGGGCCACCACGCGGCAGACCTGTTCCACCACATCGCCCGTACGGACGACAAGGCGCCCACCCCGCTCGCGCAGCCCCGCGTCCAGGGCGGCCAGGCAATCGGCCAGGAAGGCAAGCCGGTTGGGCGCGTCGAAGCCCGCCTCCGTCACGCCCCGGTCCCGTACGAACAGGGGCACCACCTCGTCGGCCCGGCGCAGCGCCGCGGCGAGCACCGGCTGGTCGTACAGCCGCAGGTCCGACGTGAACAGCACCACTGCGACGCTCATACGCGCGGTCCCTTTCCTCTGTGCCGCACAGGGCAGGCGCGGAGGCGGACTGGTCCTGGGCGAAGATCGTTCCACCCCTTATGGTCGCCTTCGTCCGCACCGCGCGCAGGACCACGCGCAGGGCCAGGAAGACCGGCACAGGCCGGTCATGCCGCAAGCTCCTTCTCCGGGACGTCCGATGCCTCCCGTGAGGCAGTGGTACGCAGCGATACGAGCGTTCCCGCGACCGCGCCGACCGCGCCGACCGCGATGAGCGCCGCGGCCGTCAGCGTTGCGCCGTCCGGGTGTATCAGTGCCTGGCCGCGCAGTGCCTGCCAGGTGAGCAGGGCGAGGACGGCGGCGTACGAACCGGAGGCCACCAGGACGAGCCGCAGCCGTACGCGTTCGTCGCGCAGCCGGGCCAGGCGCGGGGCGAGGGCGACGAGGAGGAGCAGGAAGAGCGGGATCAGCTGAAGGGCGTGCATACCGACGAAGTGCGGTATGCGCAGGTCCCCGCCGGTCGTGGACCAGCCCGTCAACGGCATCGAGGGACCGCCCTCGGGTACGCCGACGGTGTGCGCGCCGACCACGCCGGACACGCCCCGGCCGCCCGCCGCCTGCTGCTCGGGGGTGGGCTGCGTCATGAGGTTGCCCAGACCCGCTCCCACCAGCGCGATGACCGCGCCGAGCCGTATCGCCCAGGCCGACGCGCGGTCGGGCAGTCGCGAGCGGAAGAGCAGCACGGCGATGACCAGTGAGCCGATCCACAGCGTCACGATTGTCACGGCCATGATGTTGAACAGCAGCCCGTCGAAGGCGGTCTCGTAGTTGAAGTGGCTTCGCCGGCCGCGGATCACCTGGCCGACGATGATGACCATCTCGATCGCACCGGTCAGGGCGACCACCGTGCCGGCCCACCACCCCACCCGGCGCCCGCGTGTGGCCAGCGACAGCATCCAGGCCAGCGTCATCGCGTACATCAGCAGCGACACCGAGAACTTGAGGGGCTTGAACCAGATCGCCGAGCCCGCCAGGACCCGGTCGTCGACGGCCATTCCCACCGCCGAGACGACGGCCAGAACAACCATCACGGCGGAGAAGACGAGCAGTGGCCGGTGCCAGGCGAGCCATGGACGGGATGCAGTCGTGGTGACCATGGGAGTGGGTTCCCTTCCCCGTTATAGATAGTGCCTCTATCCGCTATCCGATAGTGGAACTATCTATGATGGGATGGGGGCTGGCAAGCAGCACGGAGAGGTGAACGCCAAGTGCGCATCGGTGAGTTGAGTCGCAGAACAGGGGTCCCCGTACCGACCGTCAAGTACTACGTACGGGAAGGGCTGTTGCCCCCCGGGCAGCTGACCAGCCCGAACCAGGCGAGTTACGACGAGACGCACGAGCGCAGGCTGCGGCTGATCCGCGCGCTGCTCGACGTGGGCGGGCTGAAGGTGGCCGCCATCCGGGAGGTGCTCGCGGCGGCCGACGATCCGGCCCGGTCGGTGCACGGCGTACTGGGCGAGGCGACGAACAGCATCATCACGCGGTACGGCGAGGAGGCCGACGACGAGGCCGTGGCCGCCCGGGCCGAGGTGGACGCCCTGATGGCCCGGCGTGGCTGGCAGGTCGACCCGGACCATCCGGCCGCCGACGCGCTGGCGGCGGCGCTGGCCGCACTCGGCCGGCTCGGGCACGGCGGCTTCGCCCGCGTGCTCGACGACTACGCCGACGCGGCGCAGGCCGTCGCCCGCGCGGACCTCGGGTACGTCGCGGGGCGGGCCGCGATGGACGACCTGGTGGAGAGCGTGGTGATCGGCACGGTGCTCGGAGACGCGGTGTTCATCGCGCTGCGCAGGCTCGCGCAGGTGGACGAGTCGGCTCGTATCTACGGAGCCGGCAAAGCCCCCCGCTGACTACCGGCGAGGGGCCGAGTGGTGTCCGTACGGACAAGGGTGGGGCGGGGGATCAGGCGGCGGACTCCTGCTCGCGCTCGACCTGCTCGTTCCACTCGCGCTTGACCGCGCGCCAGGCGTCGTCGTCCTGGCCGAGCCGCCAGTAGCCCGAGATGGACAGCCGCTCCCGCGCGATTCCGCGGTCCAGACGCAGATGGCGGCGGAGGTCCTTCACGAAGCCCGCCTCGCCGTGGACGAAGGCGTGGACGTCGCCCGCCGGGAAGTCGAGGCCGCGCACGGCGGCGACGAGAGCTTCGCCCACGGGGTTCTGGCCACGGTGCAGCCAGGTCACCGCCACCCCGTCGGGCGTGGCGATCTTCTGCTCCTCCTCGAAGCCCGCCACCTCGACGAAGGCGTGCACCACGGCGCCTTCCGGCATCCGTTCCAGGGAAGCGGCGATGGCGGGGAGCGCGCTTTCGTCGCCCACCAGCAGATGCCAGTCGGCCGCCGGGTCCGGGGCGTAACCGCCGCCGGGGCCGAGGAAGCGCACCGTCTCGCCGGGCTGTGCCCGCGCCGCCCACGGACCGGCCAGACCCTCGTCGCCGTGCACCACGAAGTCGACCGTCAGTTCACGCTGTACGGCGTCCCAGGCGCGCACCGTGTACGTCCTGGTGACCGGCCACTGCTCGGCCGGGAACTCCTCGCGGACGCGGGCCATGTCGAACGGCTCCGGGTAGACCACGCCCGCCGGAGGGAACAGCACCTTGATGTAGTGGTCGGTGAACTCGTCGGCGGCGAAGCCGGCCAGCCCCTCACCGCCCAGGACGACGCGCACCATGTGCCGCGCGATCCGCTCGGTGCGCACCACCTGTGCCTCGCGGGCCTGCGGTGTCTTGCGGGCCGGTCGTTCTGCCACGGCGCTCTCCCCTGACTCTCGCTTGCTCAGACGCTTGCTTAGGCTTACCTAAGTCAGCAGTCTAACCATGGAGAGTCGTGAGCAACCGCTCCAGCGAACCTCCGAGCCCCCACCGCGCCGCCAGCTCGTCGAGCGCGGCCGGGTCGAGCGGCTCGCTCGGCAGCGCCGGATCGAAGTCCGGCAGCGGTACGTCGGAGGCGACGCGCACCACCTTCGGCGCCACGGCGAGGTAGTCCCGCGCCCCGTCCAGTCGCTTGCGCTGCGACGGCGTGAGCCCGGACACCGGGTCGTCGACCGCCGCCATGATCCCGGCCAGGTCGCCGTACGCGGCGAGGAGCTTCGCGGCCGTCTTCTCGCCGATCCCCGGAACGCCCGGAAGTCCGTCGCTCGGGTCGCCGCGCAGGAGCGCCAGATCGACATACCCGGGACCGCTCACGGCGTACTTCTCGCGCAGCCACGCCTCGTCGGTGACCTGGAGCGAGCCGACACCCTTGAGCGGGTACAGGACGCGCACCTCACGGGCGTCGTCGACCAGCTGGTAGAGATCGCGGTCACCGGTGACGATGTCGACGGGCCCGGCGGCCAGTCCCGCGAGTGTGCCGATCACGTCGTCCGCCTCGTACGGCTCGACGCCCACCCGGGCGATCCCCAGCGCGTCGAGAACATCCTCGATGACCGGCACCTGGGGCGAGAGCGTGTCCGGGATCTCCTCCTCGTCCGGCCCCGTCGCCGTCTCCTCCGCGACGCGATGCGCCTTGTAGGAGGGGATCAGCTCCACCCGCCAGTGCGGCCGCCAGTCGGCGTCCATGCAGGCGACGAGGTCGTCGGGGTGGTGGTCCTGGACGAGCCGGGTGATGAAGTCGAGCAGGCCGCGTACGGCGTTGACCGGCGTGCCGTCCGGAGCGCGTACGGAATCCGGGACTCCGTAATACGCGCGGAAGTAGAGGGAGGCGGTGTCGAGGAGCATCAGGCGTCGCGTCACACCCCGATCATGCCGCACGCCTTCCATGCCGTACGCCGCGAAAGTGACCGCCAAGTGAAGTGGATCACTCTTGTGTTTGGCTTCTGTAAGAGAGGGCAGGCGCGGCCTCGGAGTGGACCCATTGTGATTTCAACTTCTTGATGGGTGAAACGGGCCGAATCCGTACCGCTCCACGGCTCGCCGACCGCCCGGCGAGCCGTTTTCGTTCAACGCGTGAGGTATATGTGTCCAGGCTGCAAGCCGATCACTTGTACAAAGTGTTCGGCAGACGACCCGAAGAGGCGGTACGGAAGCTCGAGAGCGGAGCGGACCGCGACGAGCTGCGCGCCGACGGGACGACGGCAGCGGTGATCGACGCCTCCTTCTCCGTGGAACCGGGACAGATCTTCGTGGTCATGGGACTGTCCGGATCCGGCAAGTCCACGCTGCTGCGGATGCTCAACGGGCTGCTGGAGCCGACCGCGGGCCAGGTCCTCTTCGACGGCCAGGACCTCACCGCACTGAGCCCCGCCGAACTGCGCGCCGTACGCTCCTCGAAGATCAGCATGGTGTTCCAGCACTTCGCGCTGTTCCCGCACCGCAGCGTGCTGGAGAACGCCGGTTACGGCCTCGAAGTGCAGGGCGTACCGCGCGCCGAACGCGAGAAGCGGGCCACCGAGGCCCTGGAACTCGCCGGCCTCAAGGGCTGGGAGAAGTCCTGGCCCGACGAGCTGTCCGGCGGTATGCAGCAGCGCGTCGGCCTGGCCCGCGCGCTCGCCACCGACGCCGACCTCCTGCTGATGGACGAGTCGTTCAGCGCCCTCGACCCGCTGATCCGCCGCGACATGCAGGACCAGCTCCTCGAACTCCAGAAGCGGCTGAAGAAGACCATCGTCTTCATCACCCACGACCTCAACGAAGCCATGCGCCTCGGCGACCGCATCGCCGTCATGCGCGACGGCCGCATAGTCCAGCTGGGTACCGCCGAGGACATCCTCGTCACCCCGGCCAACGACTACGTCGCCTCCTTCACCCAGGGCGTGGACCGCTCCCGGGTCCTGACCGCGGGCGCCATCATGGCCGGTCCCGAGTCCGCGTTCGGTACGCACACGGACGACGGCCAGGAGCTGCGCGACGAGCGGGACGTGCTGAACGCCGCCCCCGCGACCGTCACCGAGGACACCCCAGTCCTCGAACTGTTCACCCCCTGCTCCACCAGCGGTGCGCCTGTCGCCGTGACGGACGCCGACGGCGCGCTCATCGGCGTCGTATCGCGAGCCACGCTGCTCGCGGTCCTCGGCGAGCCGATGACGTCGGCGGAGCTCCCACGGGACACCACGGCCGACGACAGCACGGCTGACGACACCACGGCCGAGGACGCCACGGCCGAGGACGCCACATCCGGTGACTCCGCAGCCGACGACTCCGCGAGCAAGGTGACCGCCGATGCCTAGGATCCCCATGGGCGAGTGGGTCAACGACGCGGTCGACTGGCTCCAGACACACCTCTCCCCGGTCTTCGACGCGGCCAGCACCGTCATCAGCGGCATGCAGGACGGCATCTACACCGTCCTGGCCGCCCCCGAACCGCTGCTGCTCGCCGGCATCCTGGCCGTCATCGCCTGCTGGCTGCGCGGCCTGACCGCCGGCGCCCTCGCCTTCGCCGGCTTCGCGCTCATCGACTCGATCGAGATGTGGGACGACGCCATGTCGACCCTCTCCCTCGTCCTCGTCGCGACCATCATCACGCTGGTCATCGCCGTACCCCTGGGCATCTGGTCCGCGCGGTCCAAAACCGTGAGCGCCGTGACGCGCCCCGTCATGGACTTCATGCAGACCATGCCGGCGATGGTCTACCTGATCCCCGGCGTGCTGTTCTTCGGCGTCGGCGCGGTCCCCGGCATCATCGCGACGATCATCTTCGCGCTGCCGCCGGGCGTACGCATGACCGAGCTCGGCATCCGCCAGGTCGACGGCGACCTCGTCGAGGCGGCCCAGGCGTTCGGTACCAGCCCCCGCAACACCCTGCTGCGCGTGCAGCTCCCGCTCGCGCTGCCGACGATCATGGCCGGTATCAACCAGGTCATCATGCTGGGCCTGTCCATGGTGGTCATCGCCGGCATGGTCGGCGCCGGCGGCCTGGGCGGCGCGGTCTACCGCGCGCTCGGCAACATCGACGTCGGTCTCGGCTTCGAGGCCGGTCTGTCCATCGTCATCCTGGCCATGTACCTGGACCGGATGACCGGCGCGCTCGGCCACCAGGTCTCCCCGCTCGGCCGCCGCGCCCTGGCCAAGGCCAAGGCCAAGGCCATGAGCAAGTCGGGCGGCGTGAAGGTCTGGAACTACCGGCCCCAGCCCGCCGTCGCCATCGCCGGAGTCGTCGTACTCGCCCTCGTCGCGGGCGGTCTGAGCATGTTCGGCGGCACGAAGACCGCCAACGCCGACGACCCCGGCAACGTCGGCAAGGGCAAGAAGATCTCCATGGGCTACATCCCGTGGGACGAGGGCATCGCCTCGACCTTCCTCTGGAAGGAGCTGCTGGAGCGGCGCGGCTACGAGGTCGACGCCAAGCAGTACGAGGCCGGTTCGCTCTACACCGGCCAGTCCACCGGCCAGATCGACATCCAGACCGACGCCTGGCTCCCCGTCACCCATGAGAAGTACTGGGCGAAGTACCAGGACAAGCTGGAGGACATGGGCTCCTGGTACGGCCCGACCTCCCTGGAGCTGTCCGTCCCCTCGTACGTGAGGGGCATCGACTCGCTCGAAGACCTCAAGGGCAAGTCGGACACCTTCAAGGGCCGCATCATCGGCATCGAGCCCAGCGCCGGAATGATGGGCCTCCTCAAGGACAAGGTCCTCAAGGACTACGGCCTGGAGGGCGAGTACAAGGTCGTCGACGGCTCCACGCCCGGCATGCTCGCCGAGCTGAAGCGCGCGTACGCCAAGAAGGAGCCCATCGTCACCACGCTGTGGTCCCCGCACTGGGCGTACAGCACCTACGACCTGAAGAAGCTCAAGGACCCGAAGGGGGCCTGGGGCAAGGGCGACGGCGTGCACACGCTGACCCGCAAGGGCTTCTCCGACGAGAACCCGGCCGTCGGGAAGTGGCTCAAGGGCTTCAAGATGACCGAGGAGCAGCTCACCGGTCTCGAAGCGAAGATCCAGGCGGGCGGCAAGGGCAAGGAGCAGGACGCCGTCCGCGCCTGGCTGGGGGAGAACCCCGGCCTCGCCGACCAGTGGGCGCCCGTCGCCAAGACCTCCAAGAAGGCGTCGGCCGCCGGCTGAGCCGGGCACGGACGCATCACCGCAGCTCCACCGAGGGGTGGGCATCGTCTTGTGGCGAGGCCCGCCCCTCAGTGGTGTCCTGGACAGGGGGGTCTTCCCTGACGTATGTACGAAACCGGCGAGCGAAGCTGCGTAGGCTGCACCCAGTGCTGACGACCACGAGACAGGGAGGGAGCCGGAGCGATGGACGACAAGGAAACACTTCGAGTCGGTACGGCCGTCCGGAGGCGCCGCAAGTCCCTGGCCCTCACCCTGGCCACGGTCGCGGCCCGCAGCGGGCTCTCGGTGCCGTTCCTCAGCCAGATCGAGAACGAGCGGGCGAGACCCAGTACCCGCTCCCTGGAGCGGGTGGCCCAGGCGCTGGAAACCTCGGCGGCCGACCTGATCGCCGCCGCCGACTCGGGGCGTACGGTCGATGTCGTACGGGCCGGGCAGGACGACGGCGGCGACGGCGAGGCGGCCGTGCGGTGCGTGGTGCGCGGCAGGCACCAGCTACGGGCCACCGAGTACACCGGGGAACAGGACACCGGACGCGAGTTCCAGCACCACGGCGACGAGCTGATGTACATCGCCGACGGCGCCGCCGAGGTGGAGGCCGAAGGGCGGGCGTACCGGCTGGAACGCGGTGACACGCTGTTCCTCTCCGGTGGCGTACGGCACCGGTGGCGGGCGACCGAGGCGGGCACCCGGATCCTCGTGGTCGCGGCGGCGGGAACCGTCGGGCACGACGACCCCGGCGACGCCGACGCCCGTAACGACGGCTGACGGCGGGCGGGCCCCGTGCGCGTCGTGTCGCTCGTGCCGTCCCTGACGGAGGCCGTCGCCGCCAGCGCGCCCGGCCTGCTGGTCGGGGCGACCGACTGGTGCACCCACCCGGCGGACCTCGGCGTCGTACGGATCGGCGGCACCAAGAACCCGGACGTCGAGGCGGTCGTACGGCTGCGCCCGGACCTCGTCGTCGCCAACGAGGAGGAGAACCGCGAGCCCGATCTCGCCGCCCTCCGGCAGGCCGGGCTCACCGTCATGGTCACCGTGATCCGGGACCTGCCCGAGGCACTCGCCGAGCTGGAGCGGGTCCTGCTCGACGGCTGCGGTCTGAAGGCCCGCCCCGCCTGGCTCGACGCGGCCGAGGCGGCCTGGGACGACGTGGAAACGGGCGGCCCACGGCTGAAGGCGGTCGTGCCCGTCTGGCGTCGGCCATGGATGGTCCTGGGCCGCGACACCTTCGCCGGAGACCTGCTGGCCAGACTCGGCGTCGACCACCTCTACGCCGGCCACGCCGAGCGCTACCCGCGCGTCCCCCTCGACGAACTGCGCGCCGCCGGGGCGGACCTCGTCGTACTGCCGGACGAGCCCTACCGCTTCACGGCCGACGACGGGCCCGAGGCCTTCCCCGGACTGCCCGCCGCGCTCGTCAGCGGCCGCCACCTCACCTGGTACGGGCCGTCACTGGCCGAGGCGCCGCGGGTGCTGCGAGCAGCGCTCCGCTGACCAGACCGCGCAGCGTACGCACGCCCGCGACCGCCCAGGCGAGGACCAGCGCCGCGTACAGACCCGCCGACAGCCAGCCGAGGGCGTCGAGCCCGGTGTGGCGGGCGAGCCCGGCGGCGCCCGTCACGCACGTACCGACGGGGAAGGTGAACGCCCACCACGTCATGGCGAACCCCATGCCGTTCCTGGCCGCCCTGACCACCATCGCCGCGGCGAGCACCAGCCACAGCAGCGCGAAGCCCATCACCGGCACGCCGTAGAGGACCGCGAAGGCGCCGAGCGCGTCGGCGTACGGCGCTCCTATGGCCCCAGGGGCCACATCCGCGAGGGAGTTGACCGCGGTGACGGACTGGCCGAGCGGGCCCAGTACGAGAAAGAGCGTCGGCGTCAGCGCGAGCGGCAGCGGGCCGCCGTGGACGAGACGGCCGAAGATCAGCGGCAGCATCAGCAGCGTCGCGAGCATGCTGAGCCCGAACATCGCGTAACAGGCCAGCAGCATCGCCTCCCGCCACTGCCCCTCGGGCAGACGCGGGACGATCTGCGGGCCGAGCGCCGCCGACACCATCGGCGCCACCACGGCGAGCAGCCACACGGGCGAGGCGCTGCCGGGCTTCACCCGGTGGCGTACGACCATCAGGTACGGGATCGCGACGGCGACCGCCAGAGCGACAGCCGTCCCCACGCCCCACAGCACCGCGCCGGCGGCAAGGGCGGCTCCGAGGCCGACGATGTCCCTGCCGACCGCCACGGTGGCGCCGCCGACCGAGAGCAGCGCCATGGCCAGGCAGCCGTAGAAGGGGGCCACGGCGGGGTCGAGGAGGTGCGCCCCCGCCTGGTCGCGGTGGTACGCCCAGTGGCCGGCGCGCGCGAGCAGCAGCGCGCCGAGCAGCACGGCCGACAGCCCCCAGACGACGGTGAGTACCGGGTGCAGGCCGGGGACGGCGAAGGGGAGGGCGGCGCCGGCGTTGGCGACGATGGCGGTGCCCATGACCGTGGCGTACCAGTTCGGGCCGAGATGGCGCAGCGCGGGCAGGCGGGGGGCGGCGAGGAGGCGGCGCGGCTGTGCATAGGTGGCCATACGCCCACACTGGACATACGACGCGCCCCCCACCAGGGACGGTCCTTCTATGGGGCCATAAGCTGATGTTATGAGCCACCTCAACGACCCTGACCCCGGTCGAGGTCCCGGTGCCGGCCCTGGTCCCGGTCGTGGCCACGGACCCGGCCACGGCCCGGCCTCCGTCTCCGCCTCCGCCTCCGGGGAAAGGGCGCCGCTCGCCCACCGTGTGCCCGACCTCGGTGCCATGGAACTGCTGCTCGGTGTCGCCCGGCTCGGCAGCCTGGGGCGCGCGGCGCGGGAGCTCGGCATCAGCCAGCCCGCCGCGAGCAGCCGTATCCGCTCCATGGAACGGCAGCTCGGTGTCGCCCTCGTCGACCGTTCGCCACGCGGCTCGCGCCTCACCGAGGCGGGCGCGCTCGTCACCGACTGGGCGCGCCGGGTCGTGGAGGCGGCCGAGGCTTTCGACGCGGGGGCGCAGGCGCTGCGCGGGCGGCGGGACTCGCGGCTGCGGGTCGCGGCCAGTATGACGATCGCCGAGTACCTGCTGCCGGGCTGGCTGATCGCGCTGCACGGACAGCGCCCGGGTACGGCGGTCTCGCTGCTCGCGGGAAACTCCGCCGCGGTCGCGCAGCGCCTGCTCAGCGGCGAGGCGGACCTGGGCTTCGTGGAGGGCCTGGCCGTACCCGACGGGCTCGACGGCGTCGTCATCGGTCACGACCGGCTCGTCGTGGTCGCGGCCAAGAGCCACCCCTGGGCGCGCAGGCGCCGTCCGGTGGACGCGCGGGAACTGGCCGAGGCGTCACTCATCCTGCGGGAGAAGGGCTCCGGCACCCGGCAGGTGCTGGACGCGGCGCTCGCCGGGTACGGCGGCCTCGCCGACCCCCTCCTCGAACTCGCCTCCACGACAGCGGTGAAGGCGGCGGCCGTCAGCGGCGCGGGCCCCAGCGTGCTCAGCGAACTCGCCGTGGGCGAGGAGCTGGCCTCCCGCCGCCTGGTCGAAGTCCCGGTCGAGGGCGTGCGGCTGAGCCGCGATCTGCGTGCGGTCTGGCCGACGGGCCCGCGGCCCACGGGGCCCGCCCGGGACCTGCTGGGGCTGACCCGGCCCGCTCCGGAGAAGGGCTGACTGTTTGTCACGGCTCTGAGGGGATACCCGAAGGCCATGACTGAACAGGACAAGAACACCAAGGACAAGGCCAACACAACAGCGACCCGTGCTGCCAACGGCGCCACCGGAAAGGCCGCGAACGCGACCGGCACCGCGAAGGCCACGGCCAACGGCGCCTCCGGAAAGGCCGCGAACGCTGCGGGCACCGCGAAGGCCGCCGCCTCCGACACCACCGCCAAGGCCACTGACATGGCCGGTTCCGCGAAGGCCGCCGGAATCAAGGGAGTCGAGGTGAGCCGTCAGGCTCTGGAGTCCGCGGCCGGCAAGGTCGCGTCGACCGCGTCCACGGCCTGGGTGCTGATCAACGCCCGCAAGGCCGTCATCGCGGGTGCCGGCGCGGGCGCGGTGGCCATCGGAGCGGTCTCGTTCGTGGCGGGCCGCAAGGCGCAACAGCGCAGCCTGGGCCCGGTCACCCGCCTGCTGGCAGGCCGTATCTGACCGCGCCCGAAAGCGAAGCCGCGACCTCGACGACGGCGCTTACGCACACGCCATGCCGCCGCCCAAGACCGACACCGAGCACGACCGGACGGCCCCGGCTCAGTTCTGACCGGACACAAAGCACCGTCGGCACCACGGCGCGACAGGCCCCGACCGCCGCAGCGCCTGCCCGACGCCGGCCCTGTGCCCGAGCAGCTGCGCCGACCGTCGGAGCGGACGCGTCCCCAGCGTTATGGCGCGGCAGGCGCCGACCGTCGGCCCGACGCCCGCCCCGGCGCCCGCAGGTGCGCCGGACGTCGGGGCGGATGCGAATGGGCCTGTACGGTCCGGCGAACGGCCCGGGTACTGGTCGCGGGCGACGCCCGCGCCGCGCGGTACCGGCGATGCCTCGTCAGGCCTGGAGCTGTCGCTCGTGCAGTGACGAGCGGCCTACGGCGGCCGTGGCGGACGTCACCAACGCCTCCATCACCCGCAGGTCCTCGCCCATCTCCGGATGCCACTGGACCCCGAGCACCCACTGCCCGCCGGGCAGTTCGAGCGCCTCCGGTGTCCCGTCCGCCGCGTACGCCGACACCACCAGGCCGGCACCGATCCGGTCGATCGCCTGGTGGTGGTACGTCGGTACGCCGGTCTCCTCCGGTACGACCGACGCGTAGCGCGTGCCGGGCACCGGCCGCACCGGGTGCCGGCCGAACACGCCGGGGCCTGCGGTATGGCCGTCCAGGTGCTGCACGAGCGTGCCGCCGAGCGCGACGTTCAGCAGCTGCATGCCCCGGCAGATGCCGAGCAGCGGCGTACCGGACGCCAAGGCGGCCTGGATCAGGGCGAGTTCCCAGGCGTCCCGCTCGCGGGCCGGCGGCCCGGTGCGGGGGTCCGGCTCGGCGCCGTACCGTACGGGCTCGACATCCGCGCCGCCCGCGACGACCAGCCCGTCGAGGCGGGCCACCACCTCCTCGGCGTACGACGGCGAGTCGGGCGGCACCATCGCCGCGAGACCGCCGGCGGCCTGCACGAGGCGCGGATAGCCGGCCGGGAGCAGCGCGGCGGGCATGTCCCAGACACCCCACTTGGCGGGCTGCAGGTAGGTGCTGATGCCGATGAGCGGCTTGGACACGGATCCTCCGGTCGGTCGTACGGGGTCAGAGTCAGTCGCGTTCGAGTTCGGCCTCGGCCTCGGCCAGGGCGGCGAACTCCTCCTCGGGAGCCGCGGCGACGAGCCGGTGCCGACTGTAGAACGCGAAGTAGGCGAGAGCGACGACGTAGACGCCGAGCGCGATGAACGCCGCGTCCTTGTCCACCAGGAACGTCGCCACCAGCGCGGACAGCGCCAGCGCGAAGGCCACGGACGAGGTGAGGACGCCGCCCGGCGTGCGGTACGGGCGGTGGAGGCCGGGCTCGCGGCGGCGCAGCACGATGTGGGAGAGCGCCATCAGGGCGTACGAGATGGTGGCGCCGAAGACCGCGATGTTCAGCATCCGTGCGCCGTCACCGGTCCCCGCCGCCAGCGCGAAGCCGATCGCACCGGGGATGAGCAGCCCGAGGTACGGGGCCTTGCGGCGGCTCGTCAGGGACAGGAAGCGGGGCAGGTAACCGGCCCGGGAGAGCGCGAAGAGCTGCCGCGAACCGGCGTAGATGAGCGAGAAGAAGGAAGCGACGAGCCCGGCCAGGCCCGCGTAGTTGACGAACCGGCTGAGCGGCGTCGGATCGCCGTCGCCCTGGAGCGCCACGACCAGCGGGTTGCCCGCGTCCTGGACGGCGGCGGAGCCGCGCGCGCCGGTGGCGGCGAAGAAGGTGATCAGGGCGAGGAGCGCGAGTACGGCCATGGAGATGGCGAGGGCGCGCGGCATGGAACGCACCGGGTCCTTGGCCTCCTCGGCGGCCAGCGGGACGCCCTCCACACCGAGGAAGAACCACATCCCGAAGGGGAAGGCGGCCCAGATGCCGAGCAGTCCGAAGGGCAGCCAGGAGTTGGCGCCGAGCGCGTCCTTGTCGACCGGGATGTCGTTGAGGCCGTCCGCGCTGAACTCGGTGAACGCGCCGGCCGCGAAGATCAGCAGCGCCGCCACGGCGATGGCGGTCACGATGAGGCTGAAGCGCAGCGCCTCACCGACGCCCCACAGGTGGATGCCGATGAAGACAACAAAGCAGGCCAGGTAGACCGGCCATCCGGCGGTGAGCCCGAAGAGGTTCAGCGACTCGACGTACTGGCCGATGAAGATGGAGATCGCGGCGGGCGCCAGGATGTACTCGATGAGGATGGCGGTGCCGGTCAGGAAGCCGCCCCAGGTGCCGAGCGCGCGCCGGGCGAAGCCGTAACCGCCGCCCGCCGTGGGGAGGATTGCGGACAGCTCGGCGAGTGAGAAGACCAGGCAGGCGTACATCACGCCCATCAGGAGGGTGGCGATGGCGAGCCCGCCGAAGCCGCCCTCGGCCAGGCCGATGTTCCAGCCGGAGAAGTCACCGGAGACGACGTACGCGACGCCGAGTCCGGTGAGCAGCAGCCAGCCGGCGCTGCCGCGGCGCAGCGTGCGCCGTTGCAGATAACCGGCGTCGGCATCGGCACCGGGGGAGGCTGGTGCCGCAGGGATGGGTGGGGTGCGCGAGTCGGTGCTGTCGGCCATGAGCCGCTCCTGCCTCGGGTCAATGGTGGGATGCCATACCTTTGTGGTCCGGCCGGTCCCAGCGCAAGACCTGTGCGTTAAGCCGCTGTTACGGATCCGCATCGCCCGGCGTTACGTGAGGAAGCCCCGCAGCAGGGCGGCCGTGCCCGAGCAGTGCTCACGCATCACCTCGCGCGCGCCGTCCGCGTCACCGTCGAGCACCGCCTCGACCAGCGCCGTGTGCTGCTGCTGGGAGTGCTCCAGATTGCGCACCAGCAGCGGGATGCAGTCGAGCAGCCCGTTCACCGTGGCCCGTACGGCGGCGTACTGCGCGGTCAGCGTCGGCGACCCGGACAGCTCGGCAAGCGTGAGGTGCAGCAGGGTGTCGAGCCTGCGGTAGTCCGCGAGCGGCGCGTCGTGCGTCGCGGCGAGCGCCGCGCGCAGCCGCCGCGCACCGTCCTCGTCCAGCCCGTACGCCGCACACAGCCCGGCCGCGCCCACCTCCAGCACCTCGCGGAAGCGCAGCGCGTCCTCCACGTCGACGGACTCCACGCGCCGGCGCAGCTCGCCCTCCCCGGAGGCGTCCGGGTGCGGCAGCACGAACGTACCGCCGTACCTGCCGCGCCTGCTTTCGACGAGGCCCTGGTCCTGGAGGACCTTCAGGACCTCGCGCAGCGTGACCCGGCTGATCCGCAGGCGGTCGGCGAGCTCACGCTCGGCGGGGAGCCGCTCCCCGACGGGCACCAGGCCCAGGCGCAGGACCTGGAGGATCTGCTCCAGCGCCTCCTCGAATCCGTTGCCCGCCCGCACGGGCCGCAATACGGGCGTCAAACGGTCCGCAGAATCGATTTCGCTCGCCACCTTGCGGTTTCCCCTTCCCAATCAATGGTCTTCGGTCATACCTTATGGCTTCCGGCTGACCGAAGGAGGAACTTTCCGTGGCAGACCGCACACCCCCGCTCGCTCTTGAGGAGCTCCGCGCCCTCGTGGCGAGCGGTGAGATCGACACAGTCGTCCTGGCCTTCCCCGACATGCAGGGGCGTCTCCAGGGCAAGCGGTTCGCCGCCCAGTTCTTTCTCGACGACGTACTGGACCACGGCACCGAGGGCTGCAACTACCTTCTCGCCGTCGACACCGAGATGAACACCGTCGACGGATACGAGATGGCGTCCTGGGACCGCGGCTACGGCGACTTCGCCATGCACGCCGACCTCTCCACCCTGCGGCGCGTTCCCTGGAACGACGGAACGGCCATGCTCATCGCCGACCTGGCCTGGAACGACGGTTCCCCCGTCGTCGCCGCGCCCCGCCAGATCCTGCGCCGCCAGCTGGAGCGCCTCGCCGAGCTCGGCTACACGGCCCACGTCGGCACCGAGCTCGAATTCATCGTCTTCAAGGACAGTTACGAGCAGGCCTGGGACCGCGGCTACAAGGACCTCGTGCCCGCGAACCAGTACAACATCGACTACTCGGTCCTGGGCACCGGCCGCATCGAGCCCCTCCTGCGCCGCATCCGCAACGACATGACCGCGGCGGGCCTGACCGTCGAGTCGGCCAAGGGTGAGTGCAATCCCGGCCAGCACGAGATCGTCTTCAAGTACGACGAGGCCCTCGTCACCTGCGACCAGCACGCGATCTACAAGACCGGCGCCAAGGAGATCGCCTCCCAGGAGGGCGTCTCGCTCACCTTCATGGCGAAGTACAACGAGCTCGAAGGCAACTCCTGCCACATCCACCTCTCCTTGCAGGATGCGGACGGCCGAAACGCCATGGCGGACGACGCCGCCTCCGACGGGATGTCACCCGTCATGCGGCACTTCCTCGCCGGACAGCTGGCCGCCCTGCGCGACTTCGCCCTCCTCTACGCGCCCAACATCAACTCCTACAAGCGCTTCCAGCCGGGTTCCTTCGCCCCGACCGCCGTCGCCTGGGGCCACGACAACCGCACCTGCTCGCTGCGCGTCGTCGGCCACGGCCGCTCCATGCGCTTCGAGAACCGGCTGCCCGGCGGCGACGTCAACCCGCACCTCGCCGTCGCGGGCCTGGTCGCGGCCGGCCTCTACGGCATCGAGCACAAACTCGAACTCCCCGAGGTCTGTACGGGCAACGCCTACACCGGCGACTACGAGCACGTACCCACGTCGCTGCGCGAGGCCGCCGAGCTCTGGGAGAACAGCCCCATCGCCAAGGCCGCCTTCGGCGACGAAGTCGTCGCGCACTACCGCAACATGGCGCGGGTCGAACTCCAGGCGTTCGACTCCGCGGTGACCGACTGGGAGCTCCGCCGCTCCTTCGAACGACTGTGAGGCCCGCCTTGTCATCCGAGTTGTCATCCGAGCACCGCATCCTCAACCCGGCCACCGAAGAGGTCATCGCCACCGTCGCGGCCTCCACCGCCGCCGACATCGACGCGGCCGTCGTACGGGCCACCGGGGCGCAGCGCGCCTGGGCGGCCGCCGCCCCCGCCGACCGCGCCCGACTGCTGCGCCGCTTCGCGGCCAAGGTCGACGAACACATCGAGGAACTGGCCGGGCTGGAGGTCCGCGAGGCCGGCCACACCCTCGGCAACGCCCGCTGGGAAGCGGGCAACGTACGCGACCTGCTCGACTTCGCCGCCGGGGGAGTGGAACGCCTCAGCGGCCGGCAGATCCCCGTCGCTGGCGGCCTGGACATCACCCTCCTCGAACCGCTCGGCGTCATCGGGGTCATCGCGCCCTGGAACTTCCCCATGCCGATCGCCGCCTGGGGCACGGCACCCGCCCTCGCCGCGGGCAACGCCGTCATCCTCAAGCCCGCCGAGACGACCCCGCTCACGGCCCTGCGGCTGGCCGAACTCGCCCTCGAAGCGGGGCTCCCCGAGAACCTGTTCCAGGTCCTTCCGGGAGCCGGTGACGTGGCGGGCAACGCCCTGGTCGAGCACCCCGGCGTAGCGAAGATCGTCTTTACGGGCTCCACCCGCGTCGGCAAGCAGATCATGGCCAAGTGCGCCGACCGCGTGAAGCGCGTCACCCTGGAACTCGGCGGCAAGAGCCCCAACATCGTCTTCGCCGACGCCGACATCGAGGCCGCCGTCGCCGCCACCCCGATGTCCTTCCTGGACAACTCCGGCCAGGACTGCTGCGCCCGTACGCGCATCCTCGTCCAGCGCACGGCGTACGACCGCTTCCTGGAGCTCCTCGCGCCGGCGATCGAGGCCGTGGTCGTGGGCGACCCGTCGGACGACAAGACGCAGATGGGCCCGCTGATCTCCAGGGCCCAGCTGGAGCGCGTACGTTCGTACGTCCCCGAGGGCGCGCAGGCCATCCGGGGCAACGCCCCCGAAGGCCCCGGCTTCTGGTTCGCGCCGACCGTCCTCACAGGCACCGGCCCGGACGCGCCCGCCGCGACGGAAGAGGTCTTCGGCCCCGTCGCCGTCGTCCTGCCCTTCGACGACGAACAGGACGCGGTCCGCCTCGCCAACGCCACCGAGTACGGCCTGTCCGGCTCCATCTGGACGCGGGACGTGGGCCGGGCCCTGCGCGTCTCCCAGGGAGTCCGGGCGGGCAACCTGTCCGTCAACTCCCACAGCAGCGTCCGCTACTCGACCCCCTTCGGCGGCTACAAGCAGTCCGGACTCGGCCGCGAACTGGGCCCCGACGCACTCACCGCTTTCACCGAAACCAAGAACATCTTCATCAGCACGGAGGCCTGAGACCATGACTGCGATTGACGCGACCGACCCGACCGACTCCATCGTCTGCCGCCGCCTGGTCGGACGTACCGCCGTCATCACCGGCGCCGGCAGCGGCATCGGCCTCGCCACCGCGCGCCGCCTGGCCTCCGAGGGGGCGCGGGTCGTCTGCGGCGACATCGACGAGATCGCGGGCAAGGCCGCGGCCGACGAGGTGGGCGGGACGTTCGTACGGGTCGACGTCACCGACGCCGAGCAGGTCGACGCGCTCTTCAAGACGGCGTACGACACCTACGGCTCGGTCGACATCGCCTTCAACAACGCGGGCATCTCGCCCCCCGACGACGACTCGATCCTGACCACGGGCCTCGATGCGTGGAAGCGCGTCCAGGACGTCAACCTCACCTCCGTCTACCTCTGCTGCAAGGCCGCCATCCCCTACATGCAGCGCCAGGGCCGCGGTTCCATCATCAACACCGCGTCGTTCGTCGCGATCATGGGCGCGGCGACCTCGCAGATCTCGTACACCGCGTCCAAGGGCGGGGTTCTCGCCATGTCGCGCGAGCTGGGCGTGCAGTTCGCCCGCGAGGGCATCCGCGTGAACGCGCTCTGCCCCGGCCCGGTCAACACCCCCCTCCTCCAGGAGCTGTTCGCCAGCGACCCGGAGCGGGCGGCGCGCCGGCTCGTGCACATCCCCGTCGGCCGTTTCGCGGAGGCGGAGGAGATCGCGGCGGCGGTGGCGTTCCTGGCGAGCGACGACTCGTCGTTCATCAACGCCACGGACTTCCTGGTCGACGGAGGAATCGCGGGCGCGTACGTGACCCCGCTCTAACCCGCGCACCGGAGGCCGGGCGGACCCCTGGGCCCGCCCGGCCTCCGGCCCTACAGGAAGGTCCGCCCTTCTCCCCGGTACGTCGGTACGGTCGCCGTAACCGCATCGCCCTCGATGAGCTGGAGTTCGTCGAACCGCTCGCACATCTCGCCCGCCTTCGCGTGCCGGAACCACACCTTGTCGCCGATCAGCAGATCGTCGGCGGGGGAGCCGAGCAGCGGCGTCTGCACCTCACCGGCCCCCTCCTGGGGGTCGTACCGCAGGCCCTCCGGGAGATACGGGACGGGCGACCGGTCGGGGCCGGCAGCCCCCGAGGCGGGATAGCCGCCGCCGAGCACCGTCACCACACCCACGCCCGGCCGGCGGACGACGGGCTGCGCGAAGAGGGCGGCGGGCCGTCCCGTGAACGACGAGTAGTTGTCGAAGAGCCGGGGGAGGTACAGCCCCGAGCCCGCCGCGATCTCGGTCACGGCGCGCTCGGCGGCGGTGTGCTGGACACTGCCCGTGCCGCCGCCGTTGACGAACTCCAGGTCCGGCGCGACGGCCCGTACCGCCCGCACGACGGCCGCCCGCCGGACCGCGAGCTCCTTGCGCGCCGCGTTCTGCATCACCCTGATCGCCCGCGACCGCAACGGCCGCCCCACGACCGCGTCCCCGACCCCGGCGACATGACCCTCGTACGCCATGATGCCGACCAGGCGGAATCCGGGACGGCGGGCCACCGAGCGGGCCAGCTCGGCCAGCTGGGCGGGCTCGCGCAGCGGCGAACGCAGCGCGCCTATCCGGACGCGGCCCCCGAGCGGCTGCCACGACGTATCCAGCTCAAGGCAGACCCGGATCTCCTCACGGCCGCCGTCCCTGGCCCGGTCGATCAGTCCCAGCTGCGCCGGGTCGTCGACCATCACGGTGACGGCGGCGGCGAGCTTGGGATCGGCGGCGAGCTCGGCGTACCCGCCCCTGTCCGCGGACGGATAGGCGAGCAGAACGTCCTCGAACCCGGAGCGCGCGAGCCACAGGGACTCCGCCAGCGTGAACGACATGACGCCCGCGAACCCGTCCCGCGCCAGCACGCGCTCAAGGAGCGCCCGGCAGCGTACGGACTTGCTCGCCACCCGGATCGGTTTCCCGGCCGCCCGGCGGACCAGGTCGGCGGCGTTGTCGTCGAACGCCTCGAGGTCGACAACGGCGACGGGAGCGTCGAGGTGAGCGGTGGCCCGGTCGTACCTGGCCCGGTCGGCAGCACGCGGTGTCATGGCCAGAGCTTGCCAGAGCGGATTACCGCTGGGTAGGGGGATCATCCGGTCAGATGCCGCGAGGCCGGGGACTGGTTCCTGTCCGACCCGCCGCAGCCCGTAGAGTGACGCTCAAGCGGTGAGGACGACTCGAACGGACCTGCCCCGAAAGGCGATCGGGCATCGCGGGGCACAGGCCGGGCGACCACGAACAGGGGGGCGGATGAGCACCGAGGCACACCGTGCCCCTCTCCCACCCCACCCCAAGACCCCACCGCCCCCGGCCACCCCAGCGCCCCGCCCCACCTCCGGCGCCACCGCGCCCCACCCACCACAGCCCACCCCTGCGACGCACGTCGCACCCGCCCTGGGCGCCCCTGCGGCGCACGGCGTACCTGTCCCGGCCACCCCTGCGGCGCGGCCCGCACCCGCCCCGGCCACCCCTGCGACGCACGTCGCACCCACCCCCGGCATACTTCCGGCGCAGCCCGCGCCCCGGTCCTCGTCCGTCGCAGACGCGACGCAGGCGCAGCCCGCGCGCCAGTTCCCGTCCGCGACGCAGGCGCAGCCCGCGCGCCAGTTCCCGTCCGCGACGCAGGCGCAGACCGCGCCCCAGTTCTCGTCCGGCGCCAGCGCGACCCCGGTGCAGCGGCAGGCGTCTGTGAGGAGCCGGCCCCCGGCCGCTGCGTCACCTCACCACGCACCGCCGCTGTCCGGCGCCGGGCGCGCGGGTGCCGTCCCGCGTGATCGCGGCTCAGCGCCTTCGCCCGCCGCAGCCAGTCCCGGTGGGCCGGCTGCTGGCACCGCGCACGCGGGCACCCCGGCCGCGCACGGTGCCGCACAGCGCCACCCCGGCCCCATGCCTTCGCCCGCTGCCGCTCTGGGCGCCGGGAGTGGGCCTGCGGCTGGTGCGGCGGGTCGTTCCGCCCGGCCTGCCGGGGACCAGGCCGCGACCACCGCGGCGCCCGCCGTGCCCGCTGCCGGCACGCCGCGCCATCCCGGACCGATGCCTTCGCCCGCTGCGGGCAGTCAGGCCGGGCCCGATGCCGCCACCGGGCTGTTCCCCGGCGCGCCCGCGCCGTCTGGCACCGTGCGCGCCGCAGGTGACGTGCGGGGTTACGCCGGGAGCCCGGCCGCCGCCGGTGGCCCGCAGGGTGCCGGGCGCCGTGCCGGTGAGGGGGCCCGGCAGGACGGCCCCGGGGCTGCGGGCGGGGGTGACGCCGTACCGGCCGAGATCACCGCGCGGCTGCGGCCCGTGCCCGGCTCGCCGGGGCCACTGCCGGCGCAGGTTCCGCCGCCGCCCGTGGCTCCGCCCGTAACGCCGGCGCACCGCGCCACCCGGCGGCAGCCCGTGGGAGCCGTCGACCTGGGACCGCAGCCCGGTGCGCCCCGGCCGCCGGCCCACTTTGCCGCGCCGCAGCACTGGGGGGTACCCGAGACGCCGGCCGAGACCACCACCCGGCTGCGGCCCGTCCGTACGCGCCGCCCCGCACGCGTCGTGGCCGCCGCGGCCTGCCTCGTACTCGGAGCCGGCCTGGTCGGCGGCGCCGTTACGGGGAGCTGGCTCACCGGCGGCGCCGACGCCGGGGCCGCCGCTCCCACCGGCTACGCCGAGGCACGCGGCCTCTGGCACAGCGCCCCCGTCGACACGCTCTTCCCGCCGACCATCAAAGGCGACGGCGCGGGCCCCGGCGGCGCCGACCGCGTCTGGACGCGCGTCGCCGTCGCCCCCGACAGTGGCTGCGCGCAAGCCCTCGACCCGCTGCTGCTCAAGGCGCTCGAACCGGTCGGCTGCCTGCGCCTCGTGCGCGCCACCTACACCGACGCCACCACCAGCAGCGTCACCACGGTCGGCATGCTCTTCACCGAGGCCGACGCACCGGCCATGAAGGCCCTGCGCGCCCGCTTCAGCAACGAGGGCCTCGCCGACCGCACCGACCTCATGCCGCGCACCTACTCCGCCGAGGGGACCGTCGCCGCAGGCTTCGGCGACCGGCAGCGCGCGAGCTGGACGGTGCGCGTGCTCACCGACGTACCTGTCGTCGTGTACGCCGTCTCCGGCTTCGCCGACGGCCGCACCGTCGCCGACCCGCAGCCCGCCGGCCGGGCCACCGTCCCCGGCGCGACGAACGCCCCCGCGCAGGCGGGCCTGGGCCATGAGGCCAAGGGCATCGCCGACCGCGTCGAACGCGGCCTCCGCAGGACCGCACACCCGGCCACGGAGCCTCCCCGATGAACAACGAAAGGGCCGCCACCCCCCGCGCCGCCCGCCGCACAGGCTCCCGCGCCCTCGCCGCCGCCCTCGTCGCCACCGCGCTCGCCCTGCTGCCCGCGCCCGCCGCTCACGCCGACAGCATCCGGGCCCAGCAGTGGGCGCTCGACGCACTCCACACCGACGAGGCCTGGCGTACGACCAAGGGCGAGGGCATCACCGTCGCCGTCCTCGACACCGGCGTGGACGGCAGCCACCCCGACCTCGAAGGCCGCGTACTGGCAGGCAAGGACTTCATAGGCTTCGGCGCGGGGAAGGGCGACCGCGCCTGGGCCCGCCACGGCACCGCCATGGCCGGGATCATCGCGGGCCACGGCAACGGCCCCGGCCGCGCCGACGGCGTGGTCGGCATCGCGCCGGAGGCGAAGATCCTTCCGGTCCGCGTCATCCTGGAAGGCGGCGACCCCGCGCGCAAGCGCGCCCGCAGCACCCGCGGCAACGCCCTCGCCCAAGGCATCCGCTGGGCCGCCGACCACGGCGCCGACGTCATCAACCTCTCCCTCGGCGACGACAGCAAGTCCGCCCACCCCGAGCCCGCCGAGGACGCCGCCGTCCAGTACGCCCTCGCCAAGGGCGCCGTCGTGGTCGCCTCCGCCGGCAACAGCGGCGAGGACGGCGACCACATCTCGTACCCCGCCGCCTATCCGGGCGTGATCGCGGTGGCCGCCGTCGACAGCTCCGGCACCCACGCGTCCTTCTCCACCAGCCGCTGGTACGCGACCGTCAGCGCCCCCGGCGTCGACGTGATCATCGCCGACCCCGACCGCCGCTACTACGAGGGCTGGGGCACGAGCGCCGCCTCCGCCTTCGTCTCCGGCGCCGCCGCGCTCGTACGCTCCGCGCACCCGGACCTGACGCCCGCCCAGGTCAAGAAGCTCCTCGCGGACACCGCCCACAACGCACCCGAGGGCGGTCGCGACGACGACCGCGGCTACGGCTTCGTCGACCCGGCCGCCGCGATCGAGGCGGGCGGCAAGCTCCGCCCGGCGGGCCTGCGCCCCACCCCGGCCCCGCACGGCAAGAAGTACTTCGGCGCCGGCCCCGGCCCCCTGCGCGACGCCGACGAACCGGCGGGCTGGCTCGCCCCGGCAGTGGGCGGCATCGGCGTACTCCTGCTCGCCGGCTCCGTGGCTCTCTGGCGCACCAGCCGGCCCGCCGCCCCCCGCCACTTCCACTGACACCCGCTCCACCACCGCGATCCCCGCCCACAGCGCCGACGCAGGAGACATCCGTGGCAGCGGCGGTGCCCGCGGGCCCCGTGGGGAAGCCGCCCCGACCCGGCGGCTAGTCTCGTGGAGTGGCGCTCAAGAACATCCCGGACCCCGGTTTCTCCCAAGACGACGGCACCGCCGACCCCCGGCTGACCGCGGCGCTCGCCGCCTGGGCGGAGGACCCGGCGGCCGAGCCGCGGGTGCTCGAAGCGCTGGCCGGCGCCCGGCTCCTGGTCCCCGTCGTCGCCGTACTCGGTGAAGTCGAGACGGACGAGAACGGCCTGCGCCGCGAGAAGACCAGCGACATGGCCGTGCCGACCCTCCAGGCGGGGGAGCGCCGCGCCCTGCCCGCGTTCACCTCCACCGAGGCCCTGGCCCGCTGGAATCCCGAGGCGCGCCCCGTCGCCGTACCGCTGCACCAGGCGCTCCAGGCCGTCGCCCACGAGCGGGCCGACACGCTGGTCCTCGATCTGGCCGGTCCTGTGCCGTACCAGCTCACCGGGTCCGCGCTGCTCGCCGCCGCCGAGGGGCGCACCAGCGCGGTGCCGCTCGACGACCCGGCCGTCACCGAGGCGGTACGGGCCGCTGTCGCCGCCGAGCCCGCGGTCCTGCGCGCCCACCTCGGGCCGGGCGCCGCCGACGGCACCCTCGCGCTGGTCCTGGCCCCCGGCGCCGAACCGGGCGAGGCGGCCCGCCGCGTCGCCGGGGCACTGGCCGCCGACGAAACGCTGAGGGCCCGCCTGGTGCGCGGCCTCGACCTGGCACTGCTGCCGGCCGGGGTCACGCCTCCGGGCGAGCCCTTGTTCGTACGCGGGTAACTGATAACGGGTAACGGGTGACTGGTACCGCTCGGTCAGCCGTAGACCGGGCCCGTGTACTTCTCGCCCGGACCCTGCCCCACCTCGTCCGGCACCGCCGACGCCTCGCGGAACGCCAGCTGCAGCGACTTCAGCCCGTCGCGCAGCGGCGCCGCGTGGAAGGAGCTGATCTCGGTCGCGCTCGCGTCCAGCAGACCGGCCAGGGCGTGCACCAGCTTGCGGGCCTCGTCGAGGTCCTTGTGCTGGTCGCCGTCCTCGGTGAGGCCGAGCTTCACGGCGGCGGCGCTCATCAGGTTGACCGCCACCGTCACGATCACCTCGACTGCCGGTACTTCCGCGATGTCGCGCGTCATGGCGTCGAAGTCGGGGGATTCACTGGGGGAGGTCGCGTCACTCATGACGCACACGATATGCCCAGGCGAGCGAGGCTCTCCCCACGGGTTCGCCCCTTCCCGCCGGAGCTGCTAACCTTGTGTAACGACCGGCCGGACACCTGTGTGCCCGGCCCACAAGTGGAGGCTCCGATCTCCCACCTGGCTGTCCTCACGGACGGCGGGTCACCGGTCAGGCGGTCCCCATCGTTCCGTACGGACGATGGAGCACCGCTCGATGATGCGCCCCGCGGTTGATGCGCGGTGGTGCTCCGGTATATCCAGGAGCCCCGCCTGTGTTCCCGTCCGGGGCATTTTTCATGGCTCCCTGAGGTTGGTCTCACGAAACAGACGTTACGCGGCTGTCTGCCAGACAGTCGTGTGGTGCTACTGAGGAGGATCCATCAGCGCTGAGCCCCGCATTAACGACCGGATTCGCGTTCCCGAGGTGCGACTCGTCGGACCCAGCGGCGAGCAGGTCGGCATTGTGCCTCTTGCGAAGGCCCTGGAGCTTGCGCAGGAGTACGACCTCGACTTGGTCGAGGTCGCGGCGACCGCCCGTCCGCCCGTGTGCAAGCTCATGGACTACGGGAAGTTCAAGTACGAGTCGGCCATGAAGGCCCGTGAGGCGCGCAAGAACCAGGCGCACACGGTCATCAAGGAAATGAAGCTCCGGCCGAAGATTGACCCGCACGACTATGACACCAAGAAGGGTCATGTCGTCAGGTTCCTCAAGCAGGGCGACAAGGTCAAGATCACGATCATGTTCCGTGGTCGTGAGCAGTCCCGCCCCGAGCTCGGCTTCCGACTGCTTCAGCGTCTGGCTTCGGACGTCGAGGACCTTGGCTTCATCGAGTCGAATCCCAAGCAGGACGGCCGGAACATGATCATGGTTCTGGGCCCGCACAAGAAGAAGACCGAGGCCATGGCCGAGGCGCGCGAGGCCCAGGCGGCCCGCAAGGCCGAACGCCAGGGTCACGGCGCGGACGAGGCCGAGCAGGCCGAGTCGACGGACGAGGTCGCCGAGGCTCCGGCCGAGGCACAGACCGAGACCCCTTCCGAAGCGTGATCCGCGGGGCTGCCATCCAGGCGGCCCCGGGGTTCGGCCAGGAAGCCCCATACCAACTACTGACGCTCCCGCTCTCCGGTGAACGCACCGGGGGAGCGCCACTGACGAGGAGAGAACGGCGCTATGCCGAAGAACAAGACGCACAGCGGTGCCAGCAAGCGCTTCAAGGTCACCGGCTCCGGCAAGGTCATGCGCGAGAAGGCCGGCAAGCGCCACCTCCTGGAGCACAAGTCCTCCAAGAAGACCCGCTCGCTGACCGGCGCTGTCGTGGTGTCCCCGGCGGACGCCCCGAAGATCAAGAAGCTTCTCGGCAAGTGACGTCGTGGCTCCGGGTGACCGGAGCCCCCCGTCGGAACGACCGAGACCAATTCGTTTCCGGGCCGTGTGAGTTCCACCGCGGCCCCGCTACAAGGAGTTAACAAGTGGCACGCGTCAAGCGGGCAGTCAACGCCCACAAGAAGCGCCGGGCAATCCTCGAGGCGGCCAAGGGCTACCGCGGTCAGCGCTCGCGCCTGTACCGCAAGGCCAAGGAGCAGGTCACCCACTCCCTGGTCTACAACTACAACGACCGCAAGAAGCGCAAGGGCGACTTCCGTCAGCTGTGGATCCAGCGCATCAACGCCGCTGCCCGCCAGAACGGCATGACGTACAACCGCCTCATCCAGGGTCTGAAGGCCGCCAACATCGAGGTGGACCGCAAGATCCTGGCCGAGCTCGCGGTCAACGACGCCAACGCGTTCGCCGCGCTCGTCGAGGTCGCCCAGAAGGCGCTCCCGAGCGACGTCAACGCCCCGAAGACCGCCGCCTGATTCCCTCAGGCAGCACCTCTTCGTCCACTGGACCCGCAGGCGTTCGCCGCCTGCGGGTCCAGTGCGTTGTGAGCCGACGTGAGCACGACGAGAACGACCCCTTTCGTCCGCAGAGATACGCAGAGAAGTGAGCCGCCGACCATGGGCACCCCCGAGCTGATCTCCCCGCGATCCCCGCGCGTGGCCGCCGCCAAGCGGCTGGCCAAGCGGAGCTTCCGCGGCAAGGAGCGCCGGTTCATCGCCGAGGGGCCGCAGGCCGTGCGCGAGGCGGTCGAGCACCGCAGCGACGGCGAACCGACCCTGATCGAGCTCTTCGCCACCGTCGAGGCAGCCGAGCGGTACGCCGGCATCGTCGACGCCGCCCACGCCGCCGGCGCCCGCGTGCACCTGGCACCCGACGAGGTGCTGGCCGAGGTCTCGCAGACCGTCACCCCGCAGGGCATCGTCGGCGTCTGCCGCTTCCTGGACTCGCCCTTCGAGGACATCCTCGCGGCGAAGCCCCGGCTCGTCGCCGTCCTCGCGCACGTCCGCGACCCCGGGAACGCCGGTACGGTGCTGCGCTGCGCGGACGCCGCCGGCGCCGACGCCGTCGTCCTCACCGACGCGTCCGTCGACCTCTACAACCCCAAGTCCGTACGCGCGTCGGTCGGCTCGCTCTTCCACCTGCCGGTCGCCGTCGGCGTCCCCGTCGAGCAGGCCGTCAGCGGGCTGAAGAGCGCGGGCGTACGCATCCTGGCGGCCGACGGAGCGGGCGACGACGACCTCGACGACGAGCTCGACGCGGGTACCATGGGCGGGCCCTCCGCCTGGGTCTTCGGCAACGAGGCCTGGGGCCTGCCGGAGGAGACCCGCGCACTCGCGGACGCCGTGGTGCGCGTTCCGATCCACGGCAGGGCCGAAAGCCTCAACCTCGCCACAGCCGCCGCCGTGTGCCTCTATGCCTCCGCTCGTGCGCAGCGTGCTTCCGGAGGGTGCCGCAGCGTTACCCCGAGCTAGTAGTGTGGCGGGCTCGGGGGCCCTCCCCCAAGCTCTCGGCTCCGCTCGAGCAGGGAGGTACCCCCTTGCTCTTCGGAAGAGGTGGGATACGGGGATGGCTGTCGGCACGAGCGGTCTGTCGAAGGCGGGCGACGCGTTACCGCGTCCGTACGCGCAGGACGGCGGTCACGGGATCGATCCCGACGACCTCCCCGACGGCCTCGTTGTCGCCGACGAGAGCGGCCGTGTCGTCTGCTTCAACGCCGCAGCGGCGCGGATCACCGCCATCCCCAGGGAAGCCGCCCTCGGCAGGCCCCTGGAGACCGCGCTGCCCCTCGAAGACCTCGAAGGCCGGCGCTGGTGGAACCTCACCGACCCGTACGGCGGACTCGCCATCCGGGCCGGACAGCCCGAACGCAACCTGCTGCTGCCCGGCGGCCGCGAGGTGCTGGTCTCGGCCCGGTACGTACGCCACGAGCCGACCGGCCCCGTGCGGCGGGTCGTCGTCTCGATCCGCGGCACCGAGGCCAGGCGCCGCACCGAGCGCAGCCACGCCGAGCTGATAGCCACCGTCGCCCACGAGCTGCGCTCCCCGCTGACCTCGGTCAAGGGGTTCACCGCGACGCTGCTCGCCAAATGGGAGCGTTTCACCGACGACCAGAAGAAGCTGATGCTGGAGACCGTCGACGCCGACGCGAGCCGCATCACCCGGCTGATCGCCGAGCTGCTCGACATCTCCCGGATCGACTCCGGGCGGCTGGAAGTGCGCAGGCAGCCCGTGGACCTTCCGACGGCCGTCGGCCGGCACGTCCAGGCGCACATCTCGAACGGTCAGCCCCCGGACCGCTTCCTGGTCCGTATCCAGCAGCCGCTGCCTGATTGCTGGGCAGACCCGGACAAGATCGACCAGGTGCTCGGCAACCTGCTGGAAAATGCGGTGCGGCACGGGGAAGGAACGGTCACCATCGAGGTGAGCGCAGCCCCGATCAAGACCGCCGACGATTCAGCGAAGGGAACAGCCGTCACCGTGAGCGACGAAGGCACCGGCATTCCCGAGGAGTCGATGGGGCGCGTCTTCACCCGGTTCTGGCGGGGCAGCAAGCGCGGCGGTACCGGCCTCGGTCTGTACATCGTCAAGGGCATCGTCGAGGCGCACGGCGGCTCGATCACCGTCGGCCGCGGGCCCGGCGGCGGCGCCCAGTTCCGATTTATTCTGCCCGTCGGCGCTCCGGCCTATCTCGCCTGAGCAGCCCACGGGCTTCTTCACCCCTCGCGGCCTTTAGACTCGACCTTTGGCACCTTTGCGTCCTCAGTCGTCGAGCGGGGGCCACGGGGGTCCGGGGGTGTCCCCGGCAAAGGCAGTACCAGCCAATCGGAAGTACGGGAAGAGATGTCCGCACCCAATAAGTCGTACGACCCTGTTGAGGTCGAGGCGCTGAAACCGGAAGAGATCGAGCGCATGCGGGACGAGGCGCTCGCCGCCTTCGACGCCGCGGCGGATCTCGACGCGCTCACCCACGCGAAGACCGCGCACACCGGCCCCACCTCACCGCTCTCGCTCGCCAACCGTGAGATCGGAGCCCTGCCGCCGGCCGCCAAGGCCGAGGCCGGCAAGCGCGTGGGCATGGCCCGCGGCGCCGTGAACAAGGCCCTCGCCGCCCGTCTCGCCGCCCTGGAGGCGGAGCGTGACGAGCGCGTGCTGGTCGAGGAGGCGGTGGACGTCACACTGCCGTACGACCGCGTTCCGGCCGGCGCCCGGCACCCGCTGACCACGCTGATGGAGCGCGTCGCCGACGTCTTCGTCGCCATGGGTTACGAGGTCGCCGAGGGGCCCGAGGTCGAGGCGGAGTGGTTCAACTTCGACGCCCTCAACTTCGTGCCGGACCACCCGGCGCGCCAGATGCAGGACACCTTCTTCGTGCAGGGCGCAGATGGCGCGAAGACGGATGACTCCGGTGTCGTGCTGCGCACGCACACCTCCCCGGTCCAGGCCCGCGCGCTGCTCGACCGTGAGCCGCCCGTGTACGTCGTGTGCCCCGGCCGCGTATACCGCACGGATGAGCTCGACGCCACGCACACCCCGGTCTTCCACCAGATCGAGCTGCTCGCCGTCGACGAGGGCCTCACCATGGCCGATCTCAAGGGCACCCTGGACCACATGGTCCAGGCGCTCTTCGGCGAGGGCATGAAGACCCGGCTGCGCCCGAACTACTTCCCGTTCACCGAGCCGTCCGCCGAGATGGACATGGTCTGCTACGTCTGCCGCGGCGAGTCCGTCGGCAACCCGGACCGTCCCTGCCGCACCTGCGGCAGCGAGGGCTGGATCGAGCTCGGCGGCTGCGGCATGGTCAACCCCAAGGTGCTCACCGCCTGCGGCGTCGACCCCGCGAAGTACAGCGGGTTCGCCTTCGGGTTCGGCATCGAGCGGATGCTCATGTTCCGCCACAACGTAGAAGACATGCGAGACATGGTCGAGGGTGACGTCCGGTTCACTCGGCCCTTCGGGATGGAGATCTGATGCGGGTCCCGCTTTCCTGGCTGCGGGAGTACGTCGATCTCCCCGCCACCGAGACCGGCCGTGACGTGCAGGCCAAGCTCGTGTCCGCCGGCCTGGAGGTCGAGACGGTCGAGCAGCTCGGCGCCGGCCTCAAGGGGCCCCTGGTCGTCGGCAAGGTCCTCACCATCGAGGAGCTGACGGAGTTCAAGAAGCCCATCCGCTTCTGCACCGTCGACGTCGGCATGGCCAACGGCACCGGCGAGCCGCAGGAGATCGTCTGCGGCGCCTGTAACTTCGCCGTCGGCGACAAGGTCGTCGTGGTCCTGCCCGGCGCGGTCCTGCCCGGCGACTTCGCGATCGCCGCGCGCCAGACGTACGGCAAGACCTCGCACGGCATGATCTGCTCCGGCGACGAGCTGGGCATGGGCGACGACGGCAGCAACGGCATCATCGTGCTGCCGCCCGAGTACGAGGTCGGCACCGACGCCATCGAGCTGCTCGAACTCGTCGACGAGGTCCTCGACATCGCCGTCACGCCCGACCGCGGCTACTGCCTGTCGATGCGCGGCGTGGCCCGCGAGGTCGCCATCGCGTACGGGCTGCCGCTGCGCGACCCGGCGCTGCTGGACGTACCCGCGCCCAACTCGTACGGCTACCTCGTGAAGATCGCCGACCCGCAGGGCTGCGACCGCTTCACCGCCCGTACGGTCGTCGGCCTGGAGCCCGAGGCGCGCTCCCCGATCTGGCTGCGGCGCCGGCTGCAGAAGGCCGGGATGCGGCCCGTCTCCCTCGCCGTCGACGTCACCAACTACGTGATGCTGGAGCTCGGGCAGCCGCTGCACGCGTACGACCGGTCCCGCATCGACGGGCCGATCGGTGTGCGCCGCGCCGAGCCGGGTGAGAAGTTCACGACGCTCGACGGCACCAAGCGTGTCCTCGACGCCCAGGACCTGGTGATCACCGACAACCGCGGCCCGATCGGCCTCGCGGGTGTCATGGGCGGCGCCAACACCGAGATCGCGGACTCCGTGACCGACCCGGAGACCGGGGCCGTCAGCGGCACCACCGAGGTCGTCATCGAGGCGGCGCACTTCGACGCGCTGTCCATCGCCCGTACGGCGCGCCGCCACAAGCTCGCGTCCGAGGCGTCCAAGCGCTTCGAGCGCGGCACCGACCCGCAGGCCACCTCCGCGGCGGCCCAGCGGACCGTCGACCTGCTGGTGCTGCTCGCGGGCGGCACCGCCGAGGCGGGTGTCACGGAGGTCATCGCGCCCTCCGCGCCCCGCACGATCTCCATGCCCGCCGACCACCCCGACCGCGTCGCGGGTGTCGAGTACGGCCGGGAGACCGTCGTACGCCGCCTCCAGGAGGTCGGCTGCGACGTGTACGGGCAGGACGAGCTGGTCGTGACCGTGCCGTCCTGGCGCCCCGACCTGGCCTTCCCGAACGACCTGGCCGAAGAGGTCATCCGGCTGGAGGGGTACGAGAACCTCCCGTCGACCCTGCCGACGCCGCCCTCGGGCCGCGGGCTCACCGATCGGCAGCGGCTGCACCGCCGCATCGGCCGGGCGCTGGCGGGCGCCGGTTACGTCGAGGCGCTGAACTACCCGTTCATCGGCGACGCCGTGCTCGACCAGCTCGGCCTGGACGCCGACGACGCCCGCCGCCGTACGGTCAAGCTGGTCAACCCGCTCTCCGACGAGGAGCCGGCGCTGCGCACCACGCTGCTGCCCGGCCTCCTCGGCGCGCTGCGCCGCAACGACGGCCGTGGCTCGCACGACCTGGCGCTCTTCGAGACCGGCCTCGTCTTCAGGCCGACGGGTGACGAGCACAAGGCCGCGCGGCTGCCCGTCGACCGCCGGCCGACCGACGAGGAGATCGCCGCTCTCAACTCCACGCTGCCGCGTCAGCCGCACCGCGCCGCCGTCGTCCTCGCGGGCGCCCGCGAGCAGGCCGGCTGGTGGGGCAAGGGCCGCCCGGGCAACTGGGCGGACGCCGTCGAGGCCGCTCGTACGCTCGCCCGCGAGGCCGGTGCCGAGCTGATCGTCCGGGGCGACCAGCACGCGCCGTGGCACCCGGGCCGCTGCGCCGCGCTGTACGTCACGGTGAACGGCGAGGAGACCCTCGTCGGGCACGCCGGTGAGCTGCACCCGCGCGTCATCAAGGCGCTCCACCTGCCGGAGCGCACCTGCGCCATGGAGATCGAGACCGACCTGCTGGAGCAGGCCGGTACGGGAGCCCTCCAGGCGCCGCGGATCTCCACCTTCCCGGTGGCGACCCAGGACGTCGCGCTCGTCGTCTCCGCCGATGTCGCTTCGGTGGACGTCGAGGCGGCGCTGCGCGAAGGCGCCGGTGAACTCCTCGAATCGCTCCGGCTGTTCGACGTGTTCACGGGTGAGCAGCTCGGCGAGGGCAAGAAGTCGCTCGCGTACGCGCTGCGCTTCCGCGCCGCCGACCGCACGCTGACCGTCGAGGAGGCCTCGGCCGCCCGCGACGCCGCCGTCGCGCTCGCCGGCGAGCGCACGGGCGCGGTGCTGCGCGGGGCGTAGCACTGTTGAAGCAGCAGTGAAGCGGTAGTGCTGAGGGGCGTGTCCGGAGTCACGGGTGCGCCCCTCACTCATTCGGGTGAGAAGTGGGGATGAGGTAGGCAAACAGGTACGTACCGTCGACACAATCATTCCGGCCGACGAGGGCCAGCGTCGTACAGGCAGCGTCGTACAGGCAGCGTCGTACAGGGCCAGGGCCTAGGGGGCCGTCGGGATGATCCGTACAACAACCTGGCGGGGCGTGCGGCGCGCGTGCGTTCCTCATGTGCGGCGTGCCCTTGTCTTCGGGCTCCCCGCCGTCTGGCTCGTCGCCGCGACGGTCTGGGAGCTGGCCTGCCCGTTCGACTCCCACGACGGGATGGCGCCCCGCTTCGTGACGTGCGCGGCCTTCCTCGCGCTGGTCGCGTATCTGCTGACAAGCGTACGGCTGGGCCCCGTGCGGGAGTTGCGCCGTACCCGCGAGATCGCGCGCGCCGCCCAGCAGGTGCTGCTGCGGCCGCTGCCGGCCCGGCTCGACGGGCTCGCCCTCGCCGCGGGACAGCTGTCCGTGAGCCGCGGGGCGACGGTCGGCGGCGATCTGTACGAGGCGGTGGCCACCGTGCACGGGGTGCGGGTCGTCATCGGCGACGTACGGGGGCACGGGCTCGCCGCCATCGGAGCGGTGGCAGCCCTGCTCGGCAGCTTCCGGGAGGCGGCGCACGACGAGGCCGAACTCGCGGGTGTCATGCGGAAGCTGGAGCGGGCGCTGCAACGGCATCTGCGGGAGAGGTCGCGGTCCGAGCACCCGTCGGTGAGCGGTGCGGACCCCGACAACCCACTGGCCGAGGAGTTCGTCACCGTACTGCTGCTGGAGATCCATGAGGACGGGGAGGTACAGGCGCTCAACTGCGGCCACCCGTGGCCCTACCGGCTGCGCGGGGCCGCCGAGCCGATCGCGGGCGGGGACGTGCTGCCGCCGCTCGGCCTGTTCCCGCTGCCCGACGGCCTGTCCGCCCGCCGGTGTATGCGCCTGCTTCCCGGCGAGACCCTCGTCCTGCACACCGACGGGGCGGAGGACGCCAGGAACGCCGCCGGGGAGTTCTTCTGCCTGCGACGTGCCCTCACCGAGGCCGCGGCGCTGGGCTCGCCGGTCTCACCGGCCGTGGTGGTGCAGCGCGTTCACACGGAGCTGCTGCGGCACACGGGCGGGCGGCTCACCGACGACGTCGCCCTGCTCGTCCTGCGCAACGACCGCAGGTGCGTGCCGGCGCAGCCCGGGGATCAGGGGCTGCGCCGCTCGTGCGCGGAATCCTCCAATCGGTGACCGGCCGTCGCTCCGGAACCGCTGGACGGGCTCCGTCCGCCCTGCCGCGGAGTGTCGGGCAGACCGGCAGGGCGGACGGTGCGGGAACGGGCCGCCGCACTGTACGAGGGGGAGCCGGCGGCCCGGCCACCTCTTTGAGAGGCGAAGTGAAGTCAATCGGACCCGGGGTGTGGTGCGGGAGAGCACGCGGGGCACGAACGCGGGCACTCGGTTCACACCCCGTGTGAAACAACCTCCACTACGCTGATTCCACCGAGCCACCGGAGAGGCCATGCAGCCGAATACCCTGCTCGACGCCCTGCTCGACGAGGCGGGCATCTCCCACGCCGGCCTCGCCGCCCGTGTGAACCAGGCGGGCAGCGCGAGAGGTCTGGCGCTGAGGTACGAACACACCGCCGTCGCACGGTGGCTGAAGGGCCAGCGGCCGCGCGGCCAGGTGCCCGACCTGATCTGCGAAGTGCTCGCGGCCCGGCTGCACCGGCCCATAACGCTGGACGACATCGGGTTCGGCCAGCCGGGCGAGGCGGCCATGCCGCACGGCTCCCCGCTGACGGGCTTCGTGGAACGGGCCACCGCGTTGTGGCGCTCCGACGAGCAGCAGCGGCCGCACATCCTCGGCGCCCCGGCGGTGACCGGGACGCCGGCGGTGATGCCCGTGTGGGAGTGGGAGAACCCGCCGGAGGACGCGGACGTCTCGCGCAAGGGACAGACGCGCGTCAGCGTCGCCGACATACAGATGCTGCGCGCCGCCAGGGCGCACTACGAGCTGATGTACCGGAAGGCGGGCGGCGTCGCTACCCGGGCGCGGGTCGTCGGCTTCCTCAACGCCGAGACCGCCCCTCTGCTGCGCGGCAGTTACTCCAACGCCATGGGCCGCCACCTGCACCGTGCCACGGGCGGCCTGGTGGCGGTGGCGGGCATCTGCGCGTACGACTCGGACGCCCAGGGGCTCGCCCAGCGGTACTTCCACCAGGCCCTGCGGCTCGCGAAGGCCAGCGGGGACCGTGGGCTCGGCGCGTACATCATCGCGCTGCTGGTCAACCAGTCACTGTTCATGGCCGAATACCGGCAGGCGGTGGCCTTCGCGGAGGCGGCCCTGCGCACGGCGGGTTCGCAGATCACCCCGGCGCTGGCCGCCGATCTGCACGCGATGCAGGCGAAGGCGTACGCCCATCTCGGCGACAGCAAGGGAGCGTTGTCCTGCATCCGGCGTGCTGAATCCGAGGCGGATTCCATCAGACCGGGCAGCGAGCCGGACGAGACGGGGTACGTACAGCCGGGACTGGTGAACGTACAAGTGGCCGAGGCTCTTCTGAGCCTCGGGGATCTGCCCGCCGCGCGTGAGCACGCGGACGCGGCGGTCGGCTCACCCGCGCACGACAGGGGCCGCGTGCACCGGCTCGCCATGCTCACCCACATCGAGCTGCGGCAGGGCAAGGCCGACCGGGCGGTGGAGATCGCCACGGAGATGGCGCAGCGCGCCCAGGGGATGGAGTCGCAGCGGATGCGCGACCGCCTGCGGGCGGTCCGCGAGCACCTGGTGGGAAGCGGGTGCGCCGGCGCCGAAGAGGCGGCCGAACTGATCGACGGGGCTTTGCGCGTTCCGCTCTGACCGTCCTCCTGCTGCGATGTTGCCATCTACTTGTCGGAAGGTGGCAAAACAGTGCAGTGGACGAACTTAAGCGAACAGACTGTGTACAAGAACCGTTGGTTCCGGATCAACCTCGCGGACGTCGAACTCCCCGACGGCCGGCACCTCGACCACTTCGTCATACGGCTGCGCCCGGTGGCCGTGGCGACGGTGGTCAACGAGGCCAACGAGGTGCTGATGCTCTGGAGGCACCGCTTCATCACCAACAGCTGGGGCTGGGAGCTCGCCGCGGGTGTGGTCGAGGACGGCGAGGACGTCGAGACGGCCGCGGCCCGCGAGATGGAGGAGGAGACCGGCTGGCGGCCCGGGCCGCTGCGCCACCTCCTCACCGTCGAGCCGTCCAACGGACTCACCGACGCCCGGCACCACCTCTACTGGGCGGAGGAGGCGACGTACACCGGCCATCCCGAGGACGACTTCGAGTCCTCACGGCGCGAGTGGGTCCCGCTCAAACTGGTACCCGACATGGTGGCCCGCGGTGAAGTCCCGGCCGCCAACATGGCGGCCGGGCTGCTGATGCTCCACCACCTGCGGCTCGGTTAGCGGCCGACGGCCTGCCAGACGGTCACCGCGAGCGCTCCGGCCGCGGTGAGTGCCGAGATGGCCGGCAGCGGCCAGCGGTTGTGCTCCAGGGCCGTCACCCGCGCGGCCAGGCCGGCCAGATCGCTGTCGGCCTGGTCGTCCCGGTGGGCCAGCAGCGCCAGATGTCCGTCGATCCTGGTGAGCCCCACGTCGAGGCAGCGACGTAACTCGGCGTACTCCTCGACGACCACGGTCTGATCGGTGTCGATACTCACGGTCCGCTCCTTTTTCAACAGGGCCGTCCGACGGCCTCGTGCATGTGCCACAGAGCCAACTCGCCCTGTGGCCATGGCGGGAGCGTGTGTGCGGGGCATATGCGTGTACGCCCCGCACACTCCGTGCGAATCGCGGCTCGGAAGGACTCAGGAGTACGGGTAGAAACCGGATCCCGTCTTGCGTCCCAGCCTGCCCGCGTCCACCATCCGCTGGAGCAGCGGGGGAGCGGCGTACAGCGGCTCCTTGAACTCGGCGTACATCGAGTCGGCGACCGAGGCGACCGTGTCCAGGCCGATGAGGTCCGCGAGCTTGAGCGGGCCCATCGGGTGGGCGCAGCCCAGCTCCATGCCGTTGTCGATGTCCTCGCGGCTCGCGATGCCGGACTCGAACATCCGGATCGCCGAGAGGAGGTACGGGATGAGGAGCGCGTTGACGACGAAGCCCGAGCGGTCCTGGGCGCGGATCGCGTGCTTGCCGAGCACGTTCTGCACCACGCCCTCGGCGCGCTTGATGGTCTCCTCGGAAGTGGTCAGCGCCGGGATCAGCTCGACGAGCTTCTGCACCGGGGCCGGGTTGAAGAAGTGGATGCCGATGACCTGGTCCGGGCGGGAGGTCGCGACGGCCAGCCTCACCAGGGGGATCGAGGAGGTGTTGGAGGCGAGAATCGCGTCCGGGCGGGTCACGACCTGGTCGAGGACCTGGAAGATCTCCGTCTTGATCGATTCGTTCTCGACGACGGCCTCGATGACGAGGTCGCGGTCCGCGAACTCGCCGAGGTCGGTCGTGAAGCTGAGGCGGGCGAGCGTCTCGTCGCGCTCCTCCTCGGTGATCTTGCCGCGCTCGGCGGCCTTCGAGAGGGAGTTGTAGAGCCGGGTGCGGCCGATCTCCAGGGCCTCGCCCGTGGTCTCGGCGACCTTCACCTCGAGGCCGCTGCGGGCACACACCTCGGCAATGCCCGCGCCCATCTGGCCGCAGCCCACTACTCCGACGCGCTGCACATCCGCCATGGAGTCCGTCACATCGTGCCTTTCGCTGATCAACAGTTCGGCAGGCCCCCGGCTCGTGACCGGTGCCCGCCTCGGCCCCGACGTTACTCCGGACCTACGTGTGCGTGAGGGGGCGGGGCGGGCATGCTCTGCGGATACGACGGGACGTATACACCCAGTAAGGGGCGACATATGGGTCAGATCGGTCGAAGAGGGTTGTTGGCGGCTGCGGCCGGAGCGCTGTCCGTGCTGACGGTCAGCGGGGACGCGGCGGCCGTCCCCACGAGGCGGCGCAGGGCCCGGAAGCGCGAGATGCGGGGGATGTGGCTGGCGAGCGTCGCCAACCGTGACTGGCCCTCCAAGGCCGGCCTGACCGCCGACCAGCAGAAGGCCGAGCTGCTGGCCCATCTGGACACGGCGGTACGGCGCAGGCTGAACGCGGTGATGTTCCAGGTGCGGCCGACCGCCGACGCGATGTGGCCCTCGCCGTACGAGCCGTGGTCCCAGTACCTCACCGGCGTACAGGGCCGGGACCCGGGATGGGACCCGCTGGGGACTGCGGTGGAGGAGGCGCACCGGCGGGATCTCGAACTGCACGCCTGGTTCAACCCGTACCGAGTCGCGAATCACACCGACCCGTCGCGGCTGGTGGCATCACATCCGGCGCGCGTGCATCCGGAGTGGGTGCTGCCGTACGGCGGCAAGCTGTACTACAACCCCGGACTTCCGGAGGTCAGGCGCTTCGTGCAGGACGCCATGCTGGACGCCGTGCAGCGCTACGACATCGACGCCGTGCACTGGGACGACTACTTCTACCCGTATCCGGTGGCGGGACAGGTCTTCGACGACGACGAGGCGTACGCCCGCTACGGCACGGGGTTCCCGGACAAGGCGGCCTGGCGGCGCGACAACACCGACCGGCTGGTGAGTGAGACGGCCGACCGGATCAAAGCGGTCAAGAAGAAGGGCAAGAAGGTCCGCTTCGGGATCAGCCCCTTCGGGGTGTGGCGCAACGCCTCGACCGACCCGCTGGGCTCACAGACCCGGGCCGGGGTGCAGACGTACGACGATCTGCACGCCGACACCCGCAAGTGGGTGAAGGAGGGGTGGATCGACTACATCGTGCCGCAGATCTACTGGAACATCGGCTTCGAGGCCGCCGACTACGCGGAGCTGGTGCCGTGGTGGTCGAAGACCGTGCGCGGCACCGGCGTCGATCTCTACGCCGGTGAGGCGCTCTACAAGGCCGGAGACCCGGCCCAGCCCGCGGCCTGGCAGGACCCGGCCGAACTCTCCCGCCATCTGACCTTCGCCGCGGACCACCCGGAAGTGCGGGGCCATGTCTTCTTCTCGGCGAAGGAGGTCGCGGCCGACCGCATCGGGGCGATGGACCGGGTGGTGGCGGACCACTACCCGGCCCGGGTGCGGCCGCCTCACTGACCGGCCTGCGGCTATTGCGGTGTTCCGCCGTGCTCCGTGTGCCGTACGACGGAGTCGGGGCCCGGCGAGACCAGCGCCTCGTGTCCGTCGTCGAAGCGCACACGGTACGGCGGGGTGCCCTCGGAACCCAGCACCTCGACGATCTTCGCGACCTTGTCCTCGTGGCCCACGGTCCTGCCGTGCACCAGCAGCTGGTCGCCCACGCTCGCTTGCATCGGGAGTGCCCTTCTGTGGCCGACTCTACGTATGGCCAGTCTAAGACCGCGGGCCCGAGTTGGCGCCTCGCTGCTGCGCCGTTCAGGTCCGCGCGCGCTGGGTGACCGCGATGCAGACGAGTACGCCGACGGCCGCGAGCGGGGCCGCGGGGGAGAGGTGCTCCCCGAGCAGGGCGACGGACCAGAACAGGGTCAGCAGGGGCTGGGCGAGCTGGATCTGGCTGGCCTTGGACACCCCGATCTCGGCCATGCCGCGGTACCAGACGACCAGGCCGAGGAACTGCGAGCCGATCGCGACCCACAGGAGCCCGGTGACGCTGTGCGCCGTGAAGTGCACCGGCTCGAAGCTGAGCGCCACAGCCGCTGCCGGGACGGCGAGCGGGAGGCACAGCACCAGCGCCCAGCCGATGACCTGCCAGCCCGGCATCTCGCGCGCCAGCCTGCCGCCCTCGGTGTAGCCCGCCGCGCAGACCAGCAGCGCGCCGAAGAGGTACAGATCGCCGGTGGACAGCGCGCCGCCGCTCTGCTGCACCGTGAACGCGATCACCACGGCGGCGCCGGCGAGGGCCGCCAGCCAGAACGCGCGGGACGGGCGTGCTCCGGTGCGCAGCGCCGAGAGGGCGGCGGTGGTCAGCGGCAGCAGGCCGACCACGACAGCGGCGTGCGAGGTGGTGGAGGTCTGGAGGGCGAGCGTGGTCAGCATCGGAAAGCCGAGGACCACCCCGCCGCCGACCACGGCGAGTCCCGCCCAGTGGCGGCGGGCCGGTACCGGTATCCGCAGGACGAGCAGGGCGGCGCCGGCGACGAGTGCGGCGAGGGCGCTGCGTACGGCCACCAGCGACCAGGGGCCGAAGCCTTCGAGGCCCCAGGCGGTGGCCGGGAAGGTGAGCGAGAAGGCGGTGACTCCCAGCGCGGCGAGGAGGGTTCCGCTGCGGGCCGTCCTGGTCGCCGGGCCGCCGGAGGTGCTGCTCACCGCTACTGTCCTGGTGCGAGTAGCGCTATTGTGTGCTGTCATGCATGAGCGTAGCAGTGTCGCGGAGCTGGCTGAATCTCTTAAGCGCGAGCTCAACCACTACTCTCCTGGTGGAAAGCTCCCGTCGAGCCGGGCGCTGATCGAGCGCTACCGCGTGAGCCCGGTGACGGTCGCCCGCGCCCTCGCCCAGCTCGCCGCCGAGGGCCTGGTCGTCACCCGGCCCGGCGCGGGAGCCTTCCGTACGCAGCCCCGTACGGACACGGCGGCGGCCGGTGACACCTCATGGCAGGAGGTCGCGCTGAGCGCCGACGGCGCCACCGAACTCGTACCGCGCTCGGTCGACGCGTCCGGCGTCCTGGTCACGCTCGCCGCCCCGCCGCCCGGCGTCATCGAGTTCAACAGCGGCTACCTCCACGCCTCCCTCCAGCCCGAGCGGGCCATGGCAGCCGCCCTCGCCAGGGCCGGCCGCCGCCCCGGCGCCTGGGGCCGGCCGCCCACCGACGGCATCCCCGAGCTGCGCGAATGGTTCGCCCGGGGGATCGGCGGCGCCATCACGGCCGCTGAAGTGCTCATCGCCGCCGGTGGCCAGAACGCGCTGACGACCGCCCTGCGCGCCCTCGCGCCGCCCGGCGCACCGGTGCTGGTCGAGTCGCCGACGTACCCTGGCATGCTGGCGATCGCGCGGGCGGCGGGACTGCGCCCGGTGCCGGTGCCGGTGGACTCCGACGGTGTACGCCCCGAACTCCTCGCCGCGGCCTTCAAGGCCACCGGCGGCCGCGTCTTCGTCTGCCAGCCGCTCTTCCAGAATCCGACCGGCGCGGTGCTCTCCGCCGAGCGACGCCCCGAGGTGCTGCGCATCGCCCGCGAGGCCGGGGCCTTCGTCATCGAGGACGACTTCGTGCGGCGCCTCGTCCACGACGACGCCGGGCCGCTGCCCCGGCCGCTCGCCACCGACGACCACGACGGCGTCGTCGTACACGTCTCCTCGCTCACCAAGGCGACCTCGCCCAGCTTCCGGGTGTGCGCCCTGGCGGCGCGCGGCCCGGTGCTGGAGCGGCTGCGCGCCATCCAGGTGGTCGAGAGCTTCTTCGTGCCCCGGCCGCTCCAGGAGGCCGCGGTGGAGTTGGTGGGCTCCCCGGCCTGGCCGCGCCATCTGCGCACGGTCGCGGGGGAGTTGCGGGGCCGCCGGGACACCCTGGCCGCCGCCCTGCGCCTGGGCCTCCCCGAGCTCGCCCTCCCGCACATCCCGGCGGGCGGCTACCACCTGTGGCTGCGCCTGCCCGACGGCGCGTACGAGAACGCCGTGGCCTCGGCGGCGCTGCGGGCGGGCGTCGCGATCGCACCCGGCCGCCCGTACTTCAGCGCGGAGCCGTCCGCGGGGCACATCCGGCTGAGCTTCGCGGGGGTGGCGGGCCCGGCGGAAATCACGGAGGGAGTACGACGCCTACGCGGCGCGTGCGAGGGCCTGCTGGGCACGCAGTAGCCCCTGCGGGCGGGGTGGGGAAAGCCCCGCAGGGGCTCCGATCGCCCACGCGGGCACCGCCGCCCCGCGTCGCTACCTCTTCACCGACCGCAGGACCACGAACTTCGGATCGCTCGCGACCAGTTCGCTGTTGCCGAAGATCCGGCGCAGCATCACGTGGTAGCCGAGGTGCCGGTTGCCGATGACCCACAACTCCCCGCCGGGCCGCAGCGCGTCGCGCGCCCCGGTGAACATGCGCCGGGCCGTCGCGTCCGTCGTCGCCTGGTGGCTGTGGAACGGCGGGTTGTTCAGTACGAGGTCCACCGTCCCCTCCGGCACCCCCGACAGACCGTCGCCCACGCGGAACTCGGCCTTCCGCTCCGGCCCGGCGTTCGCCCGGAAGGTGGCCTCCGCCGACGCCACCGCCTGGAACGACTCGTCGGTGAACACGATCTCGGCCTCGGGGTTGGCCAGGGCGACCGCCGTACCCACCACACCGTTGCCGCACCCGAGGTCCACGACGCGCTCGGGGCCGCGGCGCCGCGGGAGGTGGCGCAGAAAGAAGCGCGTGCCGATGTCGAGGCGCTCGGCGCAGAAGATGCCGGCGTGGTTGGTCACGGTGATGCCGGACACCGCACCGACGTCGGACGGCAGTGCGTAACTGCGCGGCCACGGGTTGCTGCCACCGGCGAGGCCCGGGTCCGGCGTAGAGAAGATGAGCCGTGCCTTCTTCACCGCCAGCGACGTCCGCGTCGTACCGAGGATCCGCTCGAACAGCCTGAGCGTCGAGGTGTGGATCTCCTTGGACATCCCCGTGCCGACGACGACGGTGCCCGCGTGGACGTGCGGAGCGAGCCGGTGGAGCTGGTCCTCAAGGAGCGCGAGGCTCTTGGGCACGCGGATCAGGAGTACGTCGATCCGCTCCGGCGGGGCTTCCTGGGTGGACAGGAGCCGTACCGCCGACGGGTCGGCCCCGTTGCGTTCCAGGTTCACCCGGGTCGCCTGCTGGGCGAGGAACGAGTCGGTGATCTGCGTGGGACGGCAGCCGGCGAGCGCGGTGACCAGGGCGCCCCAGCGGTCGCCGACCACGACGACGGTGCCGGACAGGTCCGCCGGAGGAGTGTCGCCGGTTCCTTCGAGATGCCGCAGCAGGTACTCGTCGGCCGCGTCCCAGGCGCGGAGCCTGTCGCGGGGGTCCTCGGGGAAGCGAACGAGGTCGTACTCGCCCAGTGACGTCGTCAAATGGTTCATTGTGCCCTCAGGCTAGCCGAGCGCCCGCTCCCCTCACTCCGGTCGCTCCGGCCCGGCCGGGGGCCTGGCGATCACGCTGAAGGCGGTGCCGAAGGGATCGGTGATCTCTGCGTACCGTCCGTACGGGGAGTCCGTGGGCTCACCGGCGGTGCCGCCCGCCGCGACGGCACGCCCGGCCAGTGCGTCGGTGTCCGCGACCTCGAAGGTGGTCTGCCATGCGGAGACGGTGGCGGAGGGGTCGCCGAAGATCCCGCCGACTTCGTGGCCGTCCGGCCGGCGCAGGAAGGTGAAGTCGAAGCCGGGGAGGTCTTCGTTGCCGTCGAGGGTGAAACCGAAGAGCGCCGTGTAGAAGTCCCGCGCGGGTCCCGGCCGGGGCGTACTCAGATCGTTGCGTACGAGCGAGCCGGGCTCGTTCACGATCCGGCAGCCCGGACGGGTGCGGCCCTGCCAGAGGCCGAACCCGGCGCCCACGGAGTCGGACACCAGGGCGATCCGCGCCCGGTCACCGAACTCCAGCGGCCCCTGCGCCACGGCGCCGCCCGCGTCGACGACGCGCTTGGCCGTGGCGTCGCAGTCCCGCGTGGCGAAGTACATGCGCCAGAAGCCGGGGGCGGGGGCGGGGTCGGTGGCGGTGGCGGTGGCGGGGGCGGGCCTGAAGCCGGCCACGGCCCGGCCGCGCAGCAGGCACGTGGTGTGGCCGCCGGTCCGGGTCCCGGCGGCGTCGGTCTCGAAGTTCCAGCCGAACAGCGCGCCGTAGAACTCCTTCGCACGGTCGAGGTCCGGGACGTCGAGGTCGATCCAAGTGGGCGTGGAGTCCGGCTGGTTGCTGTCGACGTAGCTCATCCGCTGCTCCTTGGTTGCGGGGCTGGTACGCCGAGGTTAGGCCGCATGTAGGACAGATTCTGGCCGGTGCTCGCGGGCCGCTCGCGGTCCCGGTGCCACCCGGCCCGTCCTGTACGCGGGCAGGAAATTGGGGGGCCAGGTCAATTCGCGAGGGCGTAGACGCCGATGAGGAGACATATGTACGGCACCACGCTGGCGGCCACAACGGCCGCCACTATGAGAATCGCCTTCATCACCCTTTCCGCGGTCCGGCGGTCGCGGACGGGCCGCACGGGGCCTCGGGGGGTGCGCTCGTGTTCGTTCATGGGGCCAGCCTGTCGATCTCGGCGGCGTGACGCATCCGTAGACGTACTCACGCGGACGTACTCACGCGGACGTCTCACGCGGATGTATTCACCAGCATGCGCAGGGCCTTTTCGAGCCGGACCCGCCTGTTTTCCGGCGTGAGCGCCTGGAGCAACGGCAGGATCACCAGGTAACGCCCGGTTCTGTCCAACGCCTCGAACGCCGTCTTCGCCTCGGGGTTCGCATCGAGGGCCGCCGCGAGGTCCGGGGGCACCGTCGCTGTCTTCTGCGACTCGTACGCCCCCGCCCAGCGCCCGTCCTCCTGCGCCCTGCGCACCTCGGCCAGCCCGGGTTCGCGCATCCGCCCCGCAGCCTGCTCGTTGTAAGACCGCCGTTGCCCGGAGATCCAGCCGTAGCAGAGCCCGATGTCGACCAGCTCGTCGTCGGTGACCGTCGGAATGCCGGACTTCTTCTTGGCCACCTTGATCCACACGCCTTCGTGGCGGGTGTGGTGCTCGGCCAGCCAGCTCTCGAACGCCTCGGCGTCCGTGAAGGCGACGATCTCCACTCCGTCGAGCTGCTCCATGCGGCTCAGGCTATCGCCCACCCGTTCGGCCGCCACTGCCTGCCGGGTCAGAGGGCGCGCAGGACACCGACGTGACGCGGGCCGCGCCGTCCGCCGCGGCCACCGCCTTGTCGAGGATGGCGGTCGCCCGGTCGCCGGCGCGGATGGTGACGGCGAGGGTCCGGCGCACTCGGTATCCGGTCACTACGGAGCCGCCTGAGCCGTCCGGCTCAAGAACGGGCGTCAGGGTGAGACGCAGAGTGCCCGCGTCGCGCGGGGCGACGCCGTCGGCCTCAAGGGCTTCCAGTACGCGACGCGTCGCCGCGGTGTTGTGGCTCATCGCCTCCGAGGACGTGCGCTTCACCGACTCCACCACCACCGTGGCCAGCACCGTCTCGCAGGCAGGGGCGGGCCGCGCCACTTCAGTGGCCGGTACGGTCCGGTCGCCGCCGGACGCGGTCCCGCCGGGCCGGCAGGCCGACGGCGAGGATGGCGGTGGCGAGCGACCTGGCCGCGAAGGCCGTGGCGGTGGGCACCAACAACGCGCTCTCCAAATGTCCAGCGGCTCGGTGGGCCGGCCGTACCGACAGGGTTCGGTCATGCACTCGGGTCGACGTTTCCACGGTTTCGGCACAGGCGCGCGTTCTGGATGGCCGGCCCTACTCCACTCGTTGCATAAAACTGCGGTGTTGCGTATAGTCATGCCATCGACGAGGAGGATTCGATGGCGGTACGTGCAGCAGTGGCAGGGGCGAGTGGATACGCGGGCGGTGAACTGCTCCGGCTGCTCCTCGCCCACCCCGGCGTCGAGATCGGCGCCCTGACCGGCCACTCGAACGCGGGGCAACACCTGGGTTCCCTCCAGCCGCATCTGCTCCCGCTGGCCGGTCGGGTGCTGGAGCCGACCACCGCCGAGGTACTCGCCGGGCACGGTGTCGTCTTTCTCGCGCTTCCGCACGGCCAGTCCGCCGCCGTCGCCGAGCAAATCGGCGACGAGGTGCTCGTCATCGACATGGGCGCCGACTTCCGGCTCCAGAACGCCGCCGACTGGGATCAGTTCTACGGTTCGCCGCACGCCGGGACCTGGCCGTACGGCCTCCCCGAGCTCCCCGGCGCCCGCGCCGCGCTCGAAGGCTCCAAGCGGGTCGCCGTCCCCGGCTGCTACCCCACCGCCGTCTCGCTCGCGCTCTTCCCGGCGTACGCCGCGCAGCTCGCGGAGCCCGATGCCGTGATCGTCGCCGCCACCGGCACCTCCGGCGCGGGCAAGGCGCTCAAGCCGCATCTGCTCGGCAGCGAGGTGATGGGCTCCATGTCGCCGTACGGCGTCGGCGGCGGCCACCGCCACACCCCCGAGATGATCCAGAACCTCAGCGCCGCCGCGGGGGAGCGGGTCACCGTCTCCTTCACGCCGACGCTGGCCCCCATGTCCCGCGGCATCCTCGCCACGTGCAGCGCCAAGGCGAAGCCGGGCGTGACGGCGGCGGGCGTACGGGAGGCCTACGAGAAGGCGTACGCCGACGAGCCGTTCGTGCACCTCCTGCCCGAGGGGCAGTGGCCCGCGACCGCCTCCGTGTACGGCTCCAACGCCGTCCAGATCCAGGTCGCGTACGACGAGGCCGCGGGCCGCGTCATCGCGATCAGCGCCATCGACAACCTCACCAAGGGCACCGCCGGCGGCGCGGTGCAGAGCATGAACATCGCCCTCGGACTCCCCGAGGACACCGGTCTTTCCACGACAGGAGTGGCACCGTGAGCGTCACGGCACCGAAGGGATTCACCGCGGCGGGCATCGCCGCGGGGATCAAGGACAGCGGCGGCCTCGACCTGGCCCTCGTGGTCAACAACGGGCCCCGCCTCGCCGCCGCGGGCGTCTTCACCACCAACCGTGTGAAGGCTGCGCCGGTCCTGTGGTCCGAGCAGGTCGTCAAGGGCGGCCGGATCTCCGCAGTCGTCCTCAACTCCGGTGGCGCCAACGCCTGTACGGGGCCCAAGGGCTTCCAGGACGCCCACGCCACCGCCGAGAAGGCCGCACAGGTTTTGGACAAGGGGGGTCTGCCGGGCGGCCACAGCGCCGGTGAGATCGCCGTCGCCTCCACCGGCCTCATCGGCATCACCCTCCCCATGGACAAGCTCCTCCCCGGCATCGAGAAGGCCGCCACCGAGCTCTCCGCGCACGGCGGCGAGAAGGCCGCCATAGCCATCAAGACCACCGACACCGTCCACAAGACGGCCGTCGCGGGCGGCGAGGGCTGGACCGTCGGCGGCATGGCCAAGGGCGCGGGCATGCTCGCACCCGGCCTCGCCACCATGCTCGTCGTGCTGACCACCGACGCCGACGTCGAAGCGGACGTACTCGACAAGGCGCTGCGCGACGCCACCCGCGTCACCTTCGACCGCGTCGACTCCGACGGCTGCATGTCGACGAACGACACCGTGCTGCTGCTGGCCTCCGGCGCGTCCGAAGTGACCCCCGGATACGACGAGTTCGCCGCGGCCGTACGCACCGTCTGCGACGACCTCGCCCGCCAGCTCATCGGTGACGCTGAGGGGGCCAGCAAGGACATCCGCATCGAGGTCGTCAACGCGGCGACCGAGGACGACGCCGTCGAGGTGGGCCGCTCCATCGCCCGTAACAACCTCCTCAAGTGCGCCATCCACGGCGAGGACCCCAACTGGGGCCGGGTGCTGTCCGCGATCGGCACCACCAAGGCCGCCTTCGACCCCGACAAGCTCAACGTCGCCATCAACGGCGTCTGGGTCTGCAAGAACGGCAGCGTCGGCGATGACCGCGACCTGGTCGACATGCGCTACCGGGAGGTCAGGATCACCGCCGACCTCGCGGCCGGCACCGAGTCCGCGGTCATCTGGGCCAACGACCTCACCGCCGACTACGTCCACGAGAACAGCGCGTACAGCTCATGAGCACTCGAAAGCACACCGCACTGCCCAAGGCGCAGATCCTCGTCGAGGCGCTGCCCTGGCTCACCCGCCACCACGGCCGGACCGTCGTCATCAAGTTCGGCGGCAACGCCATGATCGACGAGGATCTCAAAGCCGCTTTCGCCCAGGACGTCGTCTTCCTGCGGCACGCCGGTCTCAAGCCGGTCGTCGTGCACGGCGGCGGCCCGCAGATCAGCGCGCAGCTCGACCGGCACGGCCTGGTGAGCGAGTTCAAGGCGGGGCTGCGGGTCACCACGCCCGAGGCCATGGACGTCGTACGCATGGTGCTGGCGGGCCAGGTGCAGCGTGAGCTCGTCGGGCTGCTCAACCAGCACGGGCCGCTCGCCGTCGGCATGACCGGTGAGGACGCGCACACCATCACCGCCACCCAGCACTACCCGCAGATCGACGGCGAGTCCGTCGACATCGGGCGGGTCGGCGAGATCACCGCCATCGACACCGGCGCCATCCAGGCCCTGCTCGACGACGGACGTATCCCGGTCGTCTCGTCCATCGCCCGCAGCGCCGACGACCACCACGTGTTCAACGTCAACGCCGACACCGCCGCGGCCGCGCTGGCCGCCGCGCTCGGAGCGGAGACGCTGATGGTGCTCACCGACGTCGAGGGTCTTTACGAGGACTGGCCCCACAGCGACGAAGTGATCAGCCGGCTCACCGCCAAGGAGCTGGAGAGGCTGCTGCCCGAGCTCTCCAGCGGCATGGTCCCCAAGATGGAGGGCTGCCTGCACGCCGTACGCAACGGGGTCAACACCGCCCGCGTGATCGACGGCCGTGTGCAGCACTCGATCCTGCTGGAGATCTTCACCGACGAGGGCATCGGCACGATGGTCGTGCCCGACCAGCACGAAGGGGGAACGACGAAGTGACCGCGAACCAGGAGCTGACGCAGCGCTGGCAGGGCGTCATGACGGACAACTACGGCACGCCCAAGCTGTCGCTCGTACGCGGCCAGGGGGCGAAGGTCTGGGACGCCGACGGCAAGGAATACGCCGACTTCGTCGGAGGCATCGCCGTGAACGCGCTGGGCCACGCCCACCCCGCGATCGTCGAGGCCGTGTCCCGCCAGGTCGCCTCCCTCGGCCATGTCTCCAACCTGTACGTCGCCGAGCCGCCCGTGGCCCTCGCCGAGCGGCTGATCCAGATCTCCGGCCGCCCCGGCCGCGTCTTCTTCTCCAACTCGGGCGCCGAGGCGAACGAAGCCGCCTTCAAGATCGGGCGCCTCACCGGCCGTACGCACATGGTCGCCACCGAAGGCGGGTTCCACGGCCGGACCATGGGCGCCCTCGCCCTCACCGGCCAGACCGGCAAGCGGGCCCCCTTCCTGCCGCTCCCCGGCGACGTCACGCACGTACCGTTCGGTGACGTCGACTCCCTGCGCGCCGCCGTCACCACCGACACCGCACTGCTGATCATCGAGCCGATCCAGGGCGAGCTCGGCGTCGTCGTCCCGCCCGAGGACTACCTGCGGGCCGCCCGCGAGATCACCCGCGCCACCGGCACCCTGCTCGTCCTCGACGAGGTGCAGACGGGTATCGGACGGACCGGCCACTGGTTCGAGTACCAGGGTCACGACGCCGTCGAGCCCGACATCGTCACCCTCGCCAAGGGCCTCGGCGGCGGCCTGCCGATCGGCGCGACGCTCGCCTTCGGCCCTGCCGCGGACCTCCTCAAGCCCGGCCAGCACGGCACGACGTTCGGCGGGAACCCCGTCGCGTGCGCCGCCGGACTGGCCGTACTGGACACCATCGCGGCCGACGGACTCCTCGACCACGTCAAGCGGATGGGAGAGAAGCTGCGCGACGGAATCGAGTCACTCGGGCACCCGCTGGTCTCCCACGTCCGTGGTGCGGGTCTTCTCCTGGGTATCGTGCTCACCGAGTCTCTTGCTCCCCAGGTGCAGCAGGCGGCTCAGGACGCCGGTCTCCTGGTGAACGCGCCCGCCCCCGATGTCGTACGGCTCATGCCGGCGTTCGTCATCGGGGACGAAGAGGTGGAGACGTTCCTCCGGGCCCTGCCCGGCGTTCTCGACACCGCACACGGGGACCGACGATCCGGAGAATGACACCGATGACCGAGGCGCAGGCGCAGGACCACGAGCACGGCGGGCCTGCCGTACCGCAGACCCGCACCGCCAGGCACCGCCGGATCGTGGACATCCTGAACCGGCAGCCGGTGCGCTCGCAGAGCCAGCTGGCCAAGCTCCTCGCCGACGACGGGCTGAGCGTCACCCAGGCGACGCTCTCCCGCGACCTCGACGAACTGGGCGCCGTGAAGATCCGCAACACGGGCGGCGAGCTGATCTACGCCGTACCGAGCGAGGGCGGCTTCCGCACGCCGCACGCGCCGCTCGGCGAGTCCGCCAAGGAGGAGCGCATGCGGCGCCTCTCCGGCGAACTGCTCATCTCCGCCGAGGCCTCGGCCAACCTCGTCGTTCTCCGTACGCCGCCGGGGGCCGCCCAGTTCCTGGCCTCGGCCATCGACCAGGCGGAGCTGAACGCCATCCTGGGCACGATCGCGGGCGACGACACGCTGCTCCTGATCAGCCGCGACCCGGCGGGCGGCCAGGCCCTGGCCGACCACCTGCTGCGGCTGGCCCAGAACGACCGCTAGCCGGGCCGGGTACTCGGCTCAGTCCGCCCGCGCGGGCAGCGGCAGCGGCAGCGCGGGCAGGCCGTCCAGGCTCACGCCGATGTACTCCTTCTTCGCGCAGTACGCCGCGAACTCGTCGTCCGTCTTGCGGGCGAAGTACTCGGCGTGCTGCGTCCGTTCCTCCCGGTACTCCATGAAGGGGACGGCGAAACCGCAGCTGTCGCTGATGCGCCGCGCGTGGACCACGACGATGGCGCGGGCGCTCGGCCCGTCGACGTCCTCGAACCGCGTGATGAGCCCGGCCCACCGCGGGTCGTCCCGGAACACGGCCTCGCCCTGCCCGTGCACCCGCAGCACCTTGGGCGGTCCGGTGAAGGCGCACCACATCAGGGTGACGCGCCCGTTCTCCCGTACGTGCGCGACGGTTTCCGCGGTGCTGCCGCCGAAGTCCAGGTACGCCAGGGTCATCTCGTCCAGTACGACGAGCGTCCCGGCCCTTCCCTTGGGGGACACGTTGACGTGTCCGTCGGCGGCCAGCGGAGCCGTGGCCGTGAAGAAGACCGGCTGATCCTCGATGAACTTGCGGATCCTGCCGTCTATTCGTTCGTAAAGCTTTCCCATGCCACGGATTATGCACGCCGACTGACCGCCCTTAGCGGAGAGTTCACCTCGCGAAACGCCCTAAGGCCATACACCTAGGACTTGGCCGCCAGCGGCCTGCTGTGTTCGCGGACCTGCTCCGGGGTGAGGTACACGGAAGTGTTCTCGAAGTCCTGGAGGGTGCCCGCCCGCCGGGCCTGGAAGTCCGTACGGACGAAGTCGTCGCCCGCGACGGCGTTGAGCGTCCAGTTGGTCATGACCCGGGCCCTGGCGGTCATGGTGGGCAGCGCCAGCAGGTGGTAGCCGCGGGCCACCGCCTGGGCGGGGAGGCCGTGCAGCTCCACGCCCAGGGGCTTGGAGACCGCGTCCCGGCCGCCGAGGTCCACGACCAGGCCGAGGTCCTTGTGCACGTACGGCTTCAGCGGCATGCCACGCAGCCGGGCGACGATGTTGTCGGCGAGGGCCTTGCCCTGACGCTGGGCGTGCTGCGCGGTCGGCGGGCACATCGCGTCGCCGCCCTTCGCGACGTCGGGCACAGCGGCCGCGTCGCCCGCCGCGAACAGGCCGTCGAAGCCGGGGACGGTCAACTGGGGCGTGGCGACGAGACGGCCGCGTACTGTCTCCGCTCCCAGTGTGGCCACCAGGGGGCTCGCGGCGACTCCGGCGGTCCAGATCAGGGTGTGCGACGGCAGCGTACGACCGTCGGTGAGCTTGACGGACGTCGCGTCGACGGAGGCGACCGAGGTGCCCAGGGAAAACTCGATGCCCCGGTAGCGCAGCATTGCCATGGCCTTCTCGCCCAGCTTCTCGCCGAGTTCGGGCAGCAGCCGCGGGGCCACGTCCACCAGATGCCACTTGATCTGCGCCCGGTCCAGATTCGGGTAGCGCTCGACCGCCGCGGAGGTGAGGCGCTGCAGGCAGGCGGCGGTCTCGGTGCCGGCGTAGCCTCCGCCGACGACCACGAACCGCAGCCGCGCCTCCCGTTCGGCCCGGTCCGTCGTGGCGGCGGCGATGTCGAGCTGGGCGATGACGTGGTCGCGCAGATGCGCCGCCTCGGCCAGGGACTTCATGCCGCGTCCGTGCTCCCGCAGGCCGGGGATGTCGAAGGTGCGGGTGGTGCTCCCGGCCACGAGGACGAGCTGGTCGTACGGTTCGGCGATCACCTCTCCCGTGATCTTCCTGATGACGCACACCTTGGCCCTGCCGTCGATGCCGATGGCGCCGCCGGGGCAGATCCGGGTGCGGCGCAGCCGGCGGCGCAGCGACACCGCGACGGACTGCGGGGTGAGAACTCCGGCCGCCACATGCGGCAGCAGCGGCAGGTAGAGCTGGTAGTCGGACGGTGACACGAGCACCAGCTCGGCCTCGCGGGGAGCCAGTTTCCGTTCCAGCCGCTGGAGGCACTCGACGCCGGCGAAACCCGCGCCGACCACGAGGATCTTCGGTCGCGTCATGGCTGTCCACTGCTCCTTACGGCTTTCCGGTGGCCCGCTGCCCGCGTTTCCACCTTCGGCGTACGGACGAGCGGCCGCCCCTCGGCGAGGTGCATTCGGGGGGAGGGGCCCGCGGCGCCGGGCACGGTTCACGGGCGCCGGCCGGCTCCCTCGGTCCCCTCCACCTGCTGGGCACGGCACAGAGACCGGTAGTGGTCACTGGTGTCCAGCAGTTCCTCGTGGCTGCCCGTGGCGACAATCTCACCCGAGCAGCAGGCTGGGCCGGGTGAGCAGGGACCTGGCGATGGCGATGCGCATGCGTTCGCCGCCGGAGAGCGCCATACCGTGCTCCCCCGGCGTCGGTGTCGAGGCCGCGCGGCAGCCGGGACGCCAGCTCCGTCAGCTGGGCCAGTTCCACCACCCGGTCCAGTTCGTCGGCCCCGGCCTCGGGGGCGGCGTACAGCAGGTTCTCCCGCAGCGTGCCGTACATGACCGGGGCGTGCTGCTCGACGAGCCCGATCCGGGCGCGGTGCTGGGCGCGGCCGAGGGTCCGTACGTCGCGGCCCTCGAACAGGACAAGGCCGTCATCGGGGTCGTAGAAGCGCTCCGCCAGCGCGAAGACCGTCGATTTGCCGACGCCGGAGCTGCCGATCAGGGCGACATGACCGCGTGGTGGCACCTCGAACGACACCCCGCGCAGCACGGGACGCCGCGGGTCGTAGCCGAACCAGACATCCCTGAACTCCAGTACCGGTGGGCGGGTCACCTCGGTTCCCGGGGAGGTGACGTCGTACCGGCGCCCGCTGTCCGGCTCCTGCGGCAGGTCGAGGATCTCGGCGATCCGCCGCAGCGCTCCCGCGCCCTGCTGCATGGTGCTCACCGCCTGGAAGACCGCGCCGACCGGCCCCACCAGATAGAGCATGCAGAGCAGGAAGGCGGCCAGGTCGGCGACCGAGCCGCCCTGGTCCGCGACCCGTACGCCGCCGATGAGCAGGACCACGAGGAACGAGCCGTGGACCGTCAGTTCGATCGCCGGTGTGATCACCGCGTCCAGCTTCCCCACCCGTACGCCCGCGGAGAAGGCCGACCGGGCCTGCGCTCCGATACGGTCCGCCTCCCGCCGTTCGGCGCGACTGGCCCGTACGGTGCGGATGGCCCCCAGGGCCCGCTCCAGTTCCGCGGTCATCGATCCGGTGGCCTGCTGGGCGTGGAGCGAGGCGCGGGCGATCCCGCGCAGCACCGAGGCGACGACCAGCCCGCCGAAGACGATCATGGCGATGACGACGAGGAAGAGGGCCCAGTCGAGCCAGATCATCAGGGCGACCACACCGGCCAGGCCGATGCTGCCGGTGACCGCGTCGGTGAAGCCCTGGGCGATGAGCAGGCGCAGGGCTGTGCTGTCGGTGCCGGCCCGCGAGATCAGGTCGCCGATCCGATGCCGGTCGTACGTCCTCATGGGCAGCCGCAGCAGATGGTCGATGAGGTTGAGGCGTACGCCCAGTACGACCCCTTCGCCGGTGCGCGCCAGGACGTAACCGGCCACCGCCTCGACCAGCGCCTGGGTGACGAACAGCGCGACCAGCAGGCCGACGGACCCGGCGACGGACGTCCCCGCTCCGGACGAGTCGATCACTCGCCTGACCACCAGGGGCTGGGCCAGACCCAGTGCCGAAGCGATCAGCGTCAGCGTCACCGCGCCCGCGATCCACCGCCGGTGCCCGCGCAGTACGCGCAGGACCTCCCGCGGTGCGGTGAGGTGTCCGCCGCCGGGCACGCCGTCGCCACCCGTGCCGCTCATGGCACCGTGAAGAAGGCCCGGAAGTAGTCGGCCGGGGCGTCCTCGCCGACGGGAACACCTGCGGCCTCCACCCAGGCGTGCGCCGCGAACGGTGCCACCCGCCGCGCCCCCACGCACCAGACCGGCCACCGTCCGTGCAGGCGGCACAGCATGGCGGTGGCCAGTGACCGGGGCAGACAGCCCTCCGGCGCGGCGCAGGCGAGGCTGACGGCCACCACGGTCTCGCGGGCGGCCAGGGCCTCGTCGTAACGCGCCGGACGGGCACCACGGCTGACGCGGCGGAGCACCGCCCGGATGCGTCGCGGAGGGTGACGCGCCAGCAGCCGGGCAAGGCCGACGACCAGCCGCACTTCGGCCCGGCGCCCCAGGGGCACACCGCGCGGTTCGTGAGAGAGGGTTTGCGGAAAGGTCACCGGGGCTCTCCTTCTCCTACCGCTCCACCAGGCCGGACGAGTCGAGTGCCTCGACCAGGCCCCGTACGTCGTCGCGCGCGCTCTCGGCATCGACGTCGCAGCTATCGGTCAGGTCCCGCACCGCCTGCTCCGAGGAGCCACCGCGCAGCAGGATCCACAAGACCTGGGCGCCGGTGGGGTTCAGCTCCAGCTTGAGTGTCATGGCGTCGCTCCCGCGGTCAGGTGGGCGGCGGCCGCTTCCCAGGTGCGCAGCCAGACTTCGCAGGCCACGCTCTGGTAGAGCCCGCCGTGCAGATCGTGGGGATGGTTCGGGTCGAGGGGCCGGGTGCAGCGCCTGCGCAGTTCCGCCGCGTCGATCAGTCCCAGCCGGCCCAGCCGGGAGTCGTCCCACAGGGCGAGCAGGTCCGCCCGGTTCGTGCGCAGCGCGACGTTCAGGTCGCAGATTCCCCCCGATTTGGTCTGCCGCGTCAGGCTCGCCGGAGGGACGATGCCGCGCATCGCCGCCCGGATCAGCGGCTTATACTCCCAGGGGGTGTCCTTCTCCTCCGGCCGCACCGCGAGGCTCGCTCAATGGGTTCCGCCGCTACGCAGTCGGGAAGAACGACGAACCATGAGGGAACCGCTGCCAGTCGGGTCAATCCGGCCATGGGGCCCCGCTTTCACTGGACGAGCCTGGCGGCGGCATCCAGCACCGCCACCAGGTTCCAATTTCTCTCAGGTGACCTCAGCCGATCAGGCGGTGGCGGTGGAGAATGTCAGGAGCACGTGTCCTCTTGACGGCTCGTCCGCCGGTCACCTTCCCGAACGAACCCATCGGAGTCAGGGTCGGACGCTCGTAGGTGCGCATTTCGGTACACCTCCTTTCGCGTTCCTCTCGATGTGCCGACCCACGCGGGCGCAGCCGTGCGCGAAGGCAGCAGGAACCTGAACCTGAGGGGTCTTGGCTGGACATTCGCCCCTGCGCGCACTCAAACGCGGGGCGCGTCATCAGCCATCCGACGCCGGCGCCATGCCCTGGGGGCATGCTCGCCGTACGCCATTCCAGGCTAGGTCTTGATTCGCATTTGTGCTTTTACGCCCGCCCGCCCCGGCACCTCGGGGAGCAGGTTGACGAAACATACGGAGTGCTGCATAGTTATGCCTACTACCGCATGCATCGTAAGGAGAAACCCGTGACCGAGCGCGTCGTACTCGCCTACTCGGGCGGCCTGGACACCTCCGTCGCCATCGGCTGGATCGCCGAGGAGACGGGCGCCGAGGTCATCGCCGTTGCCGTGGACGTCGGCCAGGGCGGCGAGGACCTGGACGTCATCCGCAAGCGCGCGCTCGCCTGCGGTGCCGTCGAGGCCGAGGTCGCGGACGCCAAGGACGAGTTCGCCGAGGAGTACTGCCTCCCGGCGATCAAGGCCAACGCCCTCTACATGGACCGCTACCCGCTGGTCTCCGCCCTCTCGCGGCCGACCATCGTCAAGCACCTGGTCGCCGCCGCGAACAAGCACGGCGCCTCGATCGTCGCCCACGGCTGCACCGGCAAGGGCAACGACCAGGTCCGCTTCGAGGCCGGCATCTCCGCGCTCGGCCCCGACCTGAAGTGCATCGCCCCGGTCCGCGACTACGCGATGACCCGCGACAAGGCGATCGCCTTCTGCGAGGAGAAGAACCTCCCGATCGCGACCACCAAGAAGTCCCCGTACTCCATCGACCAGAACGTCTTCGGGCGCGCCGTCGAGACGGGCTTCCTGGAGGACATCTGGAACGCCCCGATCGAGGACATCTACGAGTACACCTCGAACCCGGCGCTCCCGCGCGAGGCCGACGAGGTCGTCATCTCCTTCAAGGAGGGCGTCCCGGTCGCCATCGACGGCAAGCCCGTCACCGTCCTCCAGGCGATCCAGCAGCTCAACGAGCGAGCGGGCGCCCAGGGCATCGGCCGGATCGACATGGTCGAGGACCGGCTCGTGGGCATCAAGTCCCGTGAGGTGTACGAGGCCCCGGGCGCGATCGCACTGATCACCGCCCACCAGGAGCTGGAGAACGTCACCGTCGAGCGCGAACTGGCCCGCTACAAGCGGCAGGTCGAGCAGCGCTGGGGCGAGATGGTCTACGACGGCCTGTGGTTCTCCCCGCTCAAGCGCGCCCTGGACGGTTTCATCAACGAGGCCAACCAGCACGTCACCGGCGACATCCGGATGACCCTGCACGGCGGCCGAGCCGTCGTCACCGGCCGGAAGTCCGACGAGTCGCTGTACGACTTCAACCTGGCGACGTACGACTCGGGCGACACGTTCGACCAGTCCAAGGCGCAGGGCTTCATCGAGATCTTCGGCCTGTCGTCGAAGATCGCGGCCAAGCGTGACCTCGCGTAAGCAGAACTCGTTCGACAGCCGCCTCCTCGTCCCCCGTGGCGCGGAGGCGGTCGCACATCCCCACCCTTGAGGAGCAGTAGCTGTGAGCAGCAACAACGGTGACGTCCGGCTCTGGGGCGGCCGTTTCGCCGACGGACCGGCCGAGGCCCTGGCCAAGCTCTCCGCGTCCGTCCACTTCGACTGGCGCCTCGCGCCGTACGACATCGCCGGTTCGCGTGCCCACGCGCGCGTGCTCCACAAGGCGGGGCTGCTCACCGAGGACGAGCTGGCACGCATGCACGCCGGTCTCGACCAGCTGGCGGCCGATGTCGCGGACGGCTCGTTCGTCGGCACCATCGCCGACGAGGACGTCCACACCGCCCTGGAGCGCGGCCTCCTGGAACGCCTCGGCGCCGACCTCGGTGGCAAGCTGCGCGCGGGCCGCTCCCGCAACGACCAGGTCGCCACGCTCTTCCGGATGTACCTGCGCGACCACGCCCGCATCATCGGCGGCCTGCTCGCCGAGCTCCAGGACGCGCTCGTCGGCCTCGCGGAGGCCCACGCGGACGTGGCCATGCCCGGCCGTACGCACCTCCAGCACGCCCAGCCGGTCCTCTTCGCCCACCACGTCCTGGCCCACACCCAGTCCCTCTCGCGGGACGCCGAGCGGCTGCGGCAGTGGGACGAGCGGACGGCCGTCTCGCCGTACGGTTCCGGGGCCCTGGCGGGTTCGTCCCTCGGCCTGGACCCGGAGGCGGTGGCGGCCGACCTCGGCTTCGAGCACGGCTCCTCGGGCAACTCCATCGACGGCACGGCGTCGCGCGACTTCGTCGCCGAGTTCGCCTTCATCACCGCGATGATCGGCGTCAACCTGTCCCGGATCGCGGAAGAGATCATCATCTGGAACACGAAGGAGTTCTCCTTCGTCACCCTCCACGACGCCTTCTCCACCGGCTCGTCGATCATGCCGCAGAAGAAGAACCCGGACATCGCCGAACTCGCCCGCGGCAAGTCCGGCCGCCTCATCGGCAACCTCACCGGCCTGATGGCGACCCTGAAGGCGCTGCCCCTCGCGTACAACCGCGACCTTCAGGAGGACAAGGAGCCGGTCTTCGACTCCTGCGACACGCTCGAAGTCCTGCTGCCCGCCTTCACCGGCATGATGGCCACGCTCACCGTCAACCGCGAGCGCATGGAGGAACTGGCGCCGGCCGGCTTCTCGCTCGCCACCGACATCGCCGAGTGGCTGGTCCGGCAGGGCGTGCCGTTCCGCGTCGCCCACGAGGTCGCCGGTGAGTGCGTCAAGGAGTGCGAGCAGCAGGGCATCGAGCTCGACCAGCTCACCGACGAGCAGTTCGCCAAGATCTCCCCGCACCTCACCCCCGAGGTGCGTACGGTCCTGAACGTCGCCGGCGCCCTGGCATCCCGCAACGGGCGCGGCGGCACCGCGCCCTCCGCGGTCGCGGTCCAGCTCGACGAGGTCAAGGCCGACTTGGCGATCCAGCACGCCTGGGCCACCGCCAAGAACTGAACCGCGCGGTGCGGTTGAGTACGGTAGTGAGGGACCGTACTCGACCGAACCCGCGGGGAGGCCACGATGCCCTTTGCCCGGCTGGCGGCGGTGACCACTGCCACCGCCCACTTCGGACTCGGCCTCGCGGCCCTCGGCCGTCCGGCGTACATCACGCCCGGCCGGGACCGTGATCTGCCCGGCGGCCGCAGCCCCGACGCCCTGCGCGAGCGCGCCCACGAACTGCTGGACGCCGCCTACGCGCAGGGCGTCCGGTATTTCGACGTCGCGCGGTCCTACGGCCGCGCCGAGGAGTTCCTCGCGCAGTGGCTGCGCGCCAGGCCCGGGATCCAGGACGTGGTGATCGGCAGCAAGTGGGGCTACACGTACACGGCCGACTGGCGTACCGACGCCGAGGTCCACGAGGTCAAGGACCACAGCGTGGAGGCCTTCGAGCGGCAGCGCGCGGAGACCGACGCCCTGCTGGGCGAGCGTCTCGACCTGTACCAGATCCACTCCGTCACCCCGGACAGCCCGGCGCTCACCGACCCCGCGCTGCACGCCCTCCTGGCGGAGTTCGCCGCCGGTGGCGTCAGCGTCGGCATCTCCACGAGCGGCCCCGCCCAGGCCGATGCCATCCGGGCGGCGCTCGCCGTGACGGTGGACGGCGAGCCGCTGTTCCGTACGGTCCAGGCGACGTACAACCTGCTGGAGACCTCGGCGGCGCAAGCGCTGGCCGAGGCGCGCGACGCGGGCCTCACCGTGATCGTGAAGGAAGCCCTGGCGAACGGCCGGCTCGCCGGTTCCGCGGCCCCGCCCGCGCTGCGAGCCGTCGCCGAGGAGACGGGGTTCACCTGCGACGCGGTCGCTCTGGCGGCGATCCTGCGGCTGCCGTGGGCGGGCGTCGTCCTGTCGGGCGCCGCGACCGTGCTCCAGCTGTCGGCGAACCTGCACGCCGCGGTGGTGGACCTCGACGAGGGGCAGCTGGCTCGCCTCGCGGAGCTGCCGGAGGAGTCGGCGGCGTACTGGAAGCATCGCTCGGAACTGCCCTGGAGCTGAGCTGAGCTGAGGAGCCGATCCGGATTTCGAGACATTCATGTCTCATCCGGGTTATGGTTGTCTCATGACTGTCGATCGCGAGCAGGTGCTCCGCACCGCGGCCGCCCTCCTCTCCCGCAAGGCGACCGCGACCATGGACGAGGTCGCCAAATCGGCCGGCATCGGCCGGGCCACCCTGCATCGCCACTTCGCGGGGCGTGACGCCCTCGTCAAGGCGCTCGAAGAACTCGGAATCCGCGAGTTCGAGGCGGCGCTCGACGCCGCCCGGCTCGACGAGGGGACCGCCGAGGAAGGACTGCGCCGCCTGATCGCGGAGATCGAGCCCGCCGCCGGTCTGCTCGCCTTCCTCGTCACCGAGAACCAGCTCTTCGAGGGCGCCCACGTCAACGAGGGATGGGGCCGTCTGGACGCGCGCGTCTCCGCGCATTTCCGGCGCGGACAGCAGCAGGGCGAGTTCAGGATCGACCTCACCCCGGCCTGGCTGACCGAGGCCCTGTACGGGCTCATCGGCACCGGAGCGTGGGCCGTCCAGGACGGCCGGGTGGCGGCCAAGGACTTCCAGTACATGATCGTCGAGTTGCTGCTCGGCGGAGCACGTCGGAACGTGGAGCAATGACCAGTAGCGGCCGGCACCCGATGGCGCGGGAGGCCATCCACCACCCCGGCCGCTGGCTGGCCCTCGGCGTTCTCGTCCTCGCCGTGCTCCTGGTCGCCGTCGACGCGACCGTACTCGGCCTCGCGACACCCTTCCTCAGCGAGGACCTCCAGCCCTCCGGCACCCAGTTGCTGTGGATCGGCGACGTCTACTCGTTCGTCATCGCCGGACTTCTCGTATCGATGGGCAGCCTCGGCGACCGGATCGGCCGCAAGAAGCTGCTGCTGACCGGCGCCGTCGCGTTCGGAGCGGTCTCCGTGCTCAACGCGTACGCCACCAGCCCCGAAATGATGATCCTCGCCCGCGCCCTGCTCGGTGTGGCCGGTGCGACGCTGATGCCGTCCACGCTCGCGCTGATCCGCAACATCTTCCACGACCCCGAGGAACGCAGCTTCGCCATCGGTGTCTGGGGCGCCGCGGCCTCGGCGGGCGCGGCCGTCGGCCCGGTCGTCGGCGGCTTCCTCCTGGAGAACTTCTGGTGGGGCTCGGTCTTCCTCATCAACGTGCCCGTGATGGTGATTCTGGTCCTCGTCGGCATCAAGCTGCTGCCCGAGTCCAAGAACCCGGCCCCCGGCCCGTGGGACCTGCTCAGCGTCGGCCTCTCGCTCGTCGGCATGGTCTGTGTCGTGTACGCCGTCAAGGAGGCGGCGGCGCACGGCTTCCGCTGGGACATCGGGCTCACGGCGGTGGTCGGTGTGGCGGCGCTCTTCTGGTTCGTACGGCGTCAGCTCACGCTTCCGTCGCCGCTGCTCGACATGCGCCTGTTCCACCACCGCGGGTTCTCCGGCGCGGTGCTCGCCGACCTGCTGACCATCCTGGGCCTGTCCGGCCTGGTCTTCTTCCTCTCGCAGTTCCTGCAACTCGTCCAGGAGCGCTCGCCTCTGGAGTCGGGTCTCATCGAGCTGCCCGCCGCGGCCGGCGCGGTCGTCGCGGGCCTGGCGGCCGGTTACGTGGCGCGCAGGGTCTCGGTCCGCAGCGCGGTCTCCGGTGGCCTGGTGGCGCTCGGGATCGGGCTGGCGAGCTGCACCGTGGTCACGGCGGACACCGGCGTGGTCATTCTGGTCTCCGCCATGATCGTCGGTGGCATCGGAGCGGGGCTGGCCTTCACCGTGACGGCGGACGTCATCCTCTCCAGCGTCCCCAAGGAGCAGGCGGGAGCCGCGTCGGCCGTCTCCGAGACGGCGTACGAACTGGGCGCGGCGCTCGGCATCGCACTGCTCGGCTCGATCGTGACCGGCATCTACCGCGGCTTCACGGCGCCGGCGGGCATTCCCGGCGATGTGGCGGACGCGGCGCACGACTCGCTCGGCGGGGCTGTGGAGTCGGCGGCGGCGCTCCCGCCCGATCAGGCCGCCGCGCTGATCTCCATGGCGCAGGACGCGTTCACCGACGGCTTCCAGGCGGCGGCGTGGGTGGGCTCGGTGGTGCTGTTCGCGACGGCGGCCGCCGCGTGGTTCATGCTGCGGGGCCAGAAGCTGGCGGTGGGCATCGTCGCGGACGAGCCCTGAGGGACGGCGTACGGCGGGAGGGCGTACGGCGGAGGGGCCGTGCCACCCATCGGTGGCACGGCCCCTCCGCGTTACGCCTGCGCCCGGGTCGCCTAGGCAGCCTTCGCCTTGGTTGCGTACATGTCCACATACTCCTGGCCGGACAGCCGCATGACCTCCGCCATCACGGAGTCCGTCACCGCGCGCAGCACGTACCGGTCGCGGTCCATGCCCTCGTAGCGGGAGAACTCCATCGGCTCACCGAAGCGCACCGTCACCTTGCCCGGACGCGGCAGGCCGGCGCCGCCCGGCTGGAGCTTGTCCGTACCGATCATCGCGAACGGCACCACCGGGGCGCCGGTCATCAGCGTGAGGCGGGCGATGCCCGTACGGCCGCGGTAGAGGCGGCCGTCGGGGGAGCGGGTGCCCTCCGGGTAGATCGAGAAGATCTTGCCCTCTTCGAGCACCCGGCGGCCGGTCATCAGCGCCGCGACACCGCCGCGCCCGCCGTCCCGGTCCACCGGGATCATGCCGCAGCTGGTGAAGAACCAGGCCATCAGCCGGCCCTTGAGCCCCTTGCCGGTGACGTACTCGTCCTTGCCGATGTAGTAGACCTGCCGGTCGCAGCAGATCGGCATGATCATCGAGTCGATGAACGTCAGATGGTTGCCCGCCAGGATGACCGGACCGGTCCCGGGAATGTTCTGGGCGCCCTCCACCTGTGGGCGGAACATCAGGCGCAGGATCGGTCCGAGCACTGCCTTGATGAGCGCGAGACGGGACAACGGTTCCTCCGGTGTCGTGGCCGAGTGGGGCGGGGCGGCCGGGTCTGGATGAGTCTGTGCAGGTGAGGACGATACTCGCGGTGTCCGGCCGACCGCACACCGGGTTCATCACTTCGATACGCAGTGTTGACGTGTGTTTCCACTGCGTTCCGCCCAGAGTCTCGTCCGCGTAAGGCGTAGGCACCTACGATCGGGCCTTCGCTTTCGCGGGTCTTTCGCGGGAAATTGAAACATCACAGAGGAGCGTTCATGACACAGGGCGGACAGGCAAACCCCGGGCGGCGCATGGTTCTCGGCGCGGCCGTGCTCGGCGCGGGCGGGGTCACCCTCGGGCTGCCGGGCACCGCGGGCGCCGCCGCGGGCAAGGGCCACGGCTCGTACCGTGACCTGCCCATACCGACCGTCGTCGCGCACCGGGGAGCCAGCGGCTACCGCCCCGAGCACACCATCGCCTCGTACCAGCTCGCCCTGGACATGGGCGCGCACGTCATCGAGCAGGACCTCGTGCCGACCAAGGACGGGCACCTCGTCTGCCGTCACGAGAACGACATCACCGGCACCACGGACGTCGCGGCGCACCCCGAGTTCGCCTCCCGCAAGACGACCAAGTCCGTCGACGGCGTCTCCCTGACCGGCTGGTTCACCGAGGACTTCACGCTCGCCGAGCTCAAGACGCTGCGCGCCAAGGAGCGGATACCGGGCACCCGGCAGGAGAACACGCTGTACGACGGCCGGTGGACGATACCCACCTTCGAAGAGGTACTGCGCTGGGCCGAGCAGGAGGGAAGGGCGCGCGGCCGGCGGATCTGGCTCCACGTCGAGACCAAGCACCCCACGTACTTCCGCGGCCTCGGGCTCGGCCTCGAAGAGCCCCTCGCCGAGCTGCTGCGCAAGTACGGCCGCCACAAGAAGAACGCGCCGAACTTCCTCCAGTCCTTCGAGCCCAGCAGCATGCGGCGGATGGCCGAACTGGTCGCCGCGCCGCGTGTCGTCCTGCTGGACGCCGCGGACACCCGGCCCTGGGACTTCGTCCAGGCGGGTGACCGGCGTACCGTCGCCGACCTGGTCAAGCCCGAGGGCCTGAAGTGGATCGCCGGTTTCGCCCAGGGCATCGGCCCCACCCTGAACCTGATCATCCCCAAGGATGCGGCGGGCAAGCTGGGCAAACCGACGACGCTGGTACGGGACGCGCACGCGCAGGGCCTGGTCCTCCACCCCTACACGATGCGCAACGAGAACACCTTCCTGCCCGCGGACTTCAGGCGTGGCACCGACCCGGCGGCGTACGGAGACGCTTTCGGGGCCTTCAAGCTGTACTTCGAGCAGGGCATCGACGGGATCTTCTCCGACAACCCGGACACGGCACTGCTGGCGGCGGCGGACTTCGCACGCCACCGCTGACGGCCCGGTGGTGCGGCCGGTGACCACGGACGGGTGACTGTGACGCCGCGCGGCAACCGCCGGCCGCCGGCGCCACGTCCCGCCTGGCATGACCCTCCCCGTGCCTGCCGCCCCGCCCACGGCCGCGTCGCCGTCCGCCCTGTTCAGTTCGCTGCGCCCCCTGCTCGCCGCCGAAGCCGTGGCGGAGGCCGCGGGCGGGGGAGTCGAGCCCGGCGACCTGGAACAGGCCGTATGGCTGCGGCTCCTCGAACTCCTCGACGGGTCGGGCCCGCCGCCCGACCCGGCGGGCTGGCTGCTGCACGCCGTACGGACCGAGGCGAGCCTGGCCCGGCGCGCGACGCGGCGCGAACTGCCGTACCCCTCCCCGCCGGCCGCGACGACGGACACCGCCTGCCCGGAACGCGCCGCCCTGAGTGCCGAGCGGCGCCGCGTGCTGCGGGCGGCGGTGGGCAGGCTGCCCGGCCGGTGCCGGCGGCTGCTGGACGCGATGCTGTCGCCGACGGACCCCACGTACCGGGAAATCGCAGGGGAGTTGGGAATGTCACAAGGCAGTTTGGGGCCCATGCGTTCCCGTTGCCTGGGATGCCTGCGCAGAATGCTGCCGGCGGAGGTTGCAGCTCCTGGGCAAAGGGGAATGGAGCGATAAGCAACCGGCGTATCAGGCGAGCGGGAGGCATGCACACATGGGCATGAGCGTGACCATCTCAGCGGCAACGGCGCAGGATGCCGAGCAGATCCTCAAGTTGCAGTACCTGTGCTACCAGAGCGAGGCCGAGCTGTACGGCGACTACCGCATCGAGCCGCTCACGCAGACCCTCGACGACCTGCGGGCCGAACTCGGGCGCAGCCACGCGCTGGTGGCGCGGCTCGGCGACGAGGTGGTCGCGTCGGTGCGTGCGGCGGTCGACGAGGCGGGTACGGCTCGGATCGCCAAGCTCATCGTCCATCCCCGGATGCGGCGGCACGGGCTCGGCGGGCGGCTGCTCGACGCGATCGAGGAGTACTTCGCCGGGGAGCCGGCGGCCAAGCGCTTCCAGCTCTTCACCGGTCACCGCAGCGAGGGCAACCTGCGGCTGTACCGCAGCCACGGCTACGCACCGGTCGCCACGGAACAGGTCGCCCCCGGCTTCGCCCTGGTGACCCTCCAGAAGGAGCCGGTGACCCAGGCGTACGCGGCGAGCGCGTAGGGGGCGGGGGCCCTGCGGAGCTTTTCCCCGACCCGCCCCTTCCCGAACCGGGGGCAAGCCCCCAGACCCCCGGACGCCCTACGGCGTGCCCTCAAACGCCGGACGGGCTGAATGGTTACCCCCTGGGCAACTTTCAGCCCCTCCGGCGTTTGAGGAGCGGGGTCTGGGGCGGAGCCCCAGTTCGGGAAGGGGCGGGGTGGGGAAGTGCCCGCCGCAGGCGTCCGCCCTACCCGCGCCGCCCTGCCTTCCGCAGCCACACCACGCCGGTGACCGGAAGCAGCACCGGAATGAACAGGTACCCCTTCCCGAACGCCGACCACACCGTCGCGTCAGGGAACGCCGACGGCTCGATCACCGTCCATGTCCCCACCACCAGCACACCCACAAGCTCCGCCGCACAGCACACCAGCGCAGCCCGGCGAGCCGTCTCCCCGCCCCGCACCAGCGTGTACGTGATGAACGCGTACACCACGGCAGCCACGGCCGACAGGGTGTAGGCGAGCGGCGCCCGGTCGTACTCCGTGGCGATCTGGTAGACCGACCGGGAAACCGCGCCGACCGACATGACGCCGTACAGCCACACCAGCAGCAGCCCGGGCCCCTTGACCAGCCTCGTGCGCCCGGCGACGGAGTCGCTCATGGACTCACCCATGCTCAGCCTCCCCAGATGTCGTGGAGCCGGACTTCGAGCACAGCCAGTACGACCGCACCGGCCGCGACCGTCACCGAGCCCCAGCGAGTCCGCTCGGCCAGCGACAGGAAACCGGCCGCGGGCACCGCGGCGAGCGCCCCGACGAGATACGAAACGAAGATCACCGCTCCCTCGTCCGGCTTCTCGCCGCGCCCCAGTTGCACGACGCCGACCACCAGCTGGGCGAGCGCGAGCACAGTCACCACGGCCATGCCGATGAAGTGCCAGTCCTTGGTGGGCTGATCGCGGAAGGCGGCGTAACCGCACCACGCGGCGAGTACGAGCGCGGCCACGGAGACCGCGACCGTCAGGGCGTCAAGCATGACGACGAGCGTATTACGACCGTTTACGTCCGCGACAACGGGTGGGCGTAGGGTCGGTCCCCATGAAGATCGACGCCGAAGCCCTCCTGTTCGACAACGACGGAACGCTCCTCTCCTCCATGGAGTCGGTGATCCGCGCTGGACCCTCCCCCAGAGCTGAATGCCTGGGGGGACCCCCTTGGCGGCGGAGTACGGCATATCGGCGGAGGAATGCGCGGCCGTCGAGCTGCACGGACGCCCCGCCGCCGAGATCGCCGCCGATCTGCTGCGCGCGGACGTGGTGCCGGGAGCGGTGGCCCGTATCGAACAGCTCGAGGTCGAGGACGTGACCGCACCCGGCGGAGTCATGCTGCTCCCCGGAACCGCCGCGCTGCTCGCGAGCCTGCCCGCCGACCGCTGGGCCGTCGTCACCTCCGCCACCCGCAGGCTCGCCGAGGCGCGTCTGGCCGAGGCCGGCATCCGCCCCAAGGCGATGATCGCCGCGGACGACATCACGCGCGGCAAGCCCGACCCGGAGCCCTACCTGCTGGCGGCCCGCAGGCTCGGGGTGGACCCGGCGCGCTGCGTGGTCTTCGAGGACGCTCCCGCCGGGCTCCGGGCCGGCCGCGCGGCGGGCATGAAAACCGTGGCTTTGGCCACAACCCACGACGCCTCCGAGCTGGTCGCGGACGTCGTCGTGAGTGACCTCTCGGCGGTGTCGGCGCAGGCCACGCACGGCGGTGTGGAGATCGTCGTCGCTGACTGACCGCGACCGGCAGGACCCCATGGCGAGACAGAAGCGTCCGCTATTCGGACGACGCTGATCGGTGCGTACTCACGTCTGGTTTACTCATCGCATGACCACGACGAGCAGCCGCACCCTTGCGACCGAGGCGACGATGACGCCCGGTGCTCGTTGTATGTGTCGAATGTGCGCCTTCTGAGGGCCCCTGCCTGAGCCTCGCGCCCCGAAGCGAGACCCGACAGCCGCGCCCCGCGTCCACCCGAGTGCGTACGTACTCCACGGACCGGGCCCGCCTGCCCCGCGCACGCGTTGTCTCCGGTACCCACCGACCCAGCCGTGCCACGTCCACAAGACGAATGCCCCGTGCCCGGCGGACACTTCGCCGCGCACTCGACAGTGACGGAACCCCTGTGATCACCACTACAGGCCTCACCAAGGTCTACCCGGCGCGTGGCCGCGAAGTCACCGCCCTGGACGGCGTCGACCTGCACGTCCGCGAGGGCGAGGTGTACGGAGTCATCGGCCAGAGCGGCGCCGGGAAGTCCTCCCTCATCCGCTGCGTCAACCTGCTGGAGCGGCCCACCGCCGGCACGGTGACCGTCGACGGCCAGGACCTCACCGCACTCGCCGGCCGCGGTCGGCGCGCCGGCAAGGAGCTGCGCCAGGCGCGCAGCCGCATCGGCATGGTCTTCCAGCACTTCAACCTGCTCTCCTCGCGCACCGTGAAGGACAACGTCGAGCTGCCGCTCGAAATCCTCGGCGTGTCGGGGCAGGAGCGCTCCCGCAAGGCCCTGGAACTGCTCGACCTCGTCGGCCTCGCCGACAAGGCCAAGGCCTACCCCGCCCAGCTCTCCGGCGGCCAGAAGCAGCGCGTCGGCATCGCCCGCGCCCTGGCCGGCGACCCCAAGGTGCTGCTCTCCGACGAGGCCACCTCGGCCCTCGACCCCGAGACCACCCGCTCGATCCTCCAGCTCCTGCGCGACCTCAACCAGCAGCTCGGCCTGACCGTCCTGCTCATCACGCACGAGATGGACGTCGTCAAGACGATCTGCGACTCGGCCGCGCTGATGAAGAAGGGCCGGATCGTCGAGTCCGGCACGGTGAGCGAGCTCCTGGCGACACCGGGATCCGAGCTCGCGCACGAGCTCTTCCCGGTCGGCGGGCAGGCGTCGGGCCCGGGCCGCACCGTCATCGACGTCACCTTCCACGGTGAGGCCGCGACGCAGCCGGTGATCTCCCAGCTCTCCCGTACGTACAACATCGACATCTCGATCCTGGGCGCCGCGATGGACACCGTCGGCGGCAACCAGATCGGCCGGATGCGCATCGAGCTGCCCGGCCGGTACGAGGAGAACGTCGTCCCCGTCGGCTTCCTGCGCGAGCAGGGGCTCCAGGTCGAAGTCGTCGACGACGACCAGGCCGCAGCGGGCTACGCCGGCGTACCGGCGCAGGCCGCCACCCCCGCCCTGGTGAAGGAAGGTGCCAAGTGAACTGGTCGGAGATGCAGCCGCTGCTGACGCAGGGCACCATCGACACCCTCTACATGGTGCTGTGGTCGACCCTGGTGTCGGTCATCGGCGGCCTGCCGCTCGGCATCCTGCTCGTCCTCACGGACAAGGGCGGACTGCTCCAGAACGTGGCCGTCAACAAGGTCATCGGCGTGATCGTGAACATCGGCCGGTCACTGCCGTTCATCATCCTGCTGATCGCACTCATTCCCTTCACGACGCTGGTCGTCGGTACGTTCATCGGCCCCAGCGCGATGATCGTGCCGCTCGCCATCGGCGCCATCCCGTTCTTCGCCCGGCTCGTCGAGACGGCGATCCGCGAGGTCGACCACGGCCTGGTCGAGGCGGTCCAGGCGATGGGCGGCGGCGTACCGACCGTCGTGTTCAAGGTGCTGCTGCCGCAGTCTCTGCCGTCCCTGATCTCCGGCATCACCACCACCGTGATCGTGCTCGTCGGCTACTCGGCGATGGCGGGCGCGGTCGGCGGCGAAGGCCTCGGCAGCAAGGCCGTCACGTACGGATACCAGCGCTTCGAGACCGAGTTCATGCTGGTCACCGTGGTCATTCTGATCGCGCTCGTGACCATCGTGCAGCTCATCGGCGACGGCGCGATCCGGCTCCTGGCGCGTCGCGGCCGTACCGCCTCCTAGAACTTCCCGTCCCCAGGCACTTCCTGTGCCGAGCAAGCCCGCACTCCTTGTCCGGGCGACACCACCGCAACACCAGAAAGAGGCACTTTTCGTGCGTAAGAACATCAAGATCACCGCGGCTGCCGCCGCCTCCGCCGCCCTCGCCCTCGGCCTCACCGCCTGCGGCACGGCCTCCGACCCGGGCGCCAAGACCGAGCCGGGCGGCAAGGCCGACCCGTCCAAGGCGCTCGTCGTCGCCGCGTCCCCGACGCCGCACGCCGACATCCTCAACTACGTTAAGGACAACCTCGCGGCGAAGGCCGGCCTGAAGCTGGAGGTCAAGGAGTTCACGGACTACGTCCTGCCGAACACCGCCACCCAGAGCGGCGAGGTCGACGCCAACTTCTTCCAGCACAAGCCGTACCTCGACGACTTCAACAAGAAGAAGGGCACCACCATCGTGCCCGTCGCCGACGTCCACCTGGAGCCGCTGGCCCTCTACTCCAAGAAGGCCAAGGACATCAAGGACATCAAGCCCGGCCAGACGGTCGCGGTGCCCAACGACACCACCAACGAGGGCCGCGCGCTCAAGCTGCTCGCCGACAACGGCCTCATCACGCTCAAGGACGGCGCGGGCCAGGACGCCAAGCTGTCCGACATCAAGGACAAGAAGGGCCTTGAGTTCAAGGAGCTGGAGGCGGCCACGCTGCCCCGCGCCCTGAACGACGTCGACGCGGCGGTCATCAACGGCAACTACGCCATCGAGGCAGACCTCAAGCCCGCGAAGGACTCGCTGGTGATCGAGAAGGCCGAAGGCAACCCGTACGCCAACTTCCTCGCGGTCAAGAAGGGCAACGAGAAGGACGAGCGCGTCCAGAAGCTCGCCAAGCTCCTCAACTCCGCCGAGGTCAAGAAGTTCATCGAGGACAAGTACGCCGGCTCGGTCGTGCCGGCCTTCGGTGCTGTCAAGCCCTGACGCCCGTACGGTCCTTGTGAGCGAAGGCCCCGCCAGTCCGCAGCGGCTGCGCGGGGCCTTCGCGTGCCCGGAGCCCCGCCACCCGCCCATGCACACGGCAGGGATGATGCTGCATGCTGTGCCTTTACGTCCTTCACGACGGTCCACGGCATGGAGCTGCGCATGACTACCACCTTCCCGGACATCTCCATCAGCACGGACCGGCTGGTGTTGCGCCCCTTCGACGAATCCGACATCGCGCCGCTCACCGAGATGATGAGCGACGAGCTGGTCATCGCCTGGACCTCCGCCCCGCACCCCTACACCACGCTCGACGCCGAGCGCTGGGTCCGCAGGATCGCTCCTGCTGAGCGCACCCAGGGCCGCGGGATCGCCTTCGCCGTGACCGAATTCCTCACCCAGCGGCTCGTCGGGACCGTCCACCTCCAGCACACCGACTGGCGCACCCGCGCCACTGAAGTCTCCTACGTGACGGCCCCCTGGGCGCGCGGCGAGGGTTACGCCACCGAGGCGGTGCTGGCCGTCGCCCAGTGGATCTTCCGTGACCAGCGGTTCGAGCGCCTGGAACTGCGCACCGCCGCCGACAACACCGCCTCCCAGCAGGTCGCGCAGAAAATCGGCTGCATCAGCGAGGGCGTCCTGCGCAACGCCTGGATAGCCCGGACGCGGACCGAGAACGGCACGGACGGCGGATGGACCGACATCCGCACCGATTTGATCGTATGGAGCCTGCTGCCCGAGGATCTCGAAGGTGTGGCCGACCGGATGGCCGACGCGGGCGGTTACGGGGCGTACAACGACTGGAACTGACCGCCCGCCCGAGGTCGTCCTGGTCTGTACCAGATACGCTCACCCTGCTCGCACCGCCCCGGCCACACCCCCATCGCACCAACCAGCGACAACTCCAGGAGACTGACAGGATGGCCGACCGGGTCACGGTGATCGGCTGGGACGGATCGCCGCTCACCGCCGCGGCCAGGTCCGCCCTCGCGGCCGCCACCCTCGTCGCGGGCGCCGCGCACCACCTGGCGCTCCCCGAAGTGCCGCCGGGCGCCGAGCGCATCCGCCTCGGCAGCGTCGACCTCGCCGCCCGCCGCATCGCGGGCCACCGGGGCACGGCCGTCGTCCTCGCCGACGGAGACCCCGGCTTCTTCGGGGTCGTACGGACGCTGCGCGCGCCCCAGCACGGCCTGGAGGTCGAAGTCGTGCCCGCCGTCTCGTCGGTGGCCACGGCGTTCGCCCGCGCCGGGATGCCCTGGGACGACGCCCAGATCGTCGTCGCCCACCGCCGCACGCTGCGCCGCGCCGTCAATGTGTGCCGGGCGCACACCAAGGTCGCGGTCCTCACGTCGCCGGGCGCCGGCCCCGCCGAACTCGCCCTGCTGCTCGAAGGAGTCCACCGCACCTTCGTCATCTGCGAGGAACTGGGCACGGACCGCGAGCAGGTCACCGTCCTGACGTCCGACAAGGCCGCCGACCATGCCTGGCGCGACCCCAATGTCGTCATAGTCATCGGCGGCAGCGCCGGACCCGCCGGCCCCGACGGCACGGGCGGCGGCTGGATCGGCGGCCGGGACCCCGGCTATCCGCCCGCCGTACGGGGCTGGGCGCTGCCCGCCGAGGAGTACGGCGACGGGCGGCCGGGCGAGCGACCTGGTCAGGCGCCCGGGCAAGGGCTTGCGCAAGGGCTCGGGGAGGGTGAGTCCGCCGGGCTCAGGGCCGCCCAGCTGGCCCGTCTCGGGCCGCGTACCGGCGACCTGGTCTGGGACATCGGATCGGGCAGCGGGGCGCTCGCCGTCGAGGCGGCCAGGTTCGGCGCGGCGGTCATCGCTGTCGACGCCGACCCGGACGCGTGTGGCCGTACGACAGCTGCCGCACGGCGTTTCGGCGTTCAGCTCCATGTCGTGCACGGGCGGGCGCCGTACATCCTGGAGGACCTGCCCGAACCCGATGTCGTACGCATCGGAGGCGGGGGAGTGCCCGTCGTCTCGGCGTGCGCGGACCGCAGGCCCGAGCGCATCGTGACGCACGCGTCCACGCGCGACGAGGCGGAGGCGATCGGCAGGGCACTCGCCGAAGGCGGTTACGCCGTCGAATGCGCGCTGCTCCAGTCCGTCGAACTCGACACCGACGCCTGGTCGGAACGCGACCGCTCGGTGGTCTTCCTGCTCTCCGGCGTCCATGAGCGGCGCGAAGCGTCTCGATGAGGGGGAGCGGCCGCCTGGCGGAACGGGCAGTCGGAATGCGCCCCATGATGATGCCGCTGCGCGGCGCGGGGTAGGCTGGCCGATCGTTGTACCGCAGCTGGGCGTTCGACGCTTCGTGCGCCAATGTCCGGAAATGGGGCCCGTTTTGGAGCTCTATGTGGTACGGCGCGGCCGGGGGCGCGCAACGTGGCGCAGCCCACACCGGGCCGTGGCGGGACTTCCTGCCCTGGCGGCGAACGGCCGCGAGAATGCATGGTGTCCGCGGGGCATTCGTGCCGCGTGACAGGGACGCTCGTTCTTCCGTTGAACGGGTGCCGAACGTGCCGCGAGCGGGCGTCCGGGGCGAAGGGCCGAAGGAGCACAAGCGATGGGCGAGGGGTACGCATGACTGACACCGGCCGGGTCCCGGGCGAGGGACTGCCGGAGGACGCAGGCATGGTGGCGCAGCCGGGCATCGCCGCTCCGGACGCGTACGCCTTCCTCGAACCCTCCGAGAGCGCAGCTGAGGACGACGACCTGCTGCTGATGCCGGGCGCGCAGGGCGCGTGGAGCGACCCTCAGGTCGTGCCGGCGCAGCAGGCGGCTCCGCCGATACAGCAGGTGGCGCAGCCCCAGCCCCAGCCTCAGCAGGCGGTGCAGACGTCCGAGGCGCCGCAGGCGCCACAGGCACCCCAGCCGGCGGAAGCTCCCGAGCCGCAGGCGGTATCCGCCCCCGACGGGCAGAGCGCGCCGCAGCGCCCCGAGGCGGCCCAGGCCGCCCAGGCGCAGCCTCAGCCGCAGCCCTTGCCTCAGCCCCACCCTCAGATGGACGGGCCCGGCGCGCACGAGACCGGTGGCCGCGACTCCGGTTCCATCGACCTCAGCGTCGTACGGACTCCGCAGCCGGCGCCCGCGGCGGCCCAGGCGCCCACACCCGCACGCCGTCCGCTGCACCTCGGTCCGCCGGTGCCCGACGCGACCGGCGGCGTCGTACGATCGCTGGCCGACCGCGGACCCGCGGCTGGTGCGACCAGCGCGGCGACGATGCCGCAGAATCCGGCGCCCGTACGGCAGCCTGGCCCGCCGCCGGTCACCGGCCCCGAGTACCTGGACATTCCGAGTGAAGAGGCGGCTGCGCTGCCCGGGCCGCAGCTCGGCATGATTCCGTCACAGGCTGCTATGCCATGGCCTCAGCCACAGGAGTCTCAGGTGTCTCAGGAGATTCCCGCAGAAACAGTCGTTCGGGAGGCTGTAGCTCCGGAATCACAGGCCCAGGTGGCGCCTGAGCCCACACCTGAGCCCGTTCCGGCGCCCGCGCCTGTGGCGGAGGAGGCGGTGACCGCCCCGGCCGCACCGGAGCCGGTGGCCGCCGAGCCGGTCGCCGCCGCCGAGCCGGTTGCTTCGGAGCCCGCTGCTCCCGAGACCGTTGCTGCGGAGCCCGCCGCTCCCGAGACTGTTGCCCACGAAGCCGAGCAGACGGAACCGGAGCCGCCCGAGCAGCAGCAGGCCGAGCAGCAGCAGGCCGAACCGGAGCAGGCCCAGCCACAGCAGCCGCTGGCGCCTCAGGAGCCTCAGGGGCCTCAGACCGTCGGCCAGTTTGTCCCGGTCGAGGGTTCCCGCCCGACCGAGCCGCATCTCGCTCCGGCGCCGGTCGAACAGCCGGCCGCCGAGCCCGTCCCCGAGCCGGTAGCGAAAGCGACCCCGGCCGCTGTTGCCGCCGAGGCAGCACCGGAGCCCGAGGCACCACCGGTGCCGGAGACGGCGCCGGAGCCCGAGTCAGCACCCGAGCCTGAGGCAGCGCCGGAAGCGGAGGTAGCCCCCGCGCCCGCTCCCGCTCCGCAACCCGCCGAGGCTCCGGTTCCTGTACCGGAACCCGAGCCCGTCGCGGTCACGGTCGCCGAGCCGGTGGTCGAGCAGGAGCCCGTGCCCGAACCGGCCGCAGCGGTCATCGAGCCGGAACCGGAGCCGCAACCGCAGCCGGAGCCGGAGTCCCAGCCGGACGCCGCCCCCGTCCCGGAGCAGCTCGCCGAGCCTGCCGCCGAGCCCGTGGCCGCAGCCCCTGCGCCCGTCCTCGTACCCGCGCCGCGCGACGGTGGCCCCGCCGCCGAGCTGCCCGTACAGCAGGGTCCGGAACCGGTGGCCGAACCCGTGCCGGCAGCCGCCGCTGCCCCCGAGCCGGAAGCGATTCCCGAGCCCGAGCCCGAGCCGGTGGTTTCCGAGACCGAGACCGCCACCGCCACCACCGCCCCCGCCCCCGGATACGACGACGCCGAGCGCGAAACTGTCCTTCGGGTCATGCGGGAGCGCCGGGACATCCGTAACGGCTTCCGCAGCGACCCCATCCCGCACGAGGTTCTGCTCCGCGTCCTCGAAGCAGCGCACACCGCGCCGAGCGTCGGCCACTCCCAGCCCTGGGACTTCGTGGTCATCCGCTCCGCCGAGACCCGCCGGACCATGCACGAACTCGCCGTCCGCCAGCGCGACGCGTACGCCAAGTCGCTGCCCAAGGGCCGGGCCAAGCAGTTCAAGGAACTGAAGATCGAGGCCATCCTCGACACCCCAGTGAACATCGTCGTCACCGCCGACCCGACCCGCGGCGGCCGCCACACCCTGGGCCGCCACACGCAGCCGCAGATGGCGCCGTATTCCTCCGCGCTCGCAGTCGAGAACCTCTGGCTCGCGGCCCGCGCCGAAGGGCTGGGCGTCGGCTGGGTCAGCTTCTTCGACGAGCGCGAGATGGTCCGCGCCCTGGGCCTGCCCGAGCACCTCGAAGTAGTCGCGTACCTCTGCGTCGGCTACGTCGACGAGTTCCCAGAAGAACCCGAGCTGATGCAGGCGGGCTGGTCCAAGCGCCGACCGCTCTCCTGGGTCGTCCACGAGGAGACGTACGGCCGACGCGCCCTGCCGGGCGAGGAGCCGCACGACCTCCTCCAGGAAACCGTCTCCAACATCCGCCCCCTGGACGCCAAGGCGCTCGGCGAGGCGTGGGAACGCCAGAAGCGGATGACGAAGCCGGCGGGCGCGCTGGGCATGCTGGAGATCATTTCTGCGCAGCTGAGCGGCCTGTCCCGGATGTGCCCGCCCCCGATCCCGGAACCGGCGGCGGTCGCGATCTTCGCGGGCGACCACGGCGTACACGCCCAGGGCGTCACGGCTTGGCCCCAGGAGGTGACCTCCCAAATGGTCGCCAACATCCTCGGCGGCGGTGCGGTCTGCAACGCCTTCGCGAGCCAGGTCGGGGCGGAGGTCTGCGTGGTGGACGTCGGTGTGGCGGGCGAACTGCCCTCCACCCCGGGCCTGTTGCCCCGCAAGGTGCGCGCGGGCACGGCCGACTTCACGACAGGCCAGGCCCTCACCCACGAGGAGGTGCTCGCCGCGATCGAGGTGGGCATCGAGACGGCGCGCGATCTGGTGGCGGCGGGCAACAAGGCGCTGGTCACCGGCGAGATGGGCATCGCCAACACCACGGTGTCGGCCGCTCTGATCGCCGTGTACACGGGCCAGGATCCGGCTGAGATCACTGGCCGCGGTACGGGCATCAACGACGAGATGCACGCCCGCAAGGTGGACGTCGTACGCCGTGCCCTGGAGCTCCATCAGCCGGACCCGGCGGATCCGATCGGTGTCCTGGCGGCGGTCGGCGGCCTGGAACACGCGGCGCTGGTCGGTTTCGTGCTCGGCGGAGCGTCACTGCGTACGCCGGTGATCCTGGACGGCGTGAGCGCGGGAGCGGCGGCGCTGGTGGCCCGCGCGATCGCCCCCGAGTCGCTGGCGGCCTGCATCGCGGGCCACCGCAGCGCGGAGCCGGGCCACGTGGCCGCCCTCAACAAGCTGGGTCTGCGTCCGCTGGTGGACCTGGACCTCCGCCTGGGCGAGGGCACGGGCGCGCTGCTGGCGCTCCCGGTCGTCCAGAGCGCGGCGAGGGCGATGCACGAGGTGGCCACGTTCGACTCGGCCGGAGTAACCGAGAAGTAGCCCGCACGCAGCCGCAGGCCGTGCCCCCGCTCATGCGCGGGGGCACGGCCTTCTGCCCCGTCCCCGCGCAATCTGACCGTGTGCGGGACACAGGGGCCGAGCGGGCCCGCAGCGCCCCGGGATCACTGCCCGAGGTGCCGGGAGGGGACGTGTCGGGGCGCTCCCCGCAGGGTGTCGAACGCAACGAGTCCGCACATACGCAGCAGTACCCGAACGTTCGGCACCCGAGGAGACGCCCCGACGCGTCCCCGACCCAACGCCCCTGGTACGTGGCCCCGCCCCCGGGACGCGGCCCCGACCCCACGCCCGCCGCGACGCGGCCCCGACCAATGGCCCCCGCTCCACGGCCGCCCCCGCCCCCAGTGACCTCGCCGTCCCCGGCCCGTAAGGTATTCGCGGGGGCACCGAACCCCGCCCCACCAGCCGCTTCACCGTCGCAGCGGCGCAAGGCCCCAGGCCAACGCCCAAAGCCAAGGCACCCAAGCCAAGGCCCCAAGCCAGGCCGCGAAGCCACAGAGCGGCGAAGCCGCAAGCCGCACCCACCTCCCCGCCCCGAGGAGCCGCACGCCATGACCGCGCCGCACGCCGCCGCAGGCGACCCGTACCCCGCCTACCCCGTCGGACTCCGCCTCGCCGGCCGGCGCGTCGTCGTCATCGGCGGCGGTCAGGTCGCCCAGCGCCGCCTCCCCGCGCTCATCGCGACCGGCGCCGACATCGTCCTCGTTTCGCCGTCCGCCACCCCCTCCGTAGAGGCGATGGCAGAAGCGGGTGAGATCCGCTGGGAGCGCCGCCCGTACGCCGAAGGGGACCTGGCCGACGCCTGGTACGCCCTGATCGCGTCCACCGACACCGCCGCCAACGCCGCCGCCTCCGCCGAAGCCGAACGCACCCGCACCTGGTGCGTCCGCTCCGACGACGCCGACGCCGCCACCGCCTGGACCCCCGCCACCGGCCGCTCCGAAGGCGTGACGGTGGCCGTCCTCACCAGCGGCGGCCCCGACCCCCGCCGCACGGCCGCCGTACGCGACGCCATCGTCGAGGGCCTGCGCGACGGCACCCTCGTCGCCCCTCACCACCGCACCCGCACCGCCGGCGTCGCCCTCGTCGGCGGCGGCCCCGGCGACCCGGACCTGATCACGGTCCGCGGCCGCCGCCTCCTCGCCGAGGCCGACGTCGTCATCGCCGACCGCCTCGGTCCGCGCGACCTCCTCGACGAACTCCCGCCGCACGTGGAGGTGATCGACGCCGCGAAGATCCCGTACGGCCGCTTCATGGCCCAGGAGGCCATCAACAACGCGCTCATCGAGCACGCAAAGGCGGGCAAGGCGGTCGTACGTCTCAAGGGCGGCGACCCCTTCGTCTTCGGCCGCGGCATGGAGGAGGCGCAGGCGCTCGCCGAGGCCGGCATCCCGTGCACCGTGGTCCCCGGCATCTCCAGCTCCATCAGCGTCCCCGGCGCGGCCGGGATCCCCGTCACCCACCGCGGCGTCGCGCACGAGTTCACGGTGATCAGCGGCCACGTCGCCCCCGAGGACCCGCGTTCCCTCGTCGACTGGAAGGCGGTCGCGGGCCTGCGCGGCACGCTCGTACTCCTCATGGCCGTCGAGCGGATCGGCGCGATCGCCGCGGCCCTGACGACGTACGGCCGCTCACCCGAGACGCCCGTGGCGATCATCCAGGAAGGCACGATGGCCGCCCAGCGCCGCGTGGACGCGACGCTCGCGACGGTCGCGGAGAAGGCCAGGGCCGAGGACGTACGCCCGCCGGCCGTCATCGTCATCGGCGACGTGGTCAACGTAGGACCGAAGCAAACAAACTAAGGCCGAGCAAGGCGCATATGACGCACAGCCCCCCGTAACCGGAACTCGTAACCTCCGGTAACCCAGCCCCCGCCCCGCCCGTTGGCACCGCACCCACGACAAGGCAGTATCACCCTGTGGCCGATCTCATCACCATCGACGACCCCGACGACCCGCGCCTGCGCGACTACACGGGCCTGACCGACGTCGAGCTCCGGCGCAGGCGCGAGCCCGTCGAGGGTCTCTTCATCGCCGAGGGCGAGAAGGTCATCAGGCGTGCCAGGCACGCCGGTTACGAGATGCGGTCGATGCTGCTCTCCGCCAAGTGGGTCGACGTCATGCGCGACGTCATCGACGAGGTCCCGGCCCCGGTGTACGCCGTGAGCCCGGACCTCGCCGAGCGCGTCACCGGCTACCACGTGCACCGCGGCGCCCTCGCCTCGATGCAGCGCAGGCCCCTCCCGACCGCCGAGGACCTGCTCGCGACGGCCCGCCGGGTCGTCGTCATGGAGGCGGTCAACGACCACACCAACATCGGCGCGATCTTCCGCAGCGCCGCCGCCCTCGGCATGGACGCCGTGCTGCTCTCCCCGGACAGCGCCGACCCGCTCTACCGCAGGTCGGTCAAGGTCTCCATGGGGGCCGTCTTCTCGGTGCCGTACGCCCGCCTGGAGTCCTGGCCCAAGGACCTGGAGAAGGTACGGGAGGCGGGCTTCAAGCTCCTCGCCCTCACCCCCGACGAGAAGGCCTCGGCCATCGACGAGGCGGCCCCGCACCGTCTCGACCGGGTGGCGCTGATGCTCGGGGCGGAGGGTGACGGTCTGTCCAGGCAGGCGCTCGTCGCCGCCGACGAGTGGGTCCGTATCCCGATGGCACACGGCGTCGATTCGCTGAATGTCGGCGCGGCAGCCGCGGTCGCGTTCTACGCGGTGGCGACTGGCCGCCCGCAGTCCTGAACTGGAGACCGGCCTCCCCAGCGAGACCGCGCCGCCGCGGTGAGGCCGACCGCCCGGTGAGGCCGACCGCCCGGTGAGGCCGACCGCCCGGTGAGACCGGCCGCCCCGGTGAGACCGGTCGGCTCAGTGATCGCAGTGCAGTCGGCTCAGTGATCGTGGCCGCCCCGGTGCGAGCCGCCGGGGCTCAGAGGGCCCGCGGGCCCTCCTGGGCCGGCTGCCGCTCCACCTCATGTGTTACGCCGAGGCTCCTGGCCGGACCTTGACACCCCTGCGCCGCCGTGATGCCCAGCGCAACCAGCAGCGTCACCACGACGAAGACGACGAGGCGCTGCCGGAGCAGCCTCGGGTTCGCCAGACGCCGCCCGGCCGATGTCGTTCTGGCCCCCGTCCTGGTTCCGGGCCGCCCGTTCGTACGACCGCCTGAACGCGTGGTACTGCGCCCGGCCGACGGGCGTGAACCCGACCGCGGCATCGACGCGCGCGGAGCCTGCGCGCGCGGCGCGGGCGTACCCGCCGCGCGCCCCCGCTCGGTGTCCTGCTCGACGTACCGATCGGTGAGCCGCCCGGTGGGCCGGTCGTGATCGGCGCGCGCCGAGTGCGGCCGCGCCTCGCCGACACCCTGGGCCTCCCGCGCCGCGATCTCCTTGAGCCGCATGGAGAGCTGCAGCGTGCTGGGCCGTTCCTCCGGATCCTTGGCGAGACAAGCCCGCACCAGCGGCGCGAGGGCGTCGGGCACGCCGTAGAGCTGCGGTTCCTCGTGCACCACGCGGTACAGCATCACCTCCGAACTGCCTTGCCCGAAGGGGGAGTCGGCCGTCGCGGCGTACGCCAGCGTGGCCCCGAGGGCGAACACGTCCGTGGCCGGCGTGACCGCCGCGCCGCGCACCTGCTCGGGGGCCAGGAAGCCGGGGGAGCCCACCGCCGTTCCCACATGCGTGAGGGTGCTCGCACCGGTCGCCCAGGCGATGCCGAAGTCGATGATGCGCGGGCCCTTGGGCGACAGCAGGATGTTCGACGGCTTGAGGTCGCGGTGGACCACACCGGCCTCGTGCACGGCCACCAGCCCCTCCGACAGCGCCGCACCGATGGCAGCCACGTCGCAGGCCGTCAGCGGACCCTCTTCGGCCACCTTGTCGTGCAGTGAGGGCCCCGGTACGTACTGGGTCGCGAACCACGGCCGGTCCGCCTCCAGGTCGGCCGCCACCAGCCGTGCCGTACAGCCGCCCCGGATCCGCCGCGCGGCGGACACCTCGCGCGCGAAGCGCGACCTGAACTCCTGATCCTCCGCCAGGTCCGGCCGGATCACCTTCAGAGCGACGCGCTGGCCGCGGCGGTCCGAGCCCAGGTAGACGACGCCCATGCCGCCCGCCCCGAGCCGCCGGTGAAGCCTGAACGAGCCGACGACACGCGGGTCCTCGCGCCGGAGCCGCATCATCGCCATGTCCGTCCCCTACCTCTGGTGGGGCCTCCCCCACGCCGCTGCTGACCGGTCCGTCCGACGTCGCACAGCTTACGTACCTGCGGCCCGGTGTGCTCATAGGCCGCGCCCTCGCGAATCGATCGATTGTCAGTGCCGGGTGGGAAACTTGAAGAGTGGTCAGGGGGCGGCCGATCCGCCGTCCCCGGCCCGTGCGAGATCTCAAAGGTCCGTCGCAGAAGGGGGATTGGATCAATGAAGGGCGATCGCGTGGAGATAGTGGTCGACGCGGGAGACACGACGCGTACGTACGAGGTGGTGGCCTCCCGGGCAGGCCGACGGGTGGAAACCGCGGTCCGCAGGGGAGTGGTCGAAGTGAGCGAAGTCACCCGAAGCGGCTCTGTGGTACGCACGGCGCGCTTCATGGCGACCAGGGTGCTCGCCCTGGTCGAACAGCCGGTCCCGAGGGAGGACGCCTCAGAACAACCCCCACGCCAGTAGCGTCCCCTCGGGGAAGACCCCAAGAGGCAGCGCCGTCTCTCCACCCTGGGGAGTACGCCGCCGGGTGGCGGCTCATCCTCCGGGAGGCCCGGCAATCAGTACGCGGGCATGACGCCCCGGTCGTGACGCGCGCCTAGTGTTGAGGTCAAGCGGCGGGTGAAGCACTCGTCCCCCGAGGTCAGACACCCGCCGCTGCCAACTTGCGACAGGAGAGGGACCATGGCGGACACGGCATCGCGGACGATGATCCGTACGCAGGGACGCAGGGCATTCGCCTCGTTCGGCGGCCGCCCGTCAGGCACGCGCCACCCCCTGGTGGCGACGGCCATGGTCCTTCCTTTCGCGGCGCTGCTCGTCCTCCTCTTCGGAGGCTGGGAAGCAGTGGTCACACAGGCGTCGTCCGTGGGCGTGATGCTCGGGCGCTGAGCGGCGCCCACGGCCCGGTAGAGCGGACCGGGCCAGGACATCCGGCCATTTCAAAACCCCGTGGGGACGGGGGTGCGGCGGACGGCTGCGTTTGCCCGGACAGCTGGGGAGCTGTCCGGGCAACGCCTTTTTCCCTACCGGGTGGCAGCGCGCCATTGACGCCGGGGGTGCCTGCGGCGGGCCTGTTCCCCGCCCCGCCCCTTCCCGGCTGTGACATGTGCGGCTCCGCCGCGTGGGGCGCTGCCCCAACCCCCACTCCTCAAACGCCGGAGGGGCTGGATGGTGCAGCTGAGTGGGAATGTGCCCCGCTGGGGAGGCGCGTGCCCCGCTGCGCGGGCATAACCAGCCTGTCCGGCGTTTGAGGACACGCCCGGAGGGCGTCCGGGGTCTGGGGCTTGCCCTCACGCGGCGGAGCCGCACATGTCACAGCCGGGAAGGGGCGGGGTGGGGAAAGGCCCAGCGCAGCGCCTAGGCTGCCGGGCGGCACCGCACCGCACACCCCGGGGGGACCGTGACCGTATCCGTCGCGCAAGCGCTGACCGCGGTCGCGCACGACGCCACTCCCCGGCCCGCCCGGACGCCCCGCGGCCACCGGACCACGCCCCCCACCTGCCCCTGCCCATGCCCCCGCCCCGACATCCTGGCCGACAGGCCGGACGGCACGGTCGTACGTCACGGCGACGTCGTCGCCAAGTCCCACGCACCCGACACGGACCCCGCTGCCCTCACCGCACGTATCGCCGTCGCCGGACATCCACTCCTCGCCGGCATCCTCCTGCCCCCTCTGCCCGTACCCACTGCCGAGCAAGGGGGCCCCTTCACCACCGTGCTGCACGGCCGGCCCCTCACCCTGTGGCCGTACGGCACACCCGTCGACCCCGAGGACCCGGACGCCGCCCCCTGGGAGGACGCCGCGACCCTCCTCGCCCGGCTGCACGCGATCGCACCCGGCGCGCTCCAACTCCCCGCGCCGCTCCCGCCCATGCGCGGCCCGGCGAAGGCGGCCCGCGCCATCGCGCGCATGCGGGCGGCGGCAGACCCGCACCCCGCCACCGCCACCGCCACCGCCACGACAGCCGTACTCCGCGCCTGGGCCGGACTGCCGGCCTGGGCCCGCGACGAAGCCCCGCCGCCGCCCCGCCGCGCGGCTCTGTGCCACGGCGACCTCCACCTCGGCCAGCTGGTCCGGCACTCGGCCGACGCCCCGAGCGCCGACGCCCCGAGCACCGGCGCCCCGAGCACGGACCGCTGGCTGCTGATCGACGTGGACGACATGGGCATCGGCGACCCCGCCTGGGACCTGGCCCGCCCCGCCGCCTGGTACGCCGCGGGCCTGCTCGCGCCCGACGTCTGGGTCCGCTTCCTCGGCGCGTACCGGTCCGCGGGCGGAACGGCCGTACGCCCCGACGGTGACCCCTGGCCCCAACTCGACGTCCCCGCCCGCGCCCTGACCGTCCAGACCGCCGCCCTCGCCCTCGCCAAGTCCGCCGCCGAGAACCGGCCGCTGGACGAGGTGGAGGAAATGATGATCGAGGCCTGCGCCCGTATCGCCTCGCTGCCGCCCGAGTTGGAGTGCGAAGCCACGTCGTAGGGTGAACGGACCGTCGCCGGGCATGCATTCCGGCGATGCCGAACCGACGGCGAGGAGTTGACCCGACCATGCAGTGCCCCAAGTGCCACACGCCCATGCACACGTACAACCGCAACGGTGTCCAGATCGAGCAGTGCAGTGGTTGCCGCGGGATCTTTCTCGACTACGGCGAACTGGAATCACTGACCCGCCTCGAGTCGCAGTGGACGCAGCAGGCCCCGCCCCCGCCGCCGGCCCCGCAGGCTTACCCCGCAGCGCCCGCACCCGCCTGGGGCGCCCCGCAGCACGGACACCACGGCGGTCACCACGGCGGCCACCACGGCGGACACCGTCAGAAGGGCTTCGGCCGGATGCTCTTCTCGTCCTGACCACGCACACGCACACGAAGCAGCCCCGGCCGTGGTCACGGCCGGGGCTGCTTACCGGTGGTGCGCGATACTGGGATTGAACCAGTGACCTCTTCCGTGTCAGGGAAGCGCTCTCCCGCTGAGCTAATCGCGCGAGGGGTCATTCAGTTGATCTTGCGGTCCCGCACACTGCGTCATCCTGCATACTGCGTCATCCTGCGAACTGCGTGCGCGATACTGGGATTGAACCAGTGACCTCTTCCGTGTCAGGGAAGCGCTCTCCCGCTGAGCTAATCGCGCGGGACGGACACCCGTTTCCGGGGATCCAGTGGACGATACTGGGATTGAACCAGTGACCTCTTCCGTGTCAGGGAAGCGCTCTCCCGCTGAGCTAATCGTCCTTGGAGGTGGAGACGGGATTTGAACCCGTGTAGACGGCTTTGCAGGCCGTTGCCTCGCCTCTCGGCCACTCCACCAGGAGTGCATACAGGGGGTCGGGAAGATCCCCCACACCGAGCGGACGACGAGATTCGAACTCGCGACCCTCACCTTGGCAAGGTGATGCTCTACCAACTGAGCCACGTCCGCTTGTCTTACCGGGGCGTTCCGTGTCCCGGCGACGTGTTGAACTCTAGCGGATTCCGGGGCCAGTACAAAAACGCGTTTGTGCAGCGTGCTGCGCTGCCTCCGCCCCGGCGCAGGTCATCGCGGTCCGCTCTAGACTCGGGGCCGTGCACGACCTTCCCCCTTTGGCCCGCTTCGGCGGCCTTGTCGCCTCCGATCTGCGCGATGTGACCAGCGATCCCGCCGCACTCGACTCCGCCGGCTTCTGGGCCGTCACCGCGGACTTCGAGGGCGGGCTCGTCTGCGCCCGCTTCGGCGACGTACGCGCCGAGCCGGTCCCCGCCCCCGTACCCGGCGCCTGGCGCGGGCCCGCCGCCGGTGACTGGGTGTCGTCGATGGACCGCGCCGCGTACACGGCCGGTGTACGCCGCATCCGCGAGCACATCGCGGCCGGCGAGGTCTACCAGGCCAACCTCTGCCGCGTACTGACCGCGCCCCTGCCCGACCGGGCGGGTGCCTGCGCCGACGTCGACGCGCTCACCGCCCTGCTGGCCCGGGGCAATCCGGCGCCGTACGCAGGAACGATCCGGCTGCCCGCGCACGGCGTCGAGATAGCCACCGCGTCCCCCGAGCTCTACCTGCGGCGCGACGGACGGACCGTCGAGTCGGGGCCGATCAAGGGCACCGGGCGCACGGCCGGTGATCTCCTGGAGAAGGACCACGCCGAGAACGTCATGATCGTCGACCTGGTCCGCAACGACCTGGGGCGGGTCGCCGTCCCCGGCTCCGTGACCGTTCCGGAGCTCTGCGTGGTCGAACCACACCCCGGCCTCGTCCACCTCGTCTCCACCGTGCGCGCCGACCTCGCGCCGCGCGCCGGCTGGGCCGAGCTGCTCGCGGCGACGTTCCCGCCCGGCTCGGTGACGGGGGCGCCCAAGTCCAGCGCCCTCACGATCATCGAGGCGCTGGAGGCCGCACCGCGCGGTCCGTACTGCGGAGGCATCGGCTGGGTCGACGCCGACCGGGGCACCGGCGAGCTGGCCGTCGGCATACGTACCTTCTGGATCGACCGCACCGTCCCCGGCGGTCCGGTCCTCAGGTTCGGTACGGGCGCGGGCATCACCTGGGGCTCCGACCCCGAGCGCGAGTGGGAGGAGACCGAACTGAAGGCCGCCAGGCTCCTCGCGGTAGCGTCGGGCACGTACCGGGAGATGGGAAGGACCGCGTCATGAAACTTTGGGTCGACGGCGGGCTGCAGGATGCGGCGACCGCCAGGGTGTCCGTACTCGATCACGGTCTCACCGTGGGGGACGGCATCTTCGAGACGGTGAAAGCGACCGCGGGACGGACCTTCGCCCTCACCCGGCACCTGGAGCGGCTCGCCCGCTCGGCGCGCGGTCTCGGGCTGCCCGAGCCCGATCTCGACGAGGTACGCCGCGCCTGCGCCGCCGTCGTGGACGCCAACCCCATGAAGCTCGGCCGGCTGCGGATCACCTACACCGGCGGCCTCTCGCCGCTCGGCTCCGAGCGCGGGGACACCGGCCCCACCCTGATCGTCGCCCTGGGGGAGGCCGGCCGCCGCCCCGACAGCACCGCGGTGATCACCGTCCCCTGGACCCGCAACGAGCGCGGCGCACTCACCGGCCTCAAGACGACGTCGTACGCCGAGAATGTCGTCGCCCTGGCCCGCGCCCGCGAACAAGGCGCCTCCGAGGCGCTGTTCGCGAACACCGTCGGGCAGCTCTGCGAGGGCACGGGCTCCAATGTCTTCGTCGTACTCGAAGGGCGGCTGCTCACCCCGCCGGTCTCCTCCGGCTGCCTCGCCGGCATCACGCGCGCCCTGGCCGTCGAATGGACGGGCGCCGAGGAGGCCGACCTGCCCCTGGACGTACTGGAGCGGGCCGACGAGGTCTTCCTGACCTCCACGCTGCGCGATGTGCAGGCGGTGCACCGGATCGACGGCCGCCAACTGCCGGGCGCGCCGGGCCCGGTGACGGCCAAGGCCATGCGCGTCTTCGACGAGCGGGCAGCCTCGGACCTGGACCCGTAAAGCGCCCGGAATTTCTGATGACGGGTGGCCGTCAGGCGGGTACAACTCCCCTGATGACCACAACTCTGCGGCCGGCAGCGCCGCTTCAGCAGGGCGTCGACGGCGCCAGGTCGCGCACGTACGACGTGTGCGTGAACAGCCGCCCGGTAGGTGCCGTCGAGCTGTCCACGGACCCTCGCCACGGGCCCGGCGTCGGCCGTATCGACGGGCTGCGCGTCGACGAGGCCGACCGGCGCCGGGGGAGGGCGACGGTCGCCGCGCTCGCGGCCGAGGAGGTGCTGCGCGGCTGGGGATGCCGTCGCGTGGAGATCTCCGTCCCGGCCGGGGCGGCGGCCGCGCGGCGCATGGCCGCCGCGCTCGGCTACACCGAACGCGGCCGCAATATGACCAAACCGCTGCCCGCCCGGCCCCCCGCGCTGCCCGAAGGCGTCGTGGGCAGGCCGATGAGCCAAGCCGAGTTCGAGACCTGGCTCGACCGCACCAAGGCAGGTTTCGTACGGTCCCTGACCGCGCGCGGCTACTTTGAGGAGGCGGCGCGCGCCAAGGCCGAAGCCGACCACCGGGCCGCTCTCGCCGGCGGAATCGACACCCCCGACACCTACCTGGGCGCTCTCGTCCGCGGCGGCGCGGTGGTGGGCACGCTGTGGCTGGCACTGCGCCATCCGCATCCCGGCGAGAGCGGGGCGTACGTCTTCGACGTCGAGGTGGCCGAGGAGCACCGGGGGCAGGGGCTGGGGCGCGCGCTGCTGCTGCTCGCCGAGCGTGAGGCGCTGGCGGCCGGGACCGAACGCATAGGCCTCAACGTCTACGCGGACAACACCCCGGCCCTGCGGCTGTACGCATCACTGGGCTACGAGCCGGTGTCGTACCACCTCTACAAGCAACTGCTCTGAGACCTGCGCGGGTCAGGCGAGCAGCCGGTCGACGATCTCCTCGATGCGCTCGCGCAGCCCTTCCTGGCTCTTGCCGCCGTCCAGCCGCTCGCCGTCGATGACGTACGTCGGCGTGCCCGTGACGCCGATGGCCTTGCCCTCGGCCTGGTCGGCGTCGACGATCAGGAGGTGCCTGCCGTCGATCAGGGCGGTGTCGAACTCCTCGGCGTCAAGACCCAGTCCGGCCGCGACCTCCAGCAGGAGGGGCTCGCCCTTCGCCGCCAGCTCCTCGGTACGGGCGAGGACCGCTTCCACGTACGGCCATCCCTTGCCCTGGTCGACGGCCTCTTCGGCGGCCTGCGCGGCGGCGTAGGCGTGCTTGTGCTTCTCCAGGGGGAAGTGGCGCAGGCGTACGTCGAGCCGGTCGCCGTAACGCTCGCGCAGGGCGCGCACGTCGTCCAGCGCGGCGTGGCAGTCGGGGCACTGGAGCTCGCACCAGATGTCGAGGACGACGGGGCGGGCGGGAGAGGAGTCGGTCATGGGCCCAGTCTCCCAGCCCGGCAGGCAGGCCCCCAACCGGGAATCGGGAAACCGGGAGACCCGGGAAACCGGGACCTGGGGAGGAGGGCTCCCCCGGATATGTCCCTGAGGTCGTACGGCGGCGTGGCCCGGGCGGCACCGTCCGGTGCAGGATGGAGGGGAACGTACACCCCTGGGGCTGGAGGACCGGATGCTGGCAGAGACGATCTGTTCCGCGGCGTCGGCGGCCGGTCTGGGCATCGCCGCGATCACCGCCTACCGCAAGCGGTTCCTGGCCGCGACACGTATCGCCGCCTACTCGCTGGTGCCGGTCGGCCTGGTGATGGCCGGCGTCGTCGAGTGGGTTTCGGGCATCGCCTTCAAGCCGGAGGTCTGGGCGGGCTTCGGCCTGCTCGGCCTTTCCTGGCTGCTCTTCATGACGACCCGGGTGGTGGAGCGCCGCAGCGGCGGCACCCGCAAGGAGCGCAGGGCCGCGCGGGCGGCGCAGCGCGAAGCGGTCGCCCCGCGGGCGTCCGCGCCGTCGCCCGGCGCGGGCCTCCCGGCGGCCGCGCGGCAGCAGCAGCCTCAGCCCAAGGGGGCGAAGCCGCAGCCGAAGGCCACCGGGGCGGACGAGGACTTCAGCGACATCGAAGCGATCCTGAAGAAGCACGGCATCTGAAACCGAAACCTGGCAACTTGGACGCCGAACCGATCACTCGCAGATCACGCACGGCCAAGATCTGCGGAACTCCCGCCGCAGGTGGGCGTGTTGGTCGTCGGAGGTGCCCGGGCTGCGTCATGATCGGCCCGAGATGCTGGACACATCCCGGGGCGAAGCCCCCGCACCCACCGAAGAACCGCGCGGCTGCCTCTTCGCGCTTTCCCAGCCACCCCTGATGATCTTCCTCGGGGTGATCGGCTTCCTGCTGCTGATGGCCGCGATGCACGACCTCTTCCTGCTGTGAGGCCCGCGTTCCCTGCGGTGCCTCAGCCCGCGGCTTCCTTACGCCGTGCCCGGTACGCCGCCACGTGCAGCCGGTTCCCGCAGGTGCGGCTGTCGCAGTAGCGGCGGGACCGGTTGCGCGACAGGTCGACGAAGGCCCGCCGGCAGTCCGGCGCCTCGCAGCGGCGCAGTCGTTCCTGCTCGCCGGAGACCACGATGAACGCCAGCGCCATCCCGCAGTCCGCCGCGAGATGGTCGGCGACCGAGGCGCCCGGCGCGAAGTAGTGCACGTGCCAGTCGAAGCCGTCGTGATCGGTCAGCCGCGGCGTGGTGCCGGCCGCCGCCACGAGCTGGTTGATCAGCTCCGCGCAGGTGCGGGGGTCGGGCGCCGCGAACACGTCCGCGAAGCGCCCTCGCACGTCCCGTACGGCCCTGAGATCCGCCTCGGTGAGCGTTCCGACGTCGCTGACGTGATGGAGCCGTACGAAGCCGTACAGCGCCTCAAGGCCGGCGAGCCGGTCGTCCTGGTCACTCTCCGGCGCCGTGTTCACGAGATCGACGACGACGTCGAGGGCGCGCCTGGTGTCGTGGGGGATCAGCACGATTCGCTCCCTGGCCTGCTGCGGGCGGGCGCCCGCAGATGCCGGTCGACTTTAGCGGCTCGTGCGCGCGGCGCACCGGCGCCGTCCCCGCGGTGGAATCCGAGGAGACGGCGCCGATGTATACCGTGTTCCGTATGCAGTTGTCCGCCCCGCGCCGTCGCCCCGAGTCGGACGGCGTTGGGTGGCTCTCGGCCTGGCTCAGTTCTCCGCCAGGATGTGTGAGAGTTCCGTGTCGAGATCGAAGTGACGATGCTCGGTGCCCGGTGGTACCGCGGCGTCCGTCCGCTTCAGGAACGACTCCAGGGCCCGCGCCGGGGCTTCGAGCAAGGCTTCTCCTTCCGGGGAGCTCAGAGCGATGCACACGACGCCCTGGCCATGACTGCGGGACGGCCAGACTCTGACGTCGCCGGTACCGGTGGGCCGGTGAAGGCCCTCGGCGAGGAGATCGCGGGCGAACACCCACTCGACGGTCTCCTCGGCTCCGGTGTGGAAGGTGGCATGCACGGCGTAGGGATCGGCCGTGTCATACCGCAGGCCCGCGGGTACAGGCAGTGATGACTCGCTCGACACTACGAGGCGCAGGTGCAGCTCGCAGCTGACCGTGGTGTTCATAAGCGCCAGGGCCTTTCGCTCAGTGTGCGCTCGGGGATTCGCACGTCGGCGAAATCGACATGCCACCTACGGTGTCGTTGTAAACCCCTCTGACCTTTTTGCGGCTCTTCAGGTACCCCTTGCGGCGGAGTAATGCTTGAGGCTGTACGACCATTCCGGCCACGCGATTCTGTCCGGTAGGTTGGGCCTTATGAATGCGGAGAGTAACGAGCGGGAAGAGGTCGTCGATCCGGCGGCCACAGTGCCCGCCACGGGGGGCGTCACCGGGGACGAGCGAGAGCTGGGTTCGCGGGCGCCGCAGATCATCAAGCGTCACCGGACGCTCCACCTGAGCTGGCAGGTCGGCGTGTTCGTCATCGGCCTGGCGGTCGTGGCGGCGGGCATCGTCATGCTGCCACTGCCGGGGCCCGGCTGGCTGGTGATCTTCGGCGGCATGGCGATCTGGGCGACGGAGTTCGTGTGGGCGCAACTGGTGCTGCGCTGGACGAAACGGAAAGTCACCGAGGCGGCCCAGAAGGCGCTCGATCCCAAGGTCCGCCGACGCAACATGATCCTCACCACGATCGGACTGGTGATCGTCGCCGTACTGGTCGGGATCTACGTCTGGAAGTTCGGCCTCGCGATGCCGTGGAACATCGAGCAGTGACCGGTAAACGGTTCGGGGGACCCGCTGACATGGGGTAATGTTTGCGGAGCGCCGGGGCGATTAGCTCAGTGGGAGAGCGCTTCGTTCACACCGAAGAGGTCACTGGTTCGAACCCAGTATCGCCCACCCGGACCGAAGGCCCGGAAGACGAAAGTCTTCCGGGCCTTCGCCGTTCCCGGGGGCCGGGAACGGCGCTCCTCAGCGCATCCGGCCCAGGGTCTCCCGCAGCCGGCGCGCGTCGCGCAGGCGCTGCTCGTACGTCGCGCCGACCGCCAGCAGCAGCAGGCCCGCGACGGCCGGCGGCAGCCAGCGAGGGAGAGCTCCGACCACTTGGACGACGTACGGCGCGAGCTCGTGCAGCGTGACCAGGACGAGCGCCGCCGACCCCAGCACCAGCGGCGCCTGGAGCCGGTGCCTGGCGCCCGTGAGGGTCACGGCCAGGGCCGCCGCCCCGAGGAGCAGCGGGCGCAGCCAGTGCTGATCGCCCCAGGCGGCGATCAGGCTCGGCAGGAGGGTCGCGGCGAGACCGGGGCCGTACGCCGTCCAGGACGAGGCCGCGGGGTCGCGGCGCCGCCGCAGTACGCCGGTCACCAGCGCCGGGACGGTGACGGGCAGCGTGTACGCCTCGGGCGTGACCACGTCCGAGGCGCCGAGGCGGGCCCAGGTGGCCAGCACGAAGAACACGGCCGCCGCGTAACCGACCGGGCGCCGGTCGGCCCGTACGGCCGTGCCCGCCGCGATGACTCCGCACAGGGCCAGGACCAGGGCGAGGACCGGCGCGTGGCCCGCCGCGAGCCCGATCGCGAGCAGCCCGGCCCCGGCGCCCGCGACCTCCAGGGGCAGGGCGGTGATGTGCCCGCGGATACGGGCGGCGAGCGCGGCGGCCGCCGTGGGGACGGCGAGGATTACCAGGGCGGCCTGGTGCGGCGCGAGCTCGCAGGAGGCGGCGACGGCCCCGGTCAGCCCGGTCGCGTACACGGTGGCCGCCACGGCGGCCACCGGTGGTGTGACGGATCCCTTCGCGAGCACGGCGGCCGCACCGAACAGCGGCAGAAGGACGCCGAGCACGGCGAGGGTGGCGGCCTGCGCGGCCAGGGACAGCAGCGAGACGGAGACCGCCGACGCGAGAGCGCAGGCGAGCGCGGTGAGCGCGAGCGGCGCGCCGGGTGCCGTGGCGGCGCCGGTGAGGGACGGGCGTACCGCCAGGGCAAGGGGCGCGGCGGTCAGCAGCACGTACAGCGTTACGGCCGCCGGGTAGCCGAAGCCCAGCGCCGCCGGGGTGGCGTACGCCGCCGCCCACGCCAGGGCCAGGGCCGCACAGGCCGCCCGGCTCCGCCAGGCGGAGCCGGGAGCGGTCGGGCGGCGCCCCGCCGCGACGGCGACGGCGGCCACGGTCAGCAGTACCAGCGGGGCCGCGGCCGTCCAGGACCACGGAGCTTCGGAGGACAGCGCCGCACGGACGCCGGCCGGGGCACCGGACCAGGCGCGCTCCACCCAGGCGGCGGGGCCCAGCAGGCTCACCGCGACCGGCGGCAGCGCCCACAGGGTGCCCGCGGCCAGCACGGCACCGGACGAACCGGCCAGACCCAGCGCCATGGCCCGCGGCAGACCCGCCCGTACGACGGCCAGCAGGGCCACGGCGCACAGCACGTACACGGGCACCGCCCACGCGCCCGGAACGGCGGGACGCAGCACGCCGCCGACGGCGGCCAGCACGGCGAGCCCGGCCACGGCGGAGGACGCGACGGCATGCGGCGACCATCCGGCGGCCTGCGACGGCGCCGGGCCGTGCGGCGCGGGGGCCCCGCTGTCCGGGTACGACGCGCCAGTGCGCGGCGAGGGGGCGTGGTTGTCCGGCGCGGGTGCCTCGTGGGGCGTCGGCGCGGTCGGGTGCGGCGCGGGGGCCCCGTTCTCCGGTGACGGTGTCGCCGTCTGGGGGGTGGGTGTTTCGCCCGCTGCCGGCGCGGCGGGCTGTGGCGCGCCGGCCGGGGTCCGCCAGGCGGCGAAGAGGGCCAGGGCTGCGATCGCCAGCAGCAGCGCGCCGGGACGCAGCGCGTCGGAGGAGCCGGCCGCCGCCAGCGACATGGCGCCGGCACTGAGCAGCGCCCCCGCACCCGTCAGCCACGCTCCGGCGCATGCCAACGGGCGCACCCGCCCCGTGCCCCACAGGGCCACGGCGACGTCGAACGCGGCCGTCGCCAGCAGGGCACCGGTGAGCGTCAGCGGACCCGCGCCGGCGGCCAGCGCCCAGAGGACGAGCGGGAGTTGAGCGGTGATCAGCGCGGCGGGCAGCGGCAGCCGCAGCCGGCCGAAGCCCAGACCGTACGCAGCCCAGAGCGCCGCCAGCGCCGCCGAGCTGATCGCCGTGTACGCGAGACCGTCCGTGTCCGGCGCCGCCACGCGGTGCACGGCATACGCGTCGAGCACCGTGAGGGCGAGGCCGAGCGCGGCCACCGACTCGGCGGTCGAGACGAGCCCGCGGCGCAGCAGCAGAGCCGGCGCGGCCAGCGCCAGGGCCGTCACGGCGCCCAGCACCGCCGCGCGGCCGCCGATGCCCATGTGGCCCCAGCTGACCAGCGTGAACGCGACCGCTGCGATCGTCAGCAGGATGCCGCCGAGGGTCAGCAGCACGTTCTGCGCACTGCGCGGCGAGGCGTCCCGTGGGGCGCGCGGGGTCTGCGGCGCGTGGTCCGCGCCGAAGGCCGGAGCGGGCGGCGAGAAGGGGTTCTGCGGCGCGGCGGCCTGCTGCATGACACTCAGCAGCCAGGCCCTGCGCGCCAGCAACTGGGCGCGACGGGCTTCGATGTGGCCCAGTTCGCGGTCGAGGATCACCAATTCCTCGGCGGGCGGTGGTGCGTTCTCCATGGTCAGGAGTGTGGCGCCCGACACACGCCGCGGCATGGGTGCGGATACTCAGATCACCGGTGAGTACGCATGGACCCGCGTGGCGCGCGCAGACTTCAGGGCATGGACTGGAGTCATTACCGCTTCCGCAGCGTGTGGGACCTGCCCGCCCCGCCCGGCGCGGTCTACACCGCCCTGGAACAGATCGACGCGTACCCCGGGTGGTGGCCACAGGTGCGACGGGTCACGCGCCTCGACGACAGCACCGGCATCGTCCGGGTGCGTTCCTTCCTGCCGTACGCACTCGAAGTCACCGTTCACGAGAAGCTGCGCGCACCGGAAACCGGCGTACTGGAAGTGGCCATGACCGGCGACATGGACGGCTGGGCGCGCTGGACCGTGCGGCCCCGCGGCAGCGGCGGCACGCGCGCCGTCTATGAGCAGGAAGTGAATGTGCGCAAGGCGCTGGTGCGCCGGTTCGCCGTAGTCGGGCGCCCGTTGCTCATCGCCAATCACGCGCTGATGATGCGGGGCGGGCGGCGCGCGCTCGCGGCCGCCCTCGCGGTTTGAACCGACCCCGTGCGGGGTTGTATGGTTCAGTCCGTTCCCGGGCGATTAGCTCAGTGGGAGAGCGCTTCGTTCACACCGAAGAGGTCACTGGTTCGAAACCAGTATCGCCCACCCGGGGAAGGCCGGTCCGTCACCGACGGACCGGCTTTTTCGCGTTCCCGTACGCCGCCCGCTCAGGCGGCGGCCGCAGGAATCTCGGGGCGCAGCGGCCACGCCGGATTCACCGCCTCCTCCGACCCGTTGCGCGCGAACCACGCCTGCAGACCGCGCGCCTGCGCCGCGTGCCACACCGCCTGAAGGGTGTGCAGCTCGGCCGGCGAAAGCCGCTCCAGACGCGTGGCGAATCGGCGGCCCAGTGCGCGTACGACCTCCAGTGAGGCCGTCGCGTCGGCGACCGCGTCGTGCGCGCCGTCCAACTCCACCTCGTACTGCGCGCACAGGTCGGTGAGCGTACGGCGGCCCTTGCGGTAGCGGTCCAGATGCTTGTCCAGCACGCGCGGATCCAGCACGCACAGCGGACGGCTGTCCAGGTAGCGCGCCAGCGACGACGCCCGGTGGCGCCTCAGCTCACGGTCCAGCAGCGTCAGATCGAACGGCGCGTTCATCACCACCAGCGGCCGGCGGGCGATGCTCTGCTCGGCGAGGCCCCTGGCTATCTCCTCCACCACCGGCGCGGGCCAGCGGCCGTTGCGCTGCAGGTGATCGTCCGTCAGGCCGTGGATCTCCGTCGCCTCCGGGGGCACCGGAATCCCTGGATTCACCAGCCAGCGCGTCGCCCGTACCCGCCCGCCCGGCGCGTCCTGCACGACCAGCGCGGCCGAAACGATGCGGTCCTCCTCGACATCCACGCCCGTCGTCTCGGTGTCGAACGCGGCCAGGGGTCCTTCGTACCAGCACGTCATGTCGAACTCCTCTTGCTCCCTTGGCAGATGGCGTGCGTCCCCTGCCCGAACCGGTGATACCCGGGTCGTTTGTGCGGTACGCCGTTTGCGGGCCAGACAGAACGGAGACAACACAGGTGACGGCACGGGAGGTTGACGGACCGTCGCGGGGAAATGATCGGCACAGCCCGGAAGGCACACGTCTGCCATGGCGCTCACGCAGCCCGAACCGGGCGGGCTGCTGCCCGAGCGGATCGCACCGCTGCGCGGCGGACTCGCCACCACCGCCTGCATGGAGACTCTTCAGGTGGGCTATCTGCACGCGGTCGCGGCGGCCGCGGGATGCTCGCTCTCACAGCCGTTTCCGGACAACGGCATCGACTGGCACGTGAGTCACAACGCTCCCGAGCACACCGTCGATGACGAAGTCACCATCAAGGTGCAGCTCAAATGCACCTACCAGATCCCGCCGCACCCAGCGGGGGGCGCCTTCTCTTTCACGCTCGACAACGCGCATCTGGAGAAGCTCGCCCGCAGCCCGGTGGCGGTACACAAGATCCTGGTCGTGATGCTCGTACCGCGGACCCAGGAGGACTGGCTGCGCGCCGGCCACGACCGCCTCGACCTGCGGCACTGCTGCTACTGGATCAACCTGGCCGGACACCCGGTGACGGGCAGGCGCAGGACAACTGTGCGGATCCCGACCTCGCGGATATTCGACGACCGAGCACTCTGCGAGATCATGACCCGGGTCGGGGTGGGAGGGAGACCCTGATGCAGCACCGGCCGATCGACGAGCCCGTACGACCACACCCGAGCACGGAGCCCGACAGCGGCTTCGCGGCGGGCCCCGGCGTCTGGGACGCCGGCGAGGGGCCCGACCCCGCCCGCGTGGACCCCGCCGTACTCGCCGTACTGCTCGCCCGGCACGGCTGGCGGCGGCGCGGGGGAGCGGCGGGCCGCTACGCGCGCTGGACACCGCCCGGCCCTTCCGGATCCGGTACGAGTCTGCTCGTACCGGAGAGCAGGGCGTTCCCCGACAGCGACGACCTCCTCGGCGAGGCACTGACCGCGCTCGCCCGCTGCCCCGCGCCCTCCGCCCGTGAGGTGCTCGTCTCCCTCGCCGTGCCGAGCGACGAGATCAGGTGGGTGCGCGACGTACCGGAAGGCCCTTCAGGAGCCGCCTCGTGGACCGCGCAGGAGCAACTGCGCTCGGCGGCGCGCCAGATGCTGCTCGCCGCGGCGCTCGCAGCGCGCGGGCGCGCCGGATACTACGGCGCCCGGCACCGGAGGCAGGCCCAGGCGTCCCTGGAGGGCGTACTGGTCGGGCCGGCCCCCGGCGGGCGCGCACTCACGGCGTTCGTACCGGTGGAGGCCGGGCGCCGGGCCGTCGTACGGCTGCACCACGCCCTGCACGCCGCGCGCGAGGCCGTCGACTACCAGCGGGCGACCGGGGGGATGGATGCCTTCGACTCGGCGGTCGAGGCGGGGGTGAGCCGCGAGCTGACGGACGCGGTGATCGCGCTGGTGCACGGCTCGGAGGGCACGCGGATCGGCCTGGAGTGGTCACCGGCCGCCGGTGTGCCGCAGGGGTGCGCGGCGCATCCGGAGGCGGTGGAGTTCTCGCCGGGCGACCTGCCGGCGCTGCGCGAGGCGGGCGCGCGCTACACGCTCGGCGAGCCGTCCGTGACGGTACGGATCACGGGCACGGTCGTACGGATGCGCCGCTCGGGGCCCGGCGGGTCCGGCACGGTGCGGCTGCGGGTCCTGGCGGGCGCGGAGGTGCCGCACGTACGGATGGTGCTCGACGAGGAGGCGTACCGGACAGCGGGCCACGCCCACCTGGTCGGGCTGCCGATCCGGGTCCACGGACAGCTGGAGAGCCGGGGCGGCTTCCGGCGGCTCTCGGGCGCGCGGAGCGTGGTGCCCGTGCAGGTGGACGACGCCGAGCGGGACCGGCTGATGAAGTCCCTCCAGGAGAACCTGGACTTTTTCGAGGAGGCGTGCGGCGGGGATTAACCGTTTCGCGATGGGGGCGCGGGGCTCGGTACAGTAAGGCACTACGCGCGCAATCTTTTATGCGCACCCCCTCAGACAGGAGTGACCGGTGTCGGACGTCCGTGTGTTCATCCAACGCGATTCCGAGCGGGAAGAGCGCGTGGTGACGACGGGCACTACGGCGGCGGAACTCTTCCCCGGCGAGCGCACCGTCGTCGCCGCGCGTGTGGCCGGCGAGCTGAAGGACCTGGCGTACGTCGTCGCGGACGGCGAGGAGGTCGAGCCGGTCGAGATCTCCTCCGAGGACGGCCTGAACATCCTGCGCCACTCGACCGCGCACGTCATGGCACAGGCCGTGCAGGAGCTCTTCCCCGAGGCGAAGCTCGGCATCGGTCCGCCGGTCAAGGACGGCTTCTACTACGACTTCGACGTCGAGAAGCCGTTCACGCCCGAGGATCTCAAGGCCATTGAGAAGAAGATGCAGGAGATCCAGAAGCGCGGGCAGCGCTTCTCGCGCCGCGTGGTCACCGACGAGGCCGCGCGCGAGGAGCTGGCCGACGAGCCGTACAAGCTGGAGCTCATCGGCATCAAGGGCTCCGCCTCTGTTCAGGATGGCGCCGACGGCGCGAACGTCGAGGTGGGCGGCGGCGAGCTGACCATCTACGACAACCTCGACGCCAAGACCGGGGACCTGTGCTGGAAGGACCTCTGCCGGGGTCCGCACCTGCCCACCACCCGGAACATCCCCGCCTTCAAGCTGATGCGCAACGCCGCCGCCTACTGGCGCGGCAGCGAGAAGAACCCCATGCTCCAGCGCATCTACGGCACCGCGTGGCCGTCGAAGGACGAGCTGAAGGCGCACCTGGAGTTCCTCGCCGAGGCCGAGAAGCGCGACCACCGCAAGCTCGGCAGCGAGCTGGACCTCTTCTCCATCCCCGAGCAGATCGGCTCCGGCCTCGCGGTCTTCCACCCCAAGGGCGGCATCATCCGCCGGGTCATGGAGGACTACTCGCGCCGCCGGCACGAGGAGGAGGGGTACGAGTTCGTCTACACCCCGCACGCGACCAAGGGGAAGCTCTTCGAGACCTCGGGGCACCTGGACTGGTACGCCGACGGCATGTACCCGCCCATGCAGCTCGACGAGGGCACGGACTACTACCTCAAGCCCATGAACTGCCCGATGCACAACCTGATCTTCGACGCGCGGGGCCGGTCCTACCGTGAACTGCCGCTGCGCCTCTTCGAGTTCGGGACCGTGTACCGGTACGAGAAGTCGGGCGTCGTGCACGGCCTGACCCGGGCCCGCGGCTTCACCCAGGACGACGCGCACATCTACTGCACCAAGGAGCAGATGGCGGAGGAGCTCGACCGTACGCTCACCTTCGTCCTCGGGCTGCTGCGCGACTACGGCCTGACCGACTTCTACCTGGAGCTGTCCACCAAGGACGAGAACAAGTTCGTGGGCTCGGACGAGGTCTGGGAGGAGGCCACCGCGGTCCTCCAGCAGGTCGCCGAGAAGCAGGGTCTGCCGCTGACCCCCGACCCGGGCGGCGCGGCCTTCTACGGCCCGAAGATCTCGGTCCAGGCGCGGGACGCGATCGGCCGGACCTGGCAGATGTCGACCGTCCAGCTCGACTTCAATCTGCCGGAGCGGTTCAACCTGGAGTACACGGCTGCTGACGGCACCAAGCAGCGCCCGGTCATGATCCACAGGGCCCTCTTCGGAAGCATCGAGCGCTTCTTCGCCGTGCTGCTGGAGCACTACGCGGGTGCCATGCCCCCGTGGCTGGCCCCGGTCCAGGCGGTCGGCATCCCGGTCGGCGACGCGCACGTCCCGTACCTCCTGGAGTTCGCCGCCGAGGCGAAGAAGAAGGGCCTGCGGGTCGAGGTGGACGCGTCCTCTGACCGGATGCAGAAGAAGATCAGGACCGCGCAGAAGCAGAAGACGCCGTTCATGATCATCGTCGGAGACGATGACATGAACGCCGGCACGGTCTCGTTCCGCTACCGCGACGGCTCGCAGGAGAACGGTGTTCCGCGTGACGAGGCGCTGGCGAAGCTCGTTGATGTCGTGGAGAGCCGCGTACAGGTGTGACTTGTTCCCCGCGTGAGCGGGGGTGGCCCCGACCCGGAGAAGTTCGTCGGCTCGGACGATGTGTACTCCCCGCCGCCGCGGGGCTTCAGGGGCGGTCCCTTTTCGGGGCCGCCCCTCGCCGCATCCCCTCCCACCCACAGCGAATATGCTGGCTCGCATGACGATTGAGCCGGAGCAGCAGATCGGAGTGGGGACGCCGGACGCGTTCCAGCGCCTGTGGACGCCCCACCGGATGGCGTACATCCAGGGGGAGAACAAGCCGACCGGTCCGGGGGCCGGGGACGGCTGCCCGTTCTGCTCGATTCCGGCGAAGTCCGACGAGGACGGGCTTGTCATCGCGCGCGGTGAGCGGGTGTACGCGGTGCTGAACCTCTACCCGTACACCGGCGGGCACCTGATGGTCGTCCCGTACCGCCACGTCGCCGACTACACGGACCTGGACGATGCCGAGACCGCCGAGCTCGCTTCCTTCACCAAGCGCGCGATGACGGCGCTGCGTACCGCCTCCGGGGCGCAGGGGTTCAACATCGGGATGAACCAGGGCGCCGTCGCCGGGGCGGGCATCGCGGCGCATCTGCACCAGCACGTGGTGCCGCGCTGGGGCGGGGACACGAACTTCATGCCGGTCGTGGGGCACACGAAGGTGCTGCCGCAGCTGCTGGGGGACACCCGCAAGATGCTGGCCGACGCCTGGCCCGCAGCGAACTGACCGGGCTGCCCCCGGCCGCGTCACGCGTCGTACACGTCGGCCTTCCTCGGTGCGGCGTCCTGGACCAGGCCGCTGAGGATCAGCGAGCGGTTGCTGAAGCGGTCGGTGTCCACGCCGTGGTCGTCCAGCACGCGGATGGCCGCCGCGTGGACCACGCGCAGTACGGGCGTGGCCGCGCGCATCGCGTCGTCGGCCATGAAGCGGTGCCGCCAGGGCTTCTCGGCCCAGGCGTGCCGCAGGCCGAAGGGCTCGGGGAGCACGATCTTGCCGCCGAAGTAGTCGAGAAGCGGCGGGAACCAGGTGAACGGTGCGCGGACGGCGAGGCGTACCACTTCGTTGGCGTCGACGAGCGGCAGCTTCTTGTCCACCGTCTCCCAGAACTTGACCGGCTTGCTGACGGTCACCGTCTTGGCCGCGGGCTTGGTGGTGAAGAGGGAGTGGACCGGGCCCAGGGCGTGGCCCGTGACCTCGATGCGCAGCGTCTCGTGCAGCACGGTGACGGTGATCAGCATGGTGATGATCAACTGGCCGTCCCAGAGGGTGAACTGAACACCCAGATAGTGGCGGTTTCCGGCGCCGAACTGCTGCTCGTTGCAGATCCGCTGTATCTCGTGGCCCTTGATCTGGTACGCGTCGACGTCCTGGCCACCGGGCCTGGTCACCTCTGCCGCGTTCTCACCGATCGGGGCGACGATCCAGTGCCGTACGGAGGGCTTGGGGAAGCCGCCGGTGTGCAGGGGGCCGCGCTCCAGCATGCGCAGCTGGTCGTGGATGGCGCGTACGACGTCCCAGCTGCGGAATCCGTGGATCTCCTTGCCGGCTTCGCGTGGTACGAGCTCTTCGGCGAGCTGCCAGCTGCCCCAGCGGGTGCCCATGCCGAGTATTCCCTTGGGTCCCGCGTAGAAGACCGAGTTGCTGTACTGCTCGGCGGTGAGCTTGGCGAGCGACTGGCGCAGCTGCTCGGCGGCGGACTCGTTGGGGTCGCGCGGTACGGCTTCGGGGATCTTGGCGCCCACGCCGCCGCCCGACAGCAGGCTCTCCCAGCGGGTCCGCATGTCCTGGGCCGTGGACTCGCTGATCCGCTTGGCCCACAGCCAGCCGATGATGGGCGCGACGAGCATCGCCCGCAGGTAGATCGCCCAGAATCCGCCGAAGGGCAGCTTGATGAGGGCGAGCACGAGGAGACCGCCGAGGGCGACCAGCGCGGTGGTGGCGAGGGCGCCGGCCCGCTTGTCCTTGGAGCCCGCGATCGTACGGCGCAGCTGGAAGACGCCCAGCCAGACGAGCAGTCCCGGCAGGAAGAGCAGGCCGAACAGCGCCATGATGCCGGTGAGCTTGGCGTCCCGTTCCTTGCGGATGCGGGTCGCGGCGAGGCAGTGCTCGACGATGGTCTGCGGTTCGGTGCCGAAGGACTGGATGAGCGCCTTGCGGGCCCCGCCGAGCATGCGCACCTGTACGGCGCGGGAGAAGGCCTCGCCCAGGTTCGGTTCGAGGAGGGAGAGCTTGCCCTTCTTCACCTCGGACTTGTGCCATTCGCTGTTGGCGTTGAGGATCTCGGTGACCGGGCTGTCGCGGTACGCCGCGGAGGCGAGCGCCTGCGTCGCCGCCGTCTGGCCCGCGGAGCCCTGGAGCGGGACCTGCGCCCCCGGTGAGAAGTCGAACCCGTCATCCGCCACTGCTGCCCCCATCGCCGCACGCAACCGCTCCTGCGGCCCCTGCCCAACTGCCGTGCCCCGCACACCTTGTGAGCCGGGGCGCCCCGGAGCGTTCAGCGTATCCGCCGTGTCCAGGGATGATCCAGGGTGACTCTGCCCGTGGTGGGGCGGTGAAATGCCGCCCGCCGCAAGTAAATTGGGCGGGCGGCCTGTCAATTATGATCCGTTTTCCGCCTGTTCGCGGATCTTGCCTGACAGCTGGGGCGGCATGGGTTCGTGGCGGGCGTACGAGCGGCTGAACCGTCCGGTGCCGTGCGAGACCGACCTCAGGTCCAGGGCGTACCGTCCGAGTTCGATCTCCGGCACCTCGGCCCGTACGAGCGTGCGCCCGTGCCCCGCCTGCTCGGTTCCGACCACGCGCCCCCGCCGTCCCGACAGGTCGCTCATCACCGGCCCCACGTACTGGTCCGGCACCAGCACCAGCACCTCGGCGACCGGCTCCAGGAGGTGGAGCTTCGCCTCGGCCGCGGCTTCGCGCAGTGCCAGCGCGCCCGCCGTCTGGAACGCCGCGTCGGAGGAGTCGACCGAGTGGGACTTCCCGTCGGTCAGCGTGACGCGTACGTCCACGAGCGGGTAGCCGGCCGCGACCCCGCGCCCCGCCTGGGCGCGTACTCCCTTCTCTACGGACGGGATGAACTGGCGTGGTACCGCGCCTCCGACGACCTTGTCGACGAACTCGATGCCGCTCCCCGGCGGCAGCGGCTCCACTTCGATCTCGCAGATGGCGTACTGGCCGTGGCCACCGGACTGCTTCACGTGCCGCCCGCGGCCGAACGCCTGCGCCCCGAACGTCTCGCGCAGCGACACCTTGTGCGGTACGACGTCCACCCGCACCCCGTACCGGCTGCGCAGCCGCTCCAGCGCCACGTCCCGGTGGGCCTCGCCCAGGCACCACAGCACGAGCTGGCGGGTGTCCTGGTTCTGCACGAGGCGCATCGTCGGATCCTCGGCGACCAGCCGCGCGAGCCCCTGGGAGAGCTTGTCCTCGTCGGCCTTGCTGTGGGCCTGGATGGCGAGCGGCAGCAGCGGGTCGGGCATGGTCCACGGTTCCATCAGCAGCGGGTCGTCCTTCGAGGACAGGGTGTCCCCGGTCTCGGCCCGCATCAGTTTCCCGACGCTGGCGATGTCACCCGCGATGCAGCGGTTCATGGTGCGCTGCTGCTTGCCGAAGGGCGAGGACAGGGCGCCGATCCGCTCCTCCACATCGTGGTCCTCGTGGCCCCGGTCCGTGAGGCCGTGCCCCGACACGTGCACCGTCTCGTCGGGCCGCAGCGTGCCGGAGAAGACCCGCACCAGGCTGACCCGCCCGACGTACGGGTCGGACGCCGTCTTGACGACCTCGGCGACCAGCGGCCCGTCCGGGTCGCAGGTGACCGGCGGGCACGGACGGCCGTCCGGTGTGGTGACGGCGGGCGCCTCGCGCTCGGCGGGGGTCGGGAAACCGCCCGTGATCAGCTCCAGCAGCTCGATCGTGCCGATGCCCTCGCGGTTGCCCTCCGTCGCCGGCGCGGCGGCGAGGACCGGGTGGAAGGTGCCGCGTGCCACGGCCCGTTCCAGGTCTTCGACGAGCGTCTTGTAGTCGATCTCCTCGCCGGCGAGGTAGCGGTCCATGAGGGTCTCGTCCTCGCTCTCGGCGATGATCCCCTCGATCAGCCGGTCGCGGGCGGCCGCGATCCTGGGCAGCTGCTCCTCGTCCGGCGGTGTCTCCTTGCGCTCGCCGGAGGAGTAGTCGAAGACCCGTTGCGACAGCAGGCCGACGAGCCCCTCGACGGGGGCGTGGCTGTCGGGTCCCTGGGGTCCGTACAGCGGCAGATACAGCGGCAGTACGGCGTCGGGGTCGTCGCCGCCGAAGGTCTGCGCGCAGATCCGGGTCATCTCGTCGAAGTCGGACCTGGCCGCTTCGAGGTGGGTGAAGACGATGGCCCGCGGCATGCCGACCGCGGCGCACTCCTCCCACAGCATCCGGGTCGCGCCGTCCACGCCGTCCGAGCCCGAGACGACGAAAAGGGCCGCGTCCGCCGCTCGCAGACCGGCCCGCAGTTCCCCGACGAAGTCGGCGTATCCGGGAGTGTCGATCAGATTGATCTTTATGCCGCCCCATTCGACGGGGAGCAGCGACAGCTGCACCGAGCGTTGCTGCCGGTGCTCGATCTCGTCGTAGTCGGAGACGGTCGCGCCGTCCTCGACGCGGCCCGCCCTGTTGACCGCTCCCGTTGCCAGCGCGAGGGCCTCGGCCAGGGTGGTCTTTCCGGAGCCGCTGTGGCCGACCAGCACAACGTTGCGTACGGACGAGGGCCGGTCGGCCGCTGCTGCCCTGCCGGCGGCTCCGGGGTGTGTTTGCGTCTTTTCGCCCATGATCCTTGCCTCCCAGTTCGAGCACGGTGAGGAGAGGGGGCGCGGACATGTGGGAGCCGCAGTGACGAGGCGACACCAGTGACGCCCGCGGTCATTCGAGCTTTCCACTCCAGCCACGGCGCGTCCATACGTAGTGCGCGACCGACAGGCGGCAGGAGCCCCGTCACGGCCCGGTGATGCCCCGGCGGTGCCGGAGGCCGGTCGTCGATACGATGGGCCAGCCGGTAGCCATAGGGGCCGCACGGCGCACCGACCCTCGGGAAGGCCATGCTGAACAAGTACGCGCGTGCATTCTTTACGCGTGTCCTCACACCGTTCGCCGCGTTTCTGCTCCGTCGCGGGGTGAGCCCCGACGCGGTGACGCTCATCGGTACGGCCGGAGTGATGGCGGGTGCGCTGGTCTTCTTCCCCCGGGGAGAGTTCTTCTGGGGCACGATCGTCATCACGCTCTTCGTCTTCTCCGACCTCGTCGACGGCAATATGGCGCGGCAGGCGGGGGTCTCCAGCCGCTGGGGCGCCTTCCTGGACTCGACGCTCGACCGCGTCGCCGACTCGGCGGTCTTCGGCGGGATCGCGCTCTGGTACGCGGGCACCGGCAACGACAACGTGCTGTGCGCCGTCGCCATCTTCTGCCTCGCCAGCGGCCAGGTCGTCTCGTACACGAAGGCACGGGGCGAATCGATCGGCCTGCCCGTCGCGGTCAACGGCCTGGTGGAGCGCGCCGAACGGCTCGTGATCACGCTCGTCGCCGCCGGCCTCGCCGGACTGCACGACTTCGGGGTGCCGGGCATCGACGTACTGCTGCCCATCGCCCTGTGGGCCGTGGCCGTCGGCAGTCTGGTGACCCTCGGGCAGCGAGTCGTGACCGTACGCAAGGAAGCTGCGGAGGCGGACGCCGCCTCCGCGCCGGGGAGTGAGGCCACGTCGTGAGCGGCGCCAGGGAACGGCTGACGGACACCCTGTACGGCCTCGGCTGGGCCACCGTCAAGAAACTGCCCGAACCGGTGTCCGTCGCCCTCGGGCGCAGGATCGCGGACACCGTCTGGAAGCGGCGCGGCGCGAGTGTGCTGCGTCTGGAGTCCAATCTCGCCCGCGTCGTCCCGGACGCGGGCCCCGAGCGTCTCGCCGAGCTGTCCAGGGCTGGGATGCGCTCGTACATGCGCTACTGGATGGAATCCTTCCGGCTGCCCGCGTGGAGCCCGGAGCGCATCAAGAACGGCGTAGAGGTCCAGGACATAGACCGCGTGACCGACACCCTCGCCACCGGGCGCGGCGTCATCGTCGCGCTGCCGCACCTGGCCAACTGGGATCTCGCGGGCGCCTGGGTCACCACCAAGCTGGAAGTCCCGTTCACCACCGTCGCCGAGCGGCTCAAGCCCGAGACGCTGTACGACCGGTTCGTCGCGTACCGGGAGGGCCTCGGGATGGAGGTCCTGCCGCACCAGGGCGGCAGCGCCTTCGGGACGCTGGCGCGGCGGCTGCGGGCCGGTGGCCTCGTCTGCCTGGTCGCCGACCGCGACCTGTCCGCCTCGGGCACCGAGGTGAAGTTCTTCGGCGACACGGCGCGGATGCCCGGCGGGCCCGCGCTGCTGGCGCAGCAGACCGGGGCGCTGCTGCTGCCGGTGACCCTCTGGTACGACGACTCACCGGTGATGCGGGGGCGGGTCCACCCGCCCGTCGACGTACCGGAGACAGGTACGCGCGCCGAGAAGACGTCTGTCATGACGCAGGCGCTGGCGGATGCCTTCGCCACCGGTATCGCGGAGCACCCGCAGGACTGGCACATGCTGCAACGACTGTGGCTCGACGACCTCGAGCCGCGTCAGGAGACCTCGTGAAGATCGGCATTGTCTGCCCGTACTCGTGGGACGTACCGGGTGGCGTCCAGTTCCACATCCGGGACCTGGCCGAGCATCTGATCGGGCTCGGGCACGAGGTGTCGGTCCTGGCGCCGGCCGACGACGAGACGCCGCTGCCGCCGTACGTCGTGTCCGCGGGCCGGGCCGTCCCGGTGCCGTACAACGGCTCGGTAGCCCGCCTGAACTTCGGGTTCCTCTCCGCCGCGCGGGTACGGCGGTGGCTGCACGACGGCACGTTCGACGTCATCCACATCCACGAGCCGACCTCGCCCTCGCTGGGCCTGCTCGCGTGCTGGGCGGCGCAGGGGCCGATCGTCGCCACCTTCCACACCTCCAACCCCAAGTCCCGCGCGATGATCGCCGCCTACCCGATCCTGCAGCCCGCGCTGGAGAAGATCAGCGCCCGCATCGCGGTGAGCGAGTACGCGCGGCGCACGCTCGTCGAGCACCTCGGCGGGGACGCGGTGGTCATCCCCAACGGCGTCGACGTCGACTTCTTCGCCAAGGCGGACGCGAAGGCGGAGTGGCAGGGGCAGACCATCGGCTTCATCGGCCGCATCGACGAGCCCCGCAAGGGCCTGCCCGTCCTGATGCGCGCCCTCCCGAAGATCCTGGCCGAGCGCCCGGACGCGCGGCTGCTGGTGGCGGGGCGCGGCGACGAGGAGGAGGCGGTGGCCTCACTGCCGACGGAGATGCGGGACCGCGTCGAATTCCTCGGCATGGTCAGCGACGAGGACAAGGCGCGGCTGCTGCGCAGTGTCGACCTGTACGTCGCCCCGAACACCGGCGGCGAGAGCTTCGGCATCATCCTGGTCGAGGCGATGTCGGCGGGAGCGGCGGTGCTGGCGAGCGACCTCGACGCGTTCGCGCAGGTCCTCGACCAGGGGGCGGCGGGCGAACTCTTCGCCAACGAGGACGCGGACGCGCTCGCGGCGGCGGCGGTACGGCTGCTGGGGGACCCGGAGCGGCTGGTGGAGCTGCGGCTGCGGGGCTCGGCGCACGTACGGCGCTTCGACTGGTCGACGGTGGCGGCGGACATCCTGTCGGTGTACGAGACGGTGACGGACGGCGCGGCGTCGGTGGACACGGACGAGCGGACCGGGCTACGGGCGAGGTTCGGGCTGGCCCGGGACTGAACCTGGGCTGTTGATCGGTCCGGGGGCCGGGCCCTACGGGAGCGGCATTCGGGACTGCATGCTGTGCCTTCCCGGGGGGCAACCCCCGGACCCCCGGCCGAACCACCCGGGGCGAACGGCTGCCCGCACTTCGCCCGCCCCCCGGCACCCCAACCGGACCCGCACGCCGCCCCCGGTAACGTGGCCGCCCGTGACCGTAACCCTCATCTGGATCGTCGTAGCCCTCCTCGCGATCGGGCTGTACCTCAGCTGGACCGCGGGCCGGCTCGACCGACTGCATGCCCGTATCGACGCCTCCCGCGCCGCGCTCGACGCCCAGCTGCTGCGCCGGGCCTCGGTCACTCAGGAGCTGGCGACCTCCGGAGTGCTCGATCCCGCCGCTTCGATCCTGCTGTACCAGGCCGCGCACGCCGCCCGCCAGGCCGAGGAGGACCACCGCGAGGTCGCCGAGAGCGAGCTCAGCCAGGCGCTGCGGGCGGTTTTCGGGGAGCCGGCGCAGGTCGAGGCGGTCAAGGAGGCGCCCGGCGGTGAGGACGCCGCCGGGGAGCTCGCGGCGGCGGTACGGCGCGTTCCCATGGCGCGGCGCTTCCACAACGACTCCGTACGCGCCGCCCGCGCCCTGCGCCGCCACCGCAAGGTCCGGTGGTTCCGGCTGGCCGGCCACGCCCCGTTCCCGTTGGCGTTCGAGATGGACGATGAGCCCCCCGTGGCACTGGCCGACCGCCCCGGCAGCTAGCAAAACGATCCACCGGCTGAACATTGGCCCTTGCAGTGGACTGGTCCGGCGATGTTCTCTGAAAGGCAGCAAGAACCTACTTTCTCCGAGTGAGGTCCATCCGTGTCCAGCACCAGCAACTTCCAGGCCCCCGAGACCGGCACCGCGCGCGTGAAGCGCGGCATGGCTGAGCAGCTCAAGGGCGGCGTGATCATGGACGTCGTCAACGCCGAGCAGGCGAAGATCGCCGAGGACGCGGGCGCCGTGGCCGTCATGGCGCTGGAGCGCGTGCCCGCCGACATCCGCAAGGACGGCGGCGTGGCCCGGATGTCCGACCCCAACATGATCGAAGAGATCATCGAGGCCGTCTCGATCCCGGTCATGGCCAAGTCCCGCATCGGCCACTTCGTCGAGGCCCAGGTCCTCCAGTCCCTCGGCGTCGACTACATCGACGAGTCCGAGGTCCTGACCCCGGCCGACGAGGTCAACCACTCCGACAAGTGGGCCTTCACCACCCCCTTCGTCTGTGGTGCCACCAACCTGGGCGAGGCCCTGCGCCGTATCGCCGAGGGCGCGGCCATGATCCGCTCGAAGGGCGAGGCCGGCACCGGCAACGTCGTCGAGGCCGTGCGTCACCTGCGCCAGATCAAGAACGAGATCGCCAAGCTGCGCGGCTTCGACAACAACGAGCTGTACGCCGCCGCCAAGGAGCTCCGCGCCCCGTACGAGATCGTCAAGGAGGTCGCCGAGCTCGGAAAGCTTCCGGTCGTGCTGTTCTCCGCGGGCGGTGTCGCCACCCCCGCCGACGCCGCGCTGATGCGCCAGCTCGGCGCCGAGGGCGTCTTCGTCGGCTCCGGCATCTTCAAGTCCGGCGACCCGGCCGCCCGCGCCGCCGCGATCGTGAAGGCCACCACCTTCTACGACGACCCGAAGATCATCGCGGACGCGTCCCGGAACCTGGGCGAGGCCATGGTCGGCATCAACTGCGACACCCTCCCCGAGTCCGAGCGCTACGCCAACCGCGGCTGGTAGTGCCGGACATGAGCAACCCTGTGATCGGAGTCCTGGCTCTCCAGGGCGACGTACGGGAGCACCTGATCGCCCTGGCCGTGGCGGACGCCACGGCCAGGCCGGTCCGGCGCCCCGAGGAGCTCGACGAGCTCGACGGCCTGGTCATCCCCGGCGGCGAGTCCACCACCATGTCCAAGCTGGCCGTGCTCTTCGGCATGCAGGAGCCGCTGCGCGAGCGCATCAAGGACGGCATGCCCGTCTACGGCACGTGCGCCGGCCTGATCATGCTCGCCGACAAGATCCTGGACCCGCGCTCGGGCCAGGAGACGTTCGGCGGCATCGACATGATCGTGCGCCGCAACGCCTTCGGACGGCAGAACGAGTCGTTCGAGGCGAAGGTCGAGATCGCGGGCATCGAGGACGGCCCCGTCGAGGGCGTCTTCATCCGCGCCCCGTGGGTGGAGTCGGTCGGCGCCCAGGCCGAGGTGCTCGCGGAGCACGACGGGCACATCGTCGCCGTACGCCAGGGCAACGCCCTCGCCACGTCGTTCCACCCCGAACTGACGGGCGACCACCGGGTGCACCGGCTCTTCACCGAGATGGTGCGCGCCGTACGCTGACGGGATCCCGGTAGGATCTCTGCCGAACGCAGCAGTATTTGGTGACGCGAAGGAGACAGGCGGATGTCCGGCCACTCTAAATGGGCTACGACGAAGCACAAGAAGGCCGTGATCGATGCCAAGCGCGGCAAGCTCTTCGCGAAGCTGATCAAGAACATCGAGGTCGCGGCGCGCACCGGCGGCGCCGACATCGACGGCAACCCGACCCTCTTCGACGCCATCCAGAAGGCGAAGAAGAGCTCCGTCCCCAACAAGAACATCGACTCCGCGGTCAAGCGCGGTGGCGGTCTCGAGGCGGGCGGCGTCGACTACGAGACCATCATGTACGAGGGTTACGGCCCCAACGGTGTCGCGGTGCTCATCGAGTGTCTCACCGACAACCGCAACCGTGCCGCCTCCGACGTGCGGGTCGCCATGACCCGCAACGGCGGCTCGATGGCCGACCCGGGCTCCGTCTCGTACCTCTTCAACCGCAAGGGCGTCGTGGTCGTCCCCAAGGGCGAGCTGACCGAGGACGACGTGCTCGGCGCGGTGCTCGACGCGGGCGCCGAGGAGGTCAACGACCTCGGTGAGTCCTTCGAGGTCCTGAGCGAGGCAACCGACCTGGTCGCGGTCCGCACCGCGCTCCAGGAGGCGGGCATCGACTACGACTCGGCGGACGCCAACTTCGTCCCGACCATGCAGGTCGAGCTCGACGAAGAGGGCGCGCGGAAGATCTTCAAGCTCATCGACGCGCTGGAGGACAGCGACGACGTACAGAACGTCTTCGCCAACTTCGACGTCTCCGACGAGGTCATGGAGAAGGTCGACGCGGCCTGAGGGCTGATCAGCACGTCGTACGGACGGGCCGACGGGACACGCTCCCGGCGGCCCGTCCGTGCGTTGTCAGAGCCAGCCGCTACTGTGCTGATCAGTCGAAAGAGTGAGGGGGCGGGACGCGATGCGCGTACTGGGCGTGGACCCGGGGCTGACCCGGTGCGGCGTCGGCGTGGTCGAAGGCGTCGCGGGCCGCCCCCTGAGGATGCTCGGGGTCGGAGTCGTCCGTACGCCGTCGGACGCCGAGCTGGGGGAGCGACTGGTCGCCATCGAGCGCGGCATAGAGGCGTGGCTCGACGAGTACCGGCCCGAATTCGTCGCCGTGGAGCGGGTGTTCAGCCAGCACAACGTCCGTACGGTCATGGGTACGGCCCAGGCCAGCGCGGTCGCCATGCTCTGCGCGGCGCGGCGCGGGCTGCCCGTCGCCCTGCATACGCCCAGTGAGGTCAAAGCGGCGGTCACCGGAATGGGCCGGGCCGAGAAGGACCAGGTCGGTGCCATGGTGACCCGGCTGCTGCGGCTGGACGCACCGCCCAAACCGGCCGACGCCGCCGACGCCCTCGCGCTCGCCATCTGTCACATCTGGCGCGCCCCCGCGGTCAACCGCCTCCAGCAGGCGCACGCCGCGGCCCGCGTGCCCCGCATCCCCGTACGGAAGGTCACGCGATGATCGCGTTCGTCAGCGGCCCGGTCGCCGCACTCGCCCCCACCACGGCGGTCATCGAGGTCGGCGGCATCGGCATGGCCGTGCAGTGCACGCCGAACACGCTGTCCACGCTGCGCATGGGCCAGGACGCGAAGCTCGCGACCTCCCTGGTCGTACGCGAGGACTCGCTGACCCTCTACGGCTTCGCCGACGACGACGAGCGGCAGGTCTTCGAGCTGCTCCAGACCGCCAGCGGCGTCGGCCCCCGGCTCGCCCAGGCCATGCTCGCCGTGCACTCGCCCGACGCGCTGCGCCTGGCCGTCTCCACGGGTGACGAGAAGGCGCTCACCGCCGTGCCGGGCATCGGGAAGAAGGGCGCCCAGAAGCTGCTCCTCGAACTGAAGGGGCGTCTGGGGGAGCCGCTCGGCGCCGGTGGCCACGTCGGCGCCCAGCGCGTCGCGTCGGGGCCCGCACCGTGGGGCGAGCAGCTCCAGGCCGCGCTCATCGGTCTCGGGTACGCGTCGCGCGAGGCCGAGGAGGCGGTCGCGGCGGTGGCCCCGCAGGCAGAGGCGGCCCTCGCCGAGGGCAGCCGGCCGCCCGTGCCGCAGCTGCTGCGCGCCGCGCTCCAGACCCTCAACCGCGCCCGCTGATTCGAGAGATCCGTAAATGAACTGGGACGACACCGGACCCGACATCGACCAGCGGCTGGTCGACTCCGGCTCCGACGGCGAGGACCAGGCCGTCGAGGCGGCGCTGCGCCCCAAGGACCTCGACGAGTTCGTGGGCCAGGAGAAGGTCCGCGAGCAGCTCGACCTGGTCCTGCGGGCGGCCCGCGCGCGCGGCGCCACCGCCGACCACGTGCTGCTGTCCGGCGCCCCCGGCCTCGGCAAGACAACCCTCTCGATGATCATCGCGGCCGAGATGAACGCCCCGATCCGCATCACCTCGGGCCCCGCCATCCAGCACGCCGGAGACCTCGCCGCGATCCTCTCCTCCCTCCAGGAGGGCGAGGTGCTCTTCCTCGACGAGATCCACCGGATGTCCCGGCCGGCCGAAGAGATGCTCTACATGGCCATGGAGGACTTCCGCGTCGACGTGATCGTCGGCAAGGGGCCCGGCGCCACCGCCATCCCGCTGGAGCTGCCCCCCTTCACCCTGGTCGGCGCCACCACCAGGGCCGGACTGCTGCCGCCCCCGCTGCGCGACCGCTTCGGCTTCACCGGCCACATGGAGTTCTACGAACCCGCCGAGCTGGAGCGTGTCATCCACCGCTCAGCCCGCCTCCTCGATCTGGAGATAGACGCGGAGGGCGCCGCCGAGATCGCCGGACGCTCCCGCGGTACGCCCCGTATCGCCAACCGCCTGCTGCGCCGCGTCCGTGACTACGCCCAGGTCAAGGCCGACGGCGTGATCGACCGTGACATCGCCGCCGCCGCTCTCAAGGTGTACGAGGTCGACGCCCGTGGCCTCGACCGCCTCGACCGGGCCGTGCTCGGCGCGCTGCTCAAGCTGTTCGGCGGCGGGCCCGTGGGACTGTCCACGCTGGCGGTGGCGGTGGGGGAGGAGCGGGAGACGGTCGAAGAGGTGGCCGAGCCCTTCCTCGTACGGGAAGGCCTGCTGGCCCGTACGCCGAGGGGCCGGGTGGCCACGCCTGCCGCCTGGGCGCACCTGGGGCTCGTACCGCCTCGGCAGGGTAACGGAGGAAACGGACAAACGAGGCTCTTCGGGACGTGATGGACCTGACGGCGCGGACGGTCGCTCTGTCAGGAACCACGGTGCGATGCTGGGCGTTGTTCCATTGATGCGGACTCGCTTAGACTCCGCCGATGCCGCCCTTCCAGGTCGGCGTGCCCACCCCCCGTAGATCAGGCCGCTCCCCGGCGCGGTCGTGCGAAGGAATTTCCGTCCCGTGAATATCGTGACCCTCCTCCCCTTCATCGTGCTCATCGGGGCCATGTTCCTGATGACCCGGTCCGCCAAGAAGAAGCAGCAGGCGGCTGCGCAGATGCGCAACGAAATGCAGCCCGGCACCGGCGTCCGGACGATCGGGGGCATGTACGCCACCGTCAAGGAAGTCAACGACGACACGGTCCTCCTCGAGGTCGCGCCGGGCGTGCACGCCGTCTACGCGAAGAACTCCATCGGCGCCGTCCTCGACGACGAGGAGTACAACCGCATCGTCCACGGCGACGGTGACCTCAAGATCGACGCTCCGGTCGTCCCGGACGACGCCTCCTCGCTGACCGAGTCCGCGGGCGCGGACAAGGACGAGGACGACGTCGCGCGTATCGACCTCGGCAAGAAGGCCGAGGGGGACGACGCGGAGAAGGCGCACGACGCGGCCGGCGACGAGCCGAAGGACAAGAAGTCCGACGGCGAGAGCGACGCGAAGTAGTCACGTAGGGGGACCGCGGCGCGCCCACCGGCGTACCCCGGTCCCCGGATCGTGTCGACTTCCGCGGGGCTGGGCCCCACATACTTCGTGGCCGCCTTGGCGCTCACCCGGCGCGGGGGCGGTTGGACAGGGAGAAACGAGAAGGTGGCAGCACCGAAGAAGGGCCGCAGGCCCGCGGGGGCTCCGGGCAGGCCAGGGCGCGCCCTGGCTCTGATCCTGATCGCCATGGTCGCGCTCACCGGCGGGATGTTCGCGGCCGGTGAGCTCACGCCGCGTCTGGGCATCGACCTCGCCGGCGGCACGAGCATCACGCTCAAGGCCAAGCCCGAGCCGGGCAAGCCGAACGCGATCAACAAGACCAACATGGACACGGCGGTCGGCATCATCGACCGCCGTGTCAATGGTCTGGGTGTCTCTGAGGCCGAGGTTCAGACTCAGGGCGAAGAGAACATCATCGTCAACATCCCCAGGGGAACGAACGAGAAGCAGGCGCGGGAGCAGGTCGGTACGACCGCTCAGCTCTACTTCCGCCCTGTGGTGACGTACACCGCCGGTACCCCGACGCCCGACGCCACCCCTTCCCCGAAGCCCTCGGCGGGCGGCAAGGACCCCAAGTCCACGCCGACCGCCACGCCGACGGCCGGTGCCACCACGCAGGGCCGCGCAGTGACGGACGGGCTCAAGAAGGCCCCGACGCCGACCCCCACGGGCAGCGCGTCCAAGAGCCCGGACAAGAGCGACAAGCCGGACGCCGCGCTGTCGCCCGATCCCGCGACCGCCGCGCTGGAAAAGAAGTTCGCGGCTCTGGACTGCACCAAGAAGACCGAGCGCGTACAGGCCAACCTGGGCGTCAAGCCCGAGGACCCGATGGTCGCCTGCGGTAAGAACAACGCGGGTGAGTGGGAGAAGTACATCCTGGGCCCGGCCGAGGTCAACGGCAAGGACGTCGACGACGCCAGCGCCACGCTCGACACCCAGCGCGGTGGCGGCTGGAAGGTGAACATGGAGTTCACCAGCGCCGGCTCCAAGAAGTTCCAGAAGATCACCAGCCAGCTGTCGCAGCAGCAGCCGCCGCAGAACCAGTTCGCCATCGTCCTCGACGGCGAGGTCGTCTCGGCCCCCTCGGTCAACACGACCCTGAGCGCCAACGCGGAGATCTCCGGCAGCTTCACCCAGGAGTCCGCCCAGGACCTGGCCAACATCCTGTCGTACGGCGCGCTGCCGCTCTCCTTCAGCGAGGAGACCGTCACCACCGTCACCGCCGCGCTCGGCGGTGAGCAGCTCAAGGCCGGTCTGATCGCCGGTGCGATCGGTCTCGCGCTGGTCGTCATCTACCTGCTCGCCTACTACCGCGGCCTGGCGTTCGTCGCGATCGTGAGCCTCATCGTCTCCGCGATCCTGACCTACACGATCATGACGCTGCTCGGCCCGGGCATCGGCTTCGCACTGAACCTGCCCGCGGTGTGTGGTGCGATCGTTGCCATCGGCATCACCGCGGACTCGTTCATCGTGTACTTCGAACGCATCCGTGACGAGATCCGCGACGGCCGTACGCTCAAGCCCGCTGTGGAGCGTGCCTGGCCGCGTGCCCGGCGCACGATCATGGTCTCCGACTTCGTGTCGTTCCTCGCCGCCGCGGTGCTGTTCGTCGTGACCGTCGGCAAGGTGCAGGGCTTCGCGTTCACACTCGGCCTCACCACCCTGCTCGACGTGGTCGTGGTGTTCCTCTTCACCAAGCCGCTGATGACGCTGCTGGCGCGTACGAAGTTCTTCGGCCAGGGCCACCCATGGTCCGGCCTGGACCCGAAGCGGCTCGGCGTACAGCCTCCACTGCGCCGTACCCGTCGCGTCACCGCCCCCATCGACCCGAAGGAGGCCTGAGATGTCCCGACTCGGCAGTCTCGGCGCCCGCCTCTACAACGGTGAGGTCGGTTACGACTTCGTCGGCAAGCGGAAGATCTGGTACGGCCTCTCGATCCTGATCACCATCACGGCCATCGTCGGCCTGGCGGTGCGCGGTCTGGTCATGGGCATCGAGTTCGAGGGCGGCGCGGTCTTCACGACGGCCAAGACGGGTGTCTCCGTCGCCCAGGTCCAGGAGGACGCCGAAAAGGCCTCCGGGCACGAGGCGATCGTCCAGGAGCTCGGCAACGGCGGCATGCGCATCCAGATCAGTGGTCTGGACACCGCCACCGCCAACCCGGTCAAGGACGAGCTCGCGAAGGACCTCGGCGTCGCGCCGGACGACATCACCTCCGAGCTGGTCGGACCCAGCTGGGGCGAGCAGATCGCCAACAAGGCCTGGACCGGCCTCGCGATCTTCATGGTGCTGGTGGTCATCTACCTCGCCATCGCCTTCGAGTGGCGCATGGCTGCGGCCGCCCTCATCGCCCTGGTCCACGACCTCACCATCACCGTCGGTGTGTACGCACTGGTCGGCTTCGAGGTCACACCCGGCACCGTGATCGGTCTGCTGACGATCCTCGGTTACTCCCTCTACGACACCGTCGTCGTCTTCGACGGTCTCAAGGAGGGGTCGAAGGACATCACCAAGCAGACGCGCTGGACGTACAGCGAGATCGCCAACCGCAGCCTCAACGGCACCCTGGTGCGTTCCATCAACACCACCGTCGTCGCGCTGCTCCCGGTGGCGGGCCTGCTGTTCATCGGCGGCGGTGTGCTGGGCGCCGGCATGCTCAACGACATCTCGCTGTCGCTCTTCGTCGGCCTGGCGGCCGGTGCGTACTCCTCGATCTTCATCGCCACTCCGCTCGTCGCCGACCTGAAGGAACGCGACCCGCAGATGAAGGCCCTGAAGAAGCGCGTGCTCGCCAAGCGGGCAGCCGCCGAGGCGCGGGGCGAGTCGGCGGACGACGCCGGCGACGCTTCCGGCGAGCCGCAGGACCGGTTCCCGGAAGACGCCGCGCCCGCCGGCGCGGTCGTCGGCCAGCGCCCGGCCGACCGTGGCCGCCCCGGCCGGGGCAAGCCGTCGGGGAAGCGCCGATGACGGCGACAGCCACGCAGGATCTGCTGCTCAGCCGCATCCGTGACGTACCGGACTATCCGAAGCCCGGCGTGATGTTCAAGGACATCACCCCGCTGCTCGCGGACCCGGTGGCGTTCACGGCGCTGACGGACGCCCTCGCGGAGCTGTGCGTACGCTGCGGCGCCACGAAGATCGTCGGTCTGGAGGCCCGCGGCTTCATCCTGGCCGCGCCGGTCGCCGTCCGCGCCGGCCTCGGCTTCATCCCCGTACGCAAGGCGGGGAAGCTGCCGGGTGCGACGCTGAAGCAGGCGTACGAGCTGGAGTACGGCACCGCCGAGATCGAGATCCACGCCGAGGACCTGGCCGACGGCGACCGCGTCATCGTCATCGACGACGTCCTCGCCACCGGCGGCACCGCCGAGGCCTCGCTGGAGCTCATCCGGCGGGCCGGTGCGCAGGTCGCCGGGGTCGCGGTCCTCATGGAACTCGGGTTCCTGGGCGGCCGCAGCCGCCTGGAACCGGCGCTCCACGGGGCTCCGCTGGAGGCCTTGATCACGGTCTGACCAGCACGGCTGTACGTGATGGGCGGGTCTCCGAGGAATTCGGGGACCCGCCTTTCGCGTTGGCTCAGGTATCAGGCCCGGGGCGAACCGGAAGCCAGGCATCGTTACCATGGGCTTTCCGGGCCTGACCGGGGGACCCGGACCCGCACGAGGAGCGCTCTTGCCAGACGAGGCCCAGCCACTCTCCCCCAGCTCCCGTCCGGGGGAGTCCGCAGCCGCGCAGCCCGACCAGCAGCAGCAGGCCGCCAAGGCCGCGGCGCGCCCGGTCACGCCCGCGTCGGGCCCGCCGGTCACGCCCGCGAAGGGCGGCCCTCCCACGAGCAGCGGCGCCCCCGCCAAGAGCGGCGTCCCCGCTGAGAACCCCGAGCCCACCGGCAAGCCGAAGAACGCCCCCGAGCGGGCCGGCGGCTCCACGCCGTCGGCGTCCGCCCCCAAGCCGGTCCAGGGCTCCACCCCGCGCTCCGGCAGCGGCGGCTCCTCCAACCGCGTACGGGCCCGGCTCGCCCGGCTGGGCGTACAGCGCTCCAGCCCGTACAACCCGGTCCTCGAACCACTGCTGCGGGCCGTCCGCAGCAACGACCCGAAGATCGAGACGTCGACGCTCCGCCAGATCGAGCGCGCCTACCAGGTCGCCGAGCGCTGGCACCGCGGCCAGAAGCGCAAGAGCGGCGACCCGTACATCACGCACCCGCTCGCCGTGACGACGATCCTCGCCGAGCTCGGCATGGACCCGGCGACCCTCATGGCGGGCCTGCTGCACGACACCGTCGAGGACACCGAGTACGGCCTGGACACCCTGCGCCGTGACTTCGGCGACCAGGTCGCGCTGCTCGTCGACGGCGTCACCAAGCTCGACAAGGTCAAGTTCGGCGAGGCCGCGCAGGCCGAGACCGTACGCAAGATGGTCGTCGCCATGGCCAAGGACCCGCGCGTCCTGGTCATCAAGCTCGCCGACCGCCTGCACAACATGCGCACCATGCGCTATCTCAAGCGGGAGAAGCAGGAGAAGAAGGCCCGCGAGACGCTTGAGATCTACGCGCCCCTGGCTCACCGCCTGGGCATGAACACCATCAAGTGGGAGCTGGAGGACCTCGCCTTCGCGATCCTCTACCCCAAGATGTACGACGAGATCGTGCGGCTCGTCGCGGAGCGCGCGCCCAAGCGCGACGAATACCTCGCCATAGTGACCGACGAGGTCCAGTCCGACCTGCGCGCCGCCCGCATCAAGGCCACCGTCACCGGCCGGCCGAAGCACTACTACAGCGTCTACCAGAAGATGATCGTCCGCGGCCGTGACTTCGCGGAGATCTACGACCTGGTGGGGATTCGTGTCCTTGTCGACACGGTCCGCGACTGTTACGCCGCCCTCGGCACCGTGCACGCGCGATGGAACCCGGTCCCCGGCCGGTTCAAGGACTACATCGCGATGCCGAAGTTCAACATGTACCAGTCGCTGCACACGACGGTCATCGGCCCCAGCGGCAAGCCCGTCGAACTCCAGATCCGTACGTTCGACATGCACCGCCGTGCCGAGTACGGCATCGCCGCGCACTGGAAGTACAAGCAGGAGGCCGTCGCCGGCGCCTCCAAGGTCCGTACCGACGTACCCAAGAACACCGGCCGCGGCCAGGACACCGTCAACGACATGGCGTGGCTGCGCCAGCTCCTGGACTGGCAGAAGGAGACCGAGGACCCCAGCGAGTTCCTGGAGTCCCTGCGCTTCGACCTCTCCCGCAACGAGGTCTTCGTCTTCACGCCCAAGGGCGACGTCATAGCGCTGCCGGCCGGTGCGACACCCGTCGACTTCGCGTACGCCGTCCACACCGAGGTCGGCCACCGCACCATAGGAGCGCGGGTCAACGGGCGGCTCGTACCGCTCGAATCGACCCTCGACAACGGCGACCTGGTGGAGGTCTTCACCTCCAAGGCGGCCGGCGCCGGCCCGTCCCGCGACTGGCTCGGCTTCGTCAAGTCGCCGCGCGCCCGCAACAAGATCCGCGCCTGGTTCTCCAAGGAGCGCCGCGACGAGGCCATAGAGCAGGGCAAGGACGCCATCGCGCGGGCCATGCGCAAGCAGAACCTGCCGATCCAGCGCATCCTCACCGGCGACTCGCTCGTCACGCTCGCGCATGAGATGCGCTACAGCGACATCTCCTCGCTGTACGCCGCGATCGGCGAGGGCCACGTCACCGCGCAGAGCATCGTCCAGAAGCTCGTCCAGGCGCTCGGCGGCGAAGAGGCCGCCACCGAGGACATCGCCGAGAGCGCACCGCCGTCGCGCGGCCGCGGCAAGCGGCGCTCGAACGCCGACCCGGGTGTCGTGGTCAAGGGCGTCGACGACGTGTGGGTCAAGCTGGCCCGCTGCTGTACGCCCGTACCCGGCGACCCCATCATCGGGTTCGTCACGCGCGGCAGCGGCGTATCGGTGCACCGCGCGGACTGCGTCAACGTCGATTCGCTGTCGAAGGAGCCGGAGCGCATCCTCGACGTCGAATGGGCCCCGACCCAGTCGTCGGTGTTCCTGGTCGCCATCCAGGTCGAGGCGCTGGACCGGTCCCGGCTGCTCTCGGACGTCACCCGCGTCCTGTCCGACCAGCACGTCAACATCCTGTCCGCGGCGGTCCAGACGTCCCGCGACCGGGTGGCCACCTCGCGCTTCACCTTCGAGATGGGCGACCCCAAGCACCTGGGCCACGTCCTGAAGGCGGTGCGCGGCGTGGAGGGCGTGTACGACGTCTACCGCGTCACCTCGGCCCGCCGGCCGTAGCCCCTCTTTGCGGCTAAGCCGCCGCCGCTCTCGCGGAGGTGGTTGCTCGCCGTCGGGGTTCCTCAATTCATGGTTGCTGTTCCATACGACAACGGCCCCGGTACGGATGTGTACCGGGGCCGCTGCACGTACGGGGTGGTCAGCCGCCGAACTCCTCCAGGCCCTTCAGCGCCTGGTCGAGCAGCGCCTGCCGGCCTTCGAGCTCGCGGGCGAGCTTGTCCGCCTTGGCGTTGTTGCCCGCCGCACGGGCCGCCTCGACCTGCCCCCGCAGCTTGTCGACGGCGTCCTGGAGCTGGCCCGTCAGACCCGCGGCGCGGGCGCGCGCCTCAGGGTTCGTACGACGCCACTCGTTCTCCTCGGTCTCCTGAAGCGCCTTCTCCACCGCGTGCATCCGGCCCTCGACCTTCGGGCGGGCGTCGCGCGGCACGTGGCCGATGGCCTCCCAGCGCTCGTTGATGGAGCGGAACGCGGCCCTGGCCGCCTTCAGGTCCTTCACCGGCACGAGCTTCTCGGCCTCGGCCGCGAGCTCCTCCTTGAGCTTGAGGTTGTCGGCCTGCTCGGCGTCCCGCTCCGCGAACACCGCGCTGCGCGCCGCGAAGAAGACGTCCTGAGCGCCGCGGAAGCGGTTCCACAGGCCGTCCTCGGCCTCGCGCTGGGCGCGGCCCGCGGCCTTCCACTCGGTCATCAGGTCGCGGTAACGGGCGGCCGTAGCGGCCCAGTCGGTCGACCCCGAAAGGCTCTCCGCCTCCGCGACCAGCTTCTCCTTTGCCTTACGGGCCTCCTCGCGCTGGGCGTCCAGCGAGGCGAAGTGGGCCTTGCGCCGCTTGGAGAACGCCGAGCGGGCGTGCGAGAAGCGGTGCCACAGCTCGTCGTCGGACTTCCGGTCGAGCCTCGGCAGGCCCTTCCAGATGTCCACGAGCGCCCGCAGCCGCTCACCGGCGGCCCGCCACTGCTCGCTCTGGGCCAGCTCCTCGGCCTCGACGACCAGCGCCTCCTTGGCGTGCTTCGCCTCGTCGGTCTGCTTGGCCTTCTCCGCCTTGCGCTCCTCGCGGCGCGCCTCGACCGTCGCCACCAGCGCGTCGAGGCGCTTGCTCAGCGCGTCGAGGTCACCGACCGCGTGGTGCTCGTCGACCTGCTGACGCAGATGGTCGATCGCGGCATGGGCGTCCTTGGCCGACAGGTCGGTGGTCTTCACCCGCCGTTCGAGGAGGCCGATCTCGACAACCAGGCCCTCGTACTTGCGCTCGAAGTAGGCCAGGGCCTCCTCGGGAGATCCCGCCTGCCAGGAACCGACGACCTTCTCGCCGTCGGCCGTACGCACGTACACGGTGCCGGTCTCATCGACGCGGCCCCACGGGTCGCTGCTCACAGCGCCTCCTCCACATGACGCCTGCGAGGGGCTGTTCACCCCCGGGCATCGTCCACAGTTTCTTTCGCGGGGCCACAGACGCCCTGCACACCGCCAACATAGGCGAACGGCAGGGCGGCTGTCCGCATCCCGCACTTCCGGATTTACTTGGTGACGGTCGCCTTGTCGATGACGACGGTGGCATTGGGCGTCCCGTCGCCCTGACCGGTCGCCTCACCCGCGTCAGCGATCTTCTTCAGCACGTCCTGACCACCCTTGATGGTTCCGAACGGTGTGTAGTTGGGCGGCAACTTGCTGTCCTGGTACACGAGGAAGAACTGGCTGCCGCCGGTCCCCGGACCCGCGTTCGCCATCGCGACCGTGCCCGCCGGGTAGACGCCGCCCTTGAGCTTCGGGTCCTTCAGGTTCTCGTCGGGGAGCTTGTAGCCGGGGGTACCCGAGCCCTGCCCCGTCGGGTCGCCGCACTGCAACACGTAAATGCCGCTGGTCGTCAGCCGGTGGCACTTCGTGTGGTCGAAATAGCCCTTCGAGGCGAGGAAGTTGAAGGAGTTCACCGTGCGCGGGGCCTTCGCCGGGTCCAGGCCGAGCGTGATGTCGCCGCAGGTGGTGTCCAGCTTCATCGTGTACGACGCCGACTTGTCGACGGTGAGCGCCGGCTCCTTCTTGTACGGCAGCTTCTTGACCGAGCCCGGGGCGGGCTTCTCGCACGGGTCGGGCGCCTTCGACGGCGTGGTACTCGCCGACGCGTCGGCGACGGTGTCGTCCTTGTCGTCGCCGCCCAGCACGCCCGTCGCGAACGCCGTCGCCCCGGCCGCGAGCACCACGGCGAGCGTCGAGGCGATCACGGCGCTGCGGCGGCGCGCCTTGCGCCGGGCCTCGGCGCGGCGCTGCTGCTGGCGTTCGAACTTTTCCCGGGCGAGCTGGCGCCGCCGCTGATCGCTGCTGACCACCGGTGTTCTCCTCGTACGTCTCGTCTGTCACTGCTGTCCGCACTGCTGTCCGGCCGAGCCGAGCTTGCCCGTACCGTATATGGGTTCGCTGTGCGATGAGCGGCGCCGGTAGGCTCTGATCTGCTGCAATCGGCAGCGGCATCTCCCGCCGGACGACATATTGAGGACGATCGTGCTTATTGCCGGGTTCCCCGCCGGGGCCTGGGGGACCAACTGTTACGTGGTCGCCCCCGCCGCGGGCGAGGAGTGCGTGATCATCGACCCGGGTCACCAGGCCACCGCGGGCGTCGAGGAAACGCTCGCGAAGCATCGCCTCAAGCCCGTCGCGGTCGTCCTCACCCACGGCCACATCGACCATGTCGCCTCGGTCGTCCCGGTGTGCGGAGCGCACGACGTACCGGCGTGGATCCACCCCGCCGACCGGTACATGATGAGCGACCCCGAGAAGGCTCTCGGCCGCTCGATCGGCATGCCGCTGATGGGCGAGCTGACCGTCGGCGAGCCGGACGACGTCAAGGAGCTTTACGACGGCGCGGAGCTGAAGCTGGCGGGCCTCGGCTTCACCGTCTCGCACGCGCCCGGCCATACCAAGGGGTCGGTGACCTTCAGGATGCCCGAGCAGGCCGACATCCCGTCGGTCTTCTTCTCGGGCGACCTGCTGTTCGCCGGCTCCGTCGGACGCACCGACCTGCCCGGCGGCGACCATGCCGAGATGCTCGAGTCGCTGGCCCGTGTGTGCCTGCCGCTCGACGACTCGACCGTGGTGCTGTCCGGCCACGGCCCCCAGACGACCATCGGCCGCGAGCGCGCCACCAACCCGTATCTGACCGGTCTGGCCGCCGCTCCCCGACGAGGAATGTGACGAGACTTCCTGTGAGCACCTTCAAGGCCCCCAAGGGCACGTACGACCTCATCCCGCCGGACTCCGCGAAGTTCCTGGCGGTGCGTGAGGCGATCTCCGCGCCCCTGCGCAACTCCGGCTACGGCTACATCGAGACGCCCGGCTTCGAGGACGTCGCCCTCTTCTCGCGCGGTGTCGGCGAGTCCACCGACATCGTCAGCAAGGAGATGTACGCCTTCGAGACCAAGGGCGGCGACAAGCTGGCGCTGCGCCCCGAGGGCACCGCTTCCGTACTGCGCGCCGCCCTGGAAGCCAACCTGCACAAGAGCGGCAACCTGCCGGTCAAGCTCTGGTACTCCGGCTCGTACTACCGCTACGAGCGCCCGCAGAAGGGCCGTTACCGCCACTTCTCACAGGTCGGCGCCGAGGCGATCGGCGCGGAGGACCCGGCCCTCGACGCCGAGCTGATCATCCTGGCCGACCAGGCGTACCGCTCGCTGGGCCTGTCGCAGTTCCGCATCCTGCTGAACTCGCTGGGCGACAAGGAGTGCCGGCCCGTCTACCGGGAGGCCCTCCAGGGCTTCCTGCGCGACCTCGAACTGGACGAGGACACCCGCCGTCGCATCGAGATCAACCCGCTGCGGGTGCTCGACGACAAGCGCGCCGAGGTCCAGAAGCAGCTCGTGGGCGCGCCGATGCTGCGCGACTACCTGTGCGACGCGTGCAAGGCGTACCACGAGCAGGTGCGCGAGCTGCTGAACGCGGCGGGCGTCGCCTACGAGGACGACGAGAAGCTGGTGCGCGGCCTCGACTACTACACGCGCACGACGTTCGAGTTCGTCCACGACGGTCTCGGCTCGCAGTCCGCGGTGGGCGGCGGCGGCCGCTACGACGGCCTGTCCGAAATGATCGGCGGCCCCGCGCTGCCGTCCGTCGGCTGGGCGCTCGGCGTGGACCGTACGGTGCTGGCGCTGGAGGCGGAGGGCGTCGAGCTCGACCTGCCCGCCACCACCAGCGTGTACGCGGTGCCGCTCGGCGAGGAGGCGCGCCGCGTCCTGTTCGGTACGGTCACCGAGCTGCGCAGGGCGGGTGTCGCGGCCGACTTCGCGTACGGCGGCAAGGGCCTCAAGGGCGCCATGAAGAACGCCAACCGCTCGGGCGCCCGCTACACGATCGTCGCCGGCGAGCGGGATCTGGCCGACGGCCAGGTCCAGCTGAAGGACATGGAGACCGGCGAGCAGGTGCCGGTCGCCCTGGACGCGGTCACCGCGGAGCTCCGGCGCCGCCTGGCCTGAGAGCTGTCCGCAGGGACGGGGGCCCGGCCGTTGCGACGACGGCCGGGCCCCCGTCCGTTTCGAGGTCCGCCCGTACACGCCCGGACAACCGCTCGTACGGTCAACTTCGTGGGTGCGGATTCCCCCTGCCGGGCCAGGCCGGTTCCGGACAGGCCGGTACGGGGCCTCCTGCGCCGGGCCGATGCCCCGAATCGTTGCTTCGCGCCGGTCAACAGCTCTGCCGGAAGGCACGCGGCGGGACGTCCGTGCGTACCTCCTTATGTCCATCGAACGGTGGACACGGGTGGCGGTGCGGCAGAATGACCCTGTCCGGCAGCCCACTCAGCGACGGAACGGCGATATGACGACTGCAGCGGTAGACGACCGCACCTACAACGGTGCGCAGGAAGGCCCGCAGGGCACGACCGGCAGCGGCCGTCCCTTCGCCCTGCTGCTGGTGATCACGGGTCTGGCCGGACTGCTGGCCTCCTGGGTCATCACGATCGACAAGTTCAAGCTCCTGGAGGACCCGGGTTTCCAGCCGGGATGCAGCCTCAACCCCGTGGTCGCGTGCGGCAACATCATGAAGAGCGAGCAGGCCTCGGCCTTCGGCTTCCCCAACCCGATGCTGGGGCTCGTCACTTACGCGATGGTCGTCGCCATCGGCGTGGGCCTGCTGGCCGGCGCGCGCTACCGCCGCTGGTTCTGGCTCGGCCTGAACGCGGGCACTCTTTTCGGCGTCGGCTTCTGCACCTGGCTTCAGTACCAGTCGCTGTACAACATCGGCTCGCTGTGCCTGTGGTGCTGTCTGGCCTGGGTCGCCACGATCGTGATGTTCTGCTACGTCACCACGCACAACATCAAGCACCGGATCCTCCCGGCCCCCAGCGGCCTGCGCAGCGCACTGACGGAGTTCCACTGGGTGCCGCCGGTCCTGTGGACCGGGATCATCGGCATGCTGATCCTGACCCGCTGGTGGACGTTCTGGACCAGCTGAGCGGTATCCGCTCCGACGGCGTTGTCAGTGGGCTGACATAGGCTTCATGCGTGGAGCCAGACCTGTTCACCGCAGCCGCCGAAGACCGCCAGCTCAAGGATCCGTCGAGCAGCCCCCTCGCCGTACGGATGCGTCCGCGCACCCTCGACGAGGTCGTCGGCCAGCAGCATCTGCTGAAGCCGGGGGCCCCGCTGCGCCGGCTGGTCGGGGAGGGCAGCGGCGGGCCCGCCGGACCCTCCTCGGTGATCCTCTGGGGGCCGCCCGGCATCGGAAAGACGACTCTGGCGTACGTCGTCAGCCTGGCCACTCAGAAGCGGTTCGTCGAGCTGTCCGCGATCACCGCCGGGGTGAAGGAAGTCCGGGCCGTCATCGACGGCGCCCGCCGCGCCTCCGGTGGCTACGGCAAGGAGACCGTCCTCTTCCTCGACGAGATCCACCGCTTCAGCAAGGCCCAGCAGGATTCGCTGCTGCCCGCCGTCGAGAACCGCTGGGTCACGCTCATCGCGGCGACCACCGAGAACCCGTACTTCTCGATCATCTCCCCGCTCCTCTCCCGCTCCCTCCTGCTCACGCTGGAGTCGCTGACCGACGACGGTCTGCGCTCCCTGGTGCACCGGGCCCTCACGGAGGAGCGCGGTCTCGGCGGCGCGGTCACGCTCTCCGACGACGCCGAGGCTCATCTGCTGCGGATCGCGGGCGGTGACGCCAGGCGCGCGCTCACCGCGCTGGAAGCGGCCGCGGGAGCGGCCATCTCCAAGGGCGAGGACGAGATCACGCTCGAAACGGTCGAGGAGACGGTCGACCGCGCGGCGGTGAAGTACGACCGTGACGGCGACCAGCACTACGACGTGGCGAGCGCCCTCATCAAGTCCATCCGCGGCTCGGACGTCGACGCGGCGCTGCACTACCTGGCCCGCATGATCGAGGCGGGGGAGGACCCCCGGTTCATCGCCCGCCGGCTGATGATCTCGGCCAGCGAGGACATCGGCCTGGCCGACCCGACCGCGCTGCCGACGGCCGTCGCCGCCGCCCAGGCCGTGGCCATGATCGGCTTCCCCGAGGCCGCTCTCACCCTCAGCCACGCGACCATCGCGCTGGCCCTCGCGCCCAAGTCCAACGCCGCGACGAACGCGATCTTCGCCGCCCAGGCCGACGTACGGAAGGGCATGGCGGGCCCGGTCCCCGCGCACCTGCGCGACGGCCACTACAAGGGCGCGGCCAAGCTCGGCCACGCCCAGGGGTACGTCTATCCGCACGATGTGCCCGGCGCGATCGCCGCCCAGCAGTACGCTCCGGACGCCGTGCAGGGCCGCCACTACTACGAGCCCACGCGTTACGGCGCGGAAGCCCGTTACGCCGACGTCGTCGAGAAGGTGCGGGGCAGGCTGCGCGGCGACGGCGGTCAGGCCGATGCCCGTCCCTGACCCGTCTGCTTCTTCAGCCCGACTTCTTCAGCCCGACGCGGCCGCCTCGAAAAGCTGATGCATGGCGCGGCGCAGCCCGGCGATGTCGCGCACCGGTTCGCGGAAGTCGAACCGCGCGTCGAAGACGCGTCGGCCGGCGCCGCCGCTGAAGCGCACCCGCAGTCCGAAGCGGTCCAGTGCCACGGGCACCGCACGGGTTCCCGCAGCCCGGTCGCCGGCCAGAGCGCACAACTGCCGCACCTGGTCGCCGTGCGCCGCGTGCAGATGCTGGAGCAGCTCGGCTTCGTACTCCACCAGCGGATCCGCCGCCGCCGACGCGAAGGCCTCGGGCTCGACCATTCCCGTGCCCCACAGATCGTCCACCCGCGCCTCGCCGACCTCGAGCCGCAGCAGCATGCGCCCGGGCTCCGCCACCCCGCGTACGCAGGTGAGCCAGCCGGAGATCCAGGCACGGCTCCGGATACGGTTGGGCACCGAGACCGGCGCGACATCCGTGATCTCCAGCACCACGGGCAGCTCGTCGTCCTGCGCGTGCGTGGCGGCCCGTACGGCCGGTGAATCCGCGGGGAACACCAGCAGCACCTCGCCGTCGGGCCCCAGGCTCCGCTCCTCGGGCATCAGCTGCTCGGGACGGACCGGGAAAGGGCCCGGGAGAAGCAGCACCGCGGAGGAGGTACTCTGTACGAGAGTTCGTGTGCGCTCGGCTGCTGACGGCATCCGCGCGATTTCAAGTCCGCTGGGACGCGGCTGACCACGATCTGATCGGACCTCCGTCGCGTCGACACCTTTGATGTCGGCCTTCTTTGTGTTGTCCGTGACGTGACTGGTGTTCCCCGGACGAGACATGCGATCTCCTTGAGTAAGGTGAGCCTAACCTAACCTACAACGGAGGTCTGGAGAACGTGCCTAACCAGTCGCGTCCCAAGGTCAAGAAGTCCCGTGCGCTCGGCATCGCGCTGACGCCCAAGGCTGTCAAGTACTTCGAGGCCCGTCCGTACCCGCCGGGCGAGCACGGCCGTGGACGCAAGCAGAACTCGGACTACAAGGTCCGTCTGCTCGAGAAGCAGCGTCTGCGCGCCCAGTACGACATCAGCGAGAAGCAGATGGCCCGTGCCTACGACCGCGCCAAGAAGGCCGAAGGCAAGACCGGCGAGGCCCTGGTCATCGAGCTCGAGCGCCGCCTCGACGCCCTCATTCTTCGTTCGGGCATCGCCCGCACGATCTACCAGGCCCGTCAGATGGTCGTCCACGGCCACATCGAGGTCAACGGTGGCAAGGTCGACAAGCCGTCGTTCCGTGTCCGTCCCGACGACGTCGTGATGGTCCGCGAGCGCAGCCGCGAGAAGCACCCCTTCCAGGTTGCCCGCGAGGGTGGCTACGACACCGACGGTGAGACGCCGCGCTACCTCCAGGTGAACCTGAAGGCCCTGGCCTTCCGCCTGGACCGCGACCCGAACCGCAAGGAAATCCCGGTCATCTGCGACGAGCAGCTCGTCGTCGAGTACTACGCCCGCTGATCGAGCGGCCGTAGTCGGGCAAGTGCCTCAGCCCGTCGTCTTCTCGTTCCGTACGGAACGGGGGGCGGCGGGCTCGCGCGTGTTCGGGGTACTGCTCCTGGCCGTCGCGGAGGCCGCGCGCGGCAGGGGCGGGGCAGGCGCCGGACGGGGCGGCCCTTCGAGCGCCCTGGCCACCGCCGCGTCCAGGCCGAGCGAGGCGCCCTCGCACCGGAACGTCTCGTACCGGCCGTCGCCGAGCCGCTCGCGCGCCTGCTCCTCGCACAGCGCGTGCGGCGCGTTGTAGTACGCCGACCCGAACAGCGGCAGCCCCACCGACGGCCAGATCCGCTCGGCCGCGCCCTGGAGCACGGCCGCCTCCGCCGGATCGCCGGCGTCGAGGGTGACCAGCGCCAGCAGCTCCAGGGCCAGCACCACGCCGAGCAGATCGTTGAACGCGTGGTCGATCGCGAGGCACTCCAGCAGCAGTTCCCGGGCCCGGCTCAGCCGGCCGTCCGTATGCGCCGCATAGGCCCGGACGTACAGCGCGTACGCGAGGGCCCAGCGCTCCCCGTGGTCCTCGCAGATCTCGGTGACCTCCTCGCAGATCGCGACGGCCTGCGCCAGATCGCCGCGGAAGGCCACCGCCATCGCCAGCTCGATCTGCGCCATCAGCACGTTGCTGTTGAGCTCCCCGATCTCCTGGTAGCGGGCGAGGGCCTCACGCAGCAGCTCCTCGGCGCGCGGCATGTCGTCGGAGACCAGCGCGAGGCAGCCCGACCGGTGCACGGCGTACGCCGCCGCGAGGGCGTTCGCGCTGAGCTCGGCGCCCTCGCGGCACTCCTGGAGGGCGGCGAGCGCCCCGATGGCGTCGCCCTGCAGCACGGCCACATAGCCGAGCACCCACAGTGCCTTCAGCCGGTGCGCCTCGTGCCGGCTCTCCGACTCCAGTACGCGGTCGAGCCAGTGCCGCCCCTCCGACAGGCGACCGCAGCCCACCCAGTAGAACCACAGCGTGCCCGCCAGGTACTGGCTCAGATGCACGTCCTGCGGGTGCTCCAGCGAGTACTCCATCGCCCGGCGCAGGTTGGGCAGTTCACTGTCGACGCGCGCCGCCACCTCCGCCTGCCGGGGACTGAACCAGTCCAGCTCGCACCAGGTCGCGAGTCCCAGGTACCAGTCGCGGTGCCTGCGGTGCACGCGCTCCGCGTCGCCCATGGCCGCCAGCCACTCGGCGCCGTACTCCCGGACGGTGTCGAGCATCCGGTAGCGGACCCCTGCCGCGGTGTCCTCGCGGACCACGACGGACTGCGTGATCAGATCCGTGATCACATCCAGGAGGCCGAGCACGCCCTCGTCCGGCAGTTCCGGGCCGCCACAGACGTACTCGGCCGCTTCCAGGTCGAACGGCCCGGCGAACACCGAGAGCCGCGCCCACAGCAACCGCTGCTCAGGCGTGCACAGCTCGTGGCTCCAGCCGATCGCGGTACGCAGTGTCTGGTGGCGGGGGAGGGCGCCGCGGGTGGAACCGGTCAGCAGGCGGAAACGGTTGTCGAGCCGGTCGAGCACCTGCTCGACGGAGAGGGCCCTCAGCCGCCCGGTCGCCAGCTCCAGGGCGAGCGGAATCCCGTCCAGGCGACGGCACAGCTCGTGCACGGCGGCGCTGTTGGCGTCCGTCAGCCGGAAGCCGGGCTGCCCGGCGGCGGCCCGGTCGACGAAGAGCCGTACCGCGTCCGGGTCCGGCATCGGCGGCAGGGGGAAGGACTGTTCGCCGTCGACGCTCAGCGGAAGCCGTCCTGTGGCCAGCACGGTAAGGCCGGGAGCGCGCCGCAGCAGCTCCCTGACCAGCGCGGCGACGGCGTCCACGAGATGCTCGAAGCCGTCGAGTACGAGCAGCAGCCGGCGCGTCGCGAGATGCTCCACCAGCACCGTGCGCGGCGGCTTGCTGGTGTGGTCGGTCAGGCCCAGCGCCTCGACGACCGCGTGCTCCATGAGGCCGGGATCCGTGAGAGCGGACAGCTCGGCGAGCCGGACCCCGTCGCAGTACCGTTCCCGCAGGTCGCACGCGGTGCGCAGCGCGAAACGGGTCTTGCCGACGCCGCCGACACCGGTCACGGTCACCAGCCGCGAGTCCTCCAGCAGACGGCCCAGCTCCGCCAGTTCGGCGCGGCGCCCGACGAAGGAATTCAGCTCCGCCGGGAGGTCGCCGTGAACAGGGGAGTGGGACCCGGAAGGGGAAGTGCGTCGCATGGGACACGGAGCGTACCGATCCGTAAGCACTCCGTACAATCAGGCCGGACAGCTCCCGCTCCCCGAGCCCGTAATGCGGTACGGACCCGGAGTCCCGGCGCGATAGGCTCGCAAGACGACTTTTATCGATGGCAGGGAGCGGTGCAAAGTGTCCGGTGGAGAGGTGGCCGGCATCCTGGTGGCGGTCTTCTGGGCGATTCTGGTCTCATTCCTCGCGGTGGTGCTGGTGAGACTGGCTCAGACGCTCAGGGCGACGACCAGACTCGTCGCGGACGTGACCGAACAGGCCGTCCCGCTGCTGGCGGACGCCTCCGCGACGGTGCGGTCGGCGCAGACCCAGCTCGACCGGGTCGACGCCATCGCGACCGACGTCCAGGAAGTCACCTCCAACGCGTCCGCGCTCTCGACGACCGTCGCATCGACCTTCGGCGGCCCGCTCGTCAAGGTCGCCGCCTTCGGGTACGGCGTACGCCGGGCGATCGGCCGCGGCAAGGACGCTCCGGCGGAGCAGCCGTCGCGTCGCACTGTGATCGCCGGCCGGACCGTGCCGTCCGCCCGGCGCAGGAAGCGGAAGGGCTGAAGCCGCAATGTTCCGCCGTACGTTCTGGTTCACGGCAGGCGCCGCCGCCGGCGTGTGGGCCACCACCAAGGTCAACCGCAAGCTCAAGCAGCTGACGCCCGAGAGCCTCGCCGCGCAGGCCGCCGACAAGGCGATCGAAGCAGGTCACCGGCTCAAGGACTTCGCGCTCGACGTCAAGGCGGGAATGGCGCAGCGCGAAGCCGAACTCGGCGAAGCCCTCGGCCTCGAAGCGCGCAACGACCCCAAAGTCATCGAGCACCGCCGCGTCGCTGCTCTCGACCACAACAAGCATTCGTACAACCGGAATGAGGACCACTGATGGAGTCGGCTGAAATCCGCCGCCGCTGGCTGCGCTTCTTCGAGGAGCGCGGACACAACGTCGTGCCTTCGGCGTCGCTCATCGCGGACGACCCGACCCTGCTGCTGGTCCCCGCGGGCATGGTGCCCTTCAAGCCGTACTTCCTCGGCGAGGTCAAGCCGCCCGCCCCGCGCGTCACCAGCGTGCAGAAGTGCGTGCGTACGCCGGACATCGAAGAGGTCGGCAAGACCACCCGCCACGGCACGTTCTTCCAGATGTGCGGCAACTTCTCGTTCGGTGACTACTTCAAGGAAGGCGCCATCGAGTACGCCTGGGAGCTGCTCACCAGCTCCGTGGCGGACGGCGGCTACGGCCTCGACCCCGAGCGTCTGTGGATCACGGTCTACCTCGACGACGACGAGGCCGAGCAGATCTGGCGCGACAAGATCGGCGTACCGGCCGAGCGCATCCAGCGCCTGGGCAAGAAGGACAACTTCTGGTCCATGGGCGTGCCCGGACCGTGCGGCCCGTGCTCCGAGATCAACTACGACCGTGGCCCGGCCTTCGGCGTCGAGGGCGGCCCGGCCGTCAACGACGAGCGGTACGTGGAGATCTGGAACCTGGTCTTCATGCAGTACGAGCGGGGCGCCGGCGACGGCAAGGAAGACTTCCCGATCCTCGGCGACCTGCCGTCGAAGAACATCGACACCGGCCTCGGTCTCGAACGCCTGGCGATGATCCTCCAGGACGTACAGAACCTCTACGAGATCGACACCTCGATGGTGGTCATCGACAAGGCCACCGAGCTGACCGGTGTCCGCTACGGCGCCGACCACGCCTCGGACGTCTCGCTGCGCGTCGTCACCGACCACATGCGTACGTCGGTGATGCTCATCGGCGACGGCGTCACCCCCGGCAACGAGGGCCGCGGCTACGTGCTGCGCCGCATCATGCGCCGCGCCATCCGCAACATGCGCCTCCTGGGCGCCACCGGTCCCGTCGTCGCCGAGCTCGTCGACACCGTGATTACGTCGATGGGCCAGCAGTACCCGGAGCTCCTGACCGAGCGGGGGCGCATCGAGACCGTCGCCCTCGCCGAGGAGGCCGCTTTCACGAAGGCCCTCAAGGGCGGCACGAACATCCTCGACACGGCCGTGAGCGAGACCAAGGCCGCCGGCGGCAAGGTCCTCCCCGGCGACAAGGCGTTCCTGCTCCACGACACCTGGGGCTTCCCGATCGACCTCACCCTGGAGATGGCCGCCGAACAGGGCCTGTCCGTGGACGAGGACGGTTTCCGCCGCCTGATGAAGGAGCAGCGGGACCGGGCCAAGGCCGACGCCAAGGCCAAGAAGACCGGCCACGCCGACGTCTCCGCCTACCGCGAGGTCGCCGACAACTCCGGCACGACGGAGTTCACCGGCTACACCCACACCGAGGGCGAGTCGACCATCGTCGGCCTGCTCGTCGACGGGCTGCCCTCCCCGGCCGCCACCGAGGGCGACGAGGTCGAGGTAATCCTGGACCGCACGCCGTTCTACGCCGAGGGCGGCGGCCAGCAGGCCGACACCGGCCGCATCAAGCTGGACACGGGCGCCATCATCCAGGTGCGCGACGTACAACAGCCGGTCCCGGGCGTCTCCGTCCACAAGGGCTCCGTCCAGGTCGGTGAGGTGACCGTGGGCGCCTCCGCCTACGCCGCCATCGACCTCAAGCGCCGCCGCGCCATCGCCCGCGCCCACAGCGCCACGCACCTCACGCACCAGGCGCTGCGCGACGCGCTCGGCCCGACGGCCGCCCAGGCCGGTTCGGAGAACTCGCCGGGCCGCTTCCGCTTCGACTTCGGCTCCCCGAACGCCGTACCGGGCACCGTCCTCACCGACGTGGAGCACAAGATCAACGAAGTGCTCGCCCGTGAACTCGACGTCCAGGCCGAGGTCATGTCGATCGACGAGGCCAAGAAGCAGGGCGCCATCGCGGAGTTCGGCGAGAAGTACGGCGAGCGGGTGCGCGTCGTGACCATTGGCGACTTCTCCAAGGAGCTGTGCGGCGGTACGCACGTCCACAACACCGCCCAGCTGGGTCTGGTGAAGCTGCTCGGCGAGTCGTCGATCGGCTCCGGCGTGCGGCGCATCGAGGCCCTGGTCGGCGTCGACGCGTACAACTTCCTGGCTCGTGAGCACACGGTCGTCGCCCAGCTCCAGGAGCTGGTCAAGGGCCGTCCGGAGGAGCTGCCGGAGAAGATCTCCGGGATGCTCGCCAAGCTCAAGGACGCCGAGAAGGAGATCGAGAAGTTCCGCGCGGAGAAGGTCCTCCAGGCCGCCGCGGGTCTCGCCGCCGGTGCCAAGGACGTGCGGGGCGTAGCGGTCGTCACCGGCCAGGTGCCGGACGGCACGTCGGCCGACGACCTGCGCCGGCTCGTCCTCGACGTACGCGGCCGCATTCCGGGTGACCGCCCGACGGTCGTGGCGCTGTTCACCACCGCCAACGGCCGCCCGCTGACCGTCATCGCCACCAACGAGGCCGCCCGCGAGCGCGGTCTCAAGGCCGGCGAGCTGGTCCGTACGGCCGCCAAGACCCTCGGCGGCGGCGGTGGTGGCAAGCCGGACGTCGCCCAGGGCGGCGGCCAGAACCCGGAGGCCATCGGCGACGCCGTGGCCGCCGTCGAACGCGCTGTCGGCGAGAGCGCCTGATGCGACGCGGCCGTCGCCTCGCGATCGATGTCGGGGACGCCCGGATAGGGGTCGCCTCGTGCGACCCCGACGGGGTGCTGGCCACGCCGGTGGAGACCGTGCCGGGACGCGACGTCCCGGCCGCCCACCGGCGGCTGAGGCAGCTCGTCGAGGAGTACGAACCGATCGAGGTCGTGGTCGGCCTTCCTCGCTCCCTCAACGGGGGCGAGGGGCCGGCGGCCGTCAAGGTCCGGGCGTTCGCCCAGGAGCTCGCCGGCGGCATCGCGCCCGTTCCGGTGCGACTGGTCGACGAGAGGATGACCACAGTGACGGCCAGTCAGGGCCTGCGCGCTTCGGGCGTGAAGTCCAAGAAGGGCAGATCTGTCATCGACCAGGCGGCGGCAATTGTCATCCTTCAGAACGCTCTGGAGGCCGAACGGGTCTCCGGCCTTCCCCCGGGCGAGGGCGTCGAAGTGGTTGTCTGATCGCGATACGGTAACGTTCCGCGCGATGCGGCGGTGTTCGAACAGCTGCCGCACAAAGAAGAGGCGGACCGGATGCCGTGCCCCCACGCGCGAAGCAGCCACCGCCTCGCGGCACACTATGGGGTTTGATGACTGAGTATGGCCGGGGCGCAGGCCACGAACCGTGGCATCCCGAGGACCCGTTGTACGGGGACCAGGGATGGGCAGGGCAGCAGGCTCCGTACGGTGGTCAGCCACAGCACTACCAGCAGGAGCCGCAACAGCAGCAGCCGTATTACGACGGCCGGCAGCACCAGCACCCGCATCAGCACGAGCAGCAGCCCGGGCACCCGGACCAGCAGCAGTACGGCCACAACGTCGGCTGGGACACGGCCCAGCAGCAGGAGCCGGTGCCGTACGGCATGAATCCGGCGGCCGACCCGTACGCCGGCCAGCAGCCCGCCTACGGCGCCGGCGAGAGCGACTACTACGCCGCGCCGGACGCCTATCCCCCGCCGCAGCCGCCGAACCAGCGCCGGGCGCCCGAGCCGGACCAGGCTCCCGAGTGGGAACCCGAGCCGGAAGCCCCCGAGGAGCACCCGTTCTTCACGGGCAGCGGCGACCGCGACGACGACCCCGACGAGCCACGCGAGTCCCGGCGCGGCGGCGACCGCCGAGGCGGCAAGTCCAAAAAGAAGAAAAGCCGCAACGGCACGGCCTGCCTCTTCGTCGTGGTGGTCCTGGCCGGCGGCGTGGGCGGCATCAGCTACTTCGGATACCAGTTCTACCAGGACCAGTTCGGAGCCCCGGCCGACTATTCGGGCACCGGCACCGGTTCCGTCGAGGTCGAGATCCCCAAGGGTGCGGGGCTGGGCCAGATCGGCAGCATTCTCGCCCGCAAGGGTGTGGTCAAGAGTTCGGGCGCCTTCGTCTCGGCGGCGACGGCGAACCCGAAGAGTCAGGGAATTCAGCCCGGCGTCTACCCGATGAAGAAGGAGATGTCCGGCAAGGCGGCCGTCGATCTCATGATCAACCCGTCGAACCTGAACGCCCTCATCGTCAAGGAGGGCCAGCGGAATGTCGTGGTCTACGAGGAGATCGACAAGAAGCTGAAGGTCGATCGCGGTACCACTGAGGACGTGGCCAAGAAGGAGTTCAAGGATCTCGGGCTGCCCGAATGGGCCAATGACGACCCCGACATCAAGGACCCGCTGGAAGGCTTCCTTTATCCGTCGCGTTACGACATCGGCGGAAAGTCGACGCCGAAATCCGTACTCAAGGAAATGGTCACGCGGGCCAAAGGGCAATACGCTGCCGCGAACGTCGAGGCGGAGGCCGAGAGGCTCGGTCTCGAATCTCCGCTGGATCTCGTCACGGTCGCCAGCCTTGTGCAGGTCGAAGGCAAGACACACGACGATTTCCGCAAGATGGGCGAGGTCGTGTACAACCGCCTCAAGCCCACCAATACGGAAACGAATCAGCTGCTCCAGTTCGACTCGGCCTTCAATTACCTGAAGGGTCAGAGCGAAATCAAGATCAGCGAATCCGAGATCAACAGCAACATGGATCCGTACAACACGTACACGCAGAGGGGCCTCACCCCCGGGCCCATCAGCAACCCCGGCCACGAAGCTCTCGCGGCCGCACTGAATCCGACGAAGGACGGCTGGCTGTACTTCGTGGCGACCGACGGCCTGAACAAGACCGAATTCGCCAAGACGCACGCCGAGTTCCTGACGCTGAAGGAAAAGTTCGATGCAAGCCAGGGCAGCGACTGACGCCCGCAGGGCAGCGGTCCTCGGGTCGCCCATCGCCCACTCCCTCTCCCCGGTGCTGCACCGCGCGGCGTACCGGGAACTCGGCCTCGCCCACTGGTCGTACGACCGTTTCGAAGTGGACGAGGCCGGGTTGCCCGGCTTCTTCGCGGAGCTCGACGAGTCCTGGGCGGGTCTGTCCCTGACCATGCCGCTCAAGCGGGCCGTCATCCCGCTGCTCGACGAGATCAGCGACACGGCGGCATCGGTCGAGGCGGTGAATACGGTCGTCTTCACCGAGGACGGCCGGCGGACCGGCGACAACACCGACATCCCCGGCATGATCGCCGCCCTGCGCGAGCGCGGCATCGAGAAAGTCGGCTCCGCCGCGATCCTCGGCGCCGGAGCCACCGCCTCGTCCGCCCTCGCCGCGCTCTCCCGCCTGTGCACCGGCCCGGTCACCGCGTACGTCCGCAGTTCCGCCCGCGCCGACGAGATGCGGCAGTGGGGCGAGCGGCTCGGAGTCGACGTACGCGTCGCCGACTGGGCGCAGGCGCACCGGGCGTTCGACGCGCCGCTCGTCGTCGCCACCACCCCGGCCGGCACCACTGACGCCCTCGCCGAGGCCGTGCCGGACAGCCCCGGCACGCTTTTCGACGTGCTGTACGAGCCGTGGCCGACCGCACTCGCCGCCGCGTGGTCCGCGCGCGGCGGCGCGGTCGTCGGCGGCCTCGACCTGCTCGTGCACCAGGCCGTGCTTCAAGTGCGGCAGATGACGGGCCGCCCCACCGCGCCGCTCGCCGTCATGCGGGCTGCCGGGGAACACGCGCTCGCCGCCTCGTAGGATCCGCGGAGAACCGGAGGTCACAGGGCGAGGAAGATCGATCATGGGCATGGCGACGGGGCAGGTCCTGGCAGCGCCCGACCTGCTGAAGCTGGCGTTTTACTTCCTGCCCGAGTGGCTCCGTATCGCGCTCGGCGCGGCCGTTCTCTTCATGCTGCTGACGTACGGCGTACGCAAGCTGTGGCGCCGGACGGCGGCGCGGCAGACCGGGCCGGCGCGTCCCGCGAAATGAGAATGCCGTCCGTCTTATGGACCGGCTGCCGGGTCACCGGTCCGGTCGTGGGAGGATCAGGGGTGGCGGGCCAGGGCCGCGCACCCGGTCGCGCCGTCGCAGTTCCAGGCGCGAGCATGAGGAGCACCGTTGAGCAGGTTGCGCTGGCTGACCGCGGGGGAATCCCACGGCCCCGCACTCGTCGCGACGCTGGAGGGCCTTCCCTCCGGTGTCCCCGTCACCACGGAGATGGTGGCGGACGCGCTTGCCCGGCGGCGGCTCGGCTATGGGCGCGGTGCGCGGATGAAGTTCGAGCAGGACGAGGTGACCTTCCTCGGCGGCGTACGGCACGGCCTGACCATGGGCGGCCCCGTCGCGATCATGGTGGGCAACACCGAGTGGCCCAAGTGGGAGCAGGTCATGTCGGCCGACCCGGTCGACCCCGAGGAGCTGGCCAAGCTGGCGCGTAACGCGCCGCTGACCCGCCCGCGCCCCGGACACGCCGACCTCGCGGGTATGCAGAAGTACGCCCTGGACGAGGCCCGGCCGGTCCTGGAGCGGGCGAGTGCCCGCGAGACCGCGGCCCGTGTCGCGCTCGGCACCGTCGCCCGGTCCTACCTGAAGCAGACGACCGGCGTCGAGATCGTGTCGCACGTCGTGGAGCTGGCCTCCGCCAAGGCGCCGTACGGTGTGCTGCCCGTGCCCGCCGATGAGGCGAAGCTCGACGAGGACCCGGTGCGCTGCCTGGACGCCGACGCGTCGAAGGCGATGGTGGCCGAGATCGACCAGGCCCACAAGGACGGCGACACGCTGGGCGGTGTCGTCGAGGTGCTGGCGTACAACGTGCCCGTCGGACTCGGCTCGTTCGTGCACTGGGACCGCCGGCTCGACGCCCGGCTCGCCGCCGCGCTGATGGGCATCCAGGCGATCAAGGGGGTCGAGGTCGGTGACGGCTTCGATCTCGCGCGCGTGCCCGGCTCGAAGGCCCATGACGAGATCGTGCCGACCGCCGAGGGCGTACGTCGTACGTCCGGTCGCGCCGGCGGTACCGAGGGCGGCATGTCCACCGGTGAGCTGCTGCGCGTACGGGCCGCGATGAAGCCCATCGCGACCGTGCCGCGTGCGCTCGCCACCATCGACACCGCCACCGGTGAGGTCGCGGCCGCGCACCACCAGCGCTCCGACGTGTGCGCCGTTCCGGCCGCCGGGATCGTGGCCGAGGCCATGGTCGCGCTCGTCCTCGCGGACGCGGTCGCGGAGAAGTTCGGCGGCGACAGCGTGGGCGAGACCCGGCGCAATGTGCGGAGCTACCTCGACAACCTGGTCGTCCGGTGAGTGCGACAGGCGGGCCGGTCGTCGTACTTGTCGGGCCCATGGGGGTCGGCAAGTCCACGGTGGGTGCGCTGCTCGCCGAGCGGCTGGGAGTGGCGTACCGGGACACCGACGCCGACATCGTCGCGGCCGAGGGCCGGCCGATCGCCGAGATCTTCGTCGACGAGGGCGAGGCGCGCTTCCGTGAGCTGGAGCGGGAGGCCGTGAAGGCGGCGCTCGCCGGGCACACGGGCGTGCTGTCGCTCGGCGGCGGCGCGGTGCTCGACGACGGCACCCGGGCGGACCTGGCCGGGCTGCCCGTCGTCTACCTCTCCATGAACGTGACCGAGGCGATCAAGCGCGTCGGGCTCAACACCGCCCGCCCGCTGCTGGCAGTCAACCCGCGCCAGCAGTGGAAGCAGCTGATGGAAGCGCGCCGGCATCTGTACGCCGAGGTGGCCGACGCGGTGGTCGAGACGGACGACCGGACCCCCGAAGAGGTCGCGCAGGCGGTCCTCGACGCACTCGAAGTGAAGGAAGCATGACGGAGCAGGCAGTCACCCGTATCCAGATCGGCGGCAGCGAGGGCGCGGAGCCCTACGAGGTGCTGGTCGGCCGGCAGCTGCTCGGTGAGCTGCCCGGGCTGATCGGCGACCGGGCCAAGCGCGTAGCCGTCCTGCACCCCGAGGCGCTCGCCGGCACCGGTGAGGCGATCCGCGAGGACCTCGCCGCCCAGGGCTACGAGGCCATCGCGATCCAGCTGCCGAACGCCGAGGAGTCCAAGACCGTCGAGGTCGCGGCGTACTGCTGGAAGGCTCTCGGGCAGACCAACTTCACGCGTACGGACGTGATCGTCGGCGTCGGAGGCGGAGCCACCACCGATGTGGCCGGTTTCGTCGCCGCCACCTGGCTGCGCGGCGTGCGCTGGATCGCCGTACCGACCACCGTGCTGGGCATGGTCGACGCGGCCGTCGGTGGCAAGACGGGCATCAACACCGCCGAGGGCAAGAACCTCGTCGGCGCCTTCCACCCGCCGGCCGGTGTGCTCTGCGACCTGGCGGCGCTCGACTCGCTGCCGGTCAACGACTACATCAGCGGTCTCGCCGAGGTCATCAAGGCGGGCTTCATCGCCGACCCGGTGATCCTCGACCTGATCGAGGAGGACCCGGCGGCGGCCCGTACGCCCGAGGGTCCGCGTACCGCCGAGCTGATCGAGCGCGCCATCCGGGTCAAGGCCGACGTGGTGTCGAGCGACCTGAAGGAATCCGGTCTGCGCGAAATCCTGAATTACGGTCACACGCTCGCGCACGCCATCGAGAAGAACGAGCGCTACAACTGGCGCCACGGCGCGGCCGTTTCCATCGGTATGGTCTTCGCTGCCGAACTGGGCCGTCTCGCGGGCCGTCTCGACGACGCGACCGCCGACCGGCACCGCACGGTGCTGGAGTCGGTCGGGCTGCCGCTCACCTACCGCGCCGACCAGTGGCCCAAGCTCCTTGAGAACATGAAGGTCGACAAGAAGTCGCGCGGCAACCTGCTGCGCTTCATCGTCCTCGACGGGCTCGCCAAGCCGACCGTGCTCGAAGGCCCCGACCCGGCGGTGCTGCTCGCCGCGTACGGCGAGGTGTCCAAGTGACTGCCGCCCGGCGGGTGTTCGTTCTCAACGGGCCCAACCTGGGCCGTCTCGGCTCGCGCGAACCCGACGTGTACGGCGCGACGTCGTACGCCGGGCTCGTCGAGGAATGCGGACGGCTCGGCAAGGAACTCGGCTTCGACGTGGACGTACGCGAGACGAACGACGAGGGCGAACTGATCCGCTGGCTCCACGAGGCCGCGGACGGGTCAATTCCGGTCGTTCTCAACCCGGGTGCCTTCACGCATTACTCGTACGGAATGAGGGACGCGGCGGCCCAGCGCACCGCGCCGCTGATCGAGGTGCACATCTCGAACCCGTACACACGCGAGGAATTCCGGCACACCTCGGTGGTCGCCGCCGTGGCCAGCGGTACGGTCGCGGGCTTCGGCATCGGCTCGTACCGGCTCGCCCTGCGCGCTCTCGCCGAGGAACTCGACGGCTGAGCGGGCACTCTGGACCTGCCCCCGCCGTTCACAGTAGAACGGCGGGGGCAGGTACCTTTCGGTAGGCCCGGGCCGTCCTGGTCCGCCAAGAGTCGCCTGTACGAGACGGAGTCGCACCGGATGCAGCACGCAGTGGGGGCTCCGCTGCCACCGCCCCACGGGCCCGCCGCAGGGTGGGCGCACGGCGCCCCGCACCCCGCCGGACCGCACGCAGGGCCGCCTGCAGGGCCCGCCGGGCCCCAAGCCGGGCCCGCCGGGCCCCACGCCGGTCCCCCCGGGCCCCAAGAGCCCCCGCACCCGCCCCAGGCGCCTCAGGCACCGGGACACGCCCCGGCGGCTCCCGGCTGGAGCGGACCGGTCCCGCAGCACGCCCAGCGGCCACCGTCCCGCGAGACCACCGGGCACATCCAGCTGCCGCCCGGCGGTCCGGTCCCGGTCCCCGCGCCGCCGCGCGCCGCCGCGCCCACGGACACCGGCGGCACGACGCTCGCGGTGCTGCTCATCGGCCCCGCGGGCGCGGGCAAGACGACCGTCGCCAAGCACTGGGCGCGGCACCGCCGCGTGCCGACCGCGCACATCAGCCTCGACGACGTACGCGAATGGGTGTGCTCCGGGTTCGCCGACCCGCAGTCCGGCTGGAACGACCAGTCGGAGGCCCAGTACCGCCTGGCCCGCCGCACCTGCGGCTTCGCCGCCCGCAACTTCCTGGCCAACGGCATCTCGTGCATCGTCGACGACGCCGTCTTCCCGGACCGTCCCGTCGTCGGGCTCGGCGGCTGGAAGCGCCATGTGGGGCCCGGGCTGCTGCCCGTGGTCATCCTTCCCGGCCTGGAGATCGTGCTGGAGCGCAACGCCCAGCGCAGCGGCAACCGGCGCCTGTCCGACGAGGAAGTCGCCCGTATCCACGGCCGGATGGCCGGGTGGTACGGCTCGGGGCTGCCGATCATCGACAACTCGCAGTACGACGTACCGACCACAGCCCGCGTACTGGACGAGGTGCTCGCCCGCTCCATAGCCAGCCCGCCCGCCTGGTAGCGGCGCGGCGCCTTCTCGTGCCTTTTCGTACAGAGGGGCTTCGTACAGACGGCCTCGCCGCCCCGGTCGGACGCGCTGAACCGGCCGGACGGTGCCCGCGCTCGTACGCTCGAAACATGTCAGAGCTGTATGCGGCCCGTCGTGGACGACTGCGCGACCGGTGCGCCGCTGCCGGCAGCGGCGCCGCACTGGTCTCCCGTCCCGCCAACGTCCGCTACCTCGCGGGCGGAGCGCCACCCGGCGCCGTGCTGCTGCTCGGGCCGTCCGCCGGGGAGGCCGACGTGCTGATCTGCCCCGGTGCGCCGACCGCGGACCCCGCCGACGGCCGCACCGACGAACAGCTGCGGATCATGGTCCTGCCCGCGCCCGGCGGCGACGCCGTGGTCGCGGCGGCAAGGACGGCCGCTGCGGCCGGAGCGGAGTCGCTCGCCGTCGAGGAGAACCACCTCACCGTCGCCAGGCACCGGGCGCTCGGCTCGGTCGCCCCCCGGCTGCGCCTGGGCGATCTCGCCGGCGCTGTCGAGCAGCTGCGCATCGTCAAGGACGAGGAAGAGATCGCGTCCATGCGGATCGCGGCCGAGATCACCGACCAGGCCCTCGGTGAGCTGCTCGAATCGATCCTGGTGGGCCGCACGGAGCGGCACCTCGCGCTGGAACTGGAGCGCCGCCTGGTCGACCACGGCGCGGACGGGACGGCCTTCCCCACCTCGGTCGCCACCGGGCCGAACTCGGGCCTCGGCAGGCACCGGCCGTCGGACCGGCGCGTGGAGGAGGGTGATTTTCTCTCCGTCTGCCTCGGCGCCAATTACCGCGGCTACCGCTGCGAGATCGGCCGTACCTTCGTCATCGGCACGACGCCCGCCGAGTGGCAGATCGAGCTGTACGACGTCGTATTCGCCGCTCAGCGGGCGGGCCGGGAGGCTCTCGTACCGGGCGCCGAGTACCGCGAAGTGGACCGCGCGGCACGCCATGTACTGGCCGCCGCGGGCCACGGCGAGGCCGTCGCGCCACGCACCGGGCACGGTGTCGGACTCGAAATAGAGGAGGACCCGCAGCTGGCACCTGCGGCCATGGGTAAACTGGACGCTTGTGTGCCGGTCACCGTCGAACCGGGGGTCCACCTCCCGGGCCGGGGCGGTGTCCGGATCGATGACACGCTCGTCGTGCGCCCCGAGGCGGACGGCGGACCCGAGCTACTCACCATCACGACCAAGGAGCTGCTCGCGCTGTAGCACCTGAGCCGCAGCGCGACCCCCGGGTCACAGCAGTCCCACCAGCCTTCAGTCCAGGAGATTCCGCAACCGTGGCTTCCACGAACGACCTCAAGAATGGCATGGTGCTCAAGCTCGACGGAGGCCAGCTCTGGTCCGTCGTCGAGTTTCAGCACGTCAAGCCCGGCAAGGGCCCTGCCTTCGTGCGCACCAAGCTCAAGAACGTGCTCTCCGGCAAGGTCGTCGACAAGACGTTCAACGCCGGCGTGAAGGTCGAGACGGCCACCATTGACCGGCGCGACATGCAGTTCTCGTACATGGACGGCGAGTACTTCGTCTTCATGGACATGGACACCTACGACCAGCTCATGGTCGACCGCAAGGCCGTCGGCGACGCCGCCAACTTCCTGGTCGAGGGCTTCACCGCCTCCGTCGCGCAGCACGAGGGCGCGGTGCTCTACGTCGAGCTGCCGGCCGCCGTCGAGCTCACGATCCAGCACACCGACCCGGGCGTCCAGGGCGACCGCTCCACCGGCGGCACCAAGCCCGCGACGCTGGAGACCGGCCACGAGATCCAGGTCCCGCTCTTCATCACCACCGGTGAGAAGATCAAGGTCGACACCCGCACGAGCGATTACCTCGGCCGGGTGAACAGCTAACCGTGGCTGCCCGGAACACGGCGCGCAAGCGCGCCTTCCAGATCCTCTTCGAGGCCGACCAGCGCGGTGAGTCCGTGCAGACGGTCCTCGCGGACTGGATGCGGCACGCCAGGACCGACACCCGCCAGCCGCCGGTCAGCGAGTACACGATGCAACTCGTCGAGGGCTACGCGACGTACGCGGACCGCATCGAGGACCTCATGGCCACGTACGCGGTCGACTGGGAGATCGACAGGATGCCGGTCGTCGACCGGAACATCCTGCGGCTCGGCACGTACGAGCTGGTGTGGATGGACGAGACGCCCGACGCGGTGGTGATCGACGAGGCGGTACAGCTCGCCAAGGAGTTCTCCACCGACGACTCACCGTCCTTCGTGAACGGCCTCCTCGGCCGTTTCAAGGAGCTCAAGCCGAATCTGCGTCGCGAGTAGCCCGAGCTGGGCTGTTCCACGGCTGAAAGGGCCCGCAGTACGCTTCACGGCGTGCTGCGGGCCCTTTCAGCACGCGGAAAACGCCGGGACCGGCGGAAGCCCGAAAGCTTCCGCCGGTCCCGGCGTTACGTTTCTGCTGGTGGCGCTCGGACTAGACGTCCTCGTGAGCGACCGCACGGCGCGCGTCCGCGTCGAGCACACCCCAGCTGATCAGCTGCTCGGTCAGGACCGAGGGCGACTGGTCATAAATGACGGCCAGCGTGCGCAGGTCGTCCTGGCGGATCGACAGGACCTTGCCGTTGTAATCGCCGCGCTGCGACTGGATCGTCGCGGCGTAACGCTGGAGCGGGCCCGCCTTCTCGGCCGGGACATGGGCGAGGCGCTCCAGGTCAAGGCGGAGCTTCGGCGGCGGCTCGGCGGCGCCGCCGGGCGTCGTACCCGGCAGGAGCTCCTGGACCGGGACGCCGTAGAAGTCCGCAAGCTCGGCGAGGCGCTGCACGGTCACGGCGCGGTCGCCGCGCTCGTACGAGCCGACCACGACGGCCTTCCAGCGGCCCTGGGACTTTTCCTCGACACCGTGAAGGGAAAGGCCCTGCTGGGTGCGGATGGCGCGGAGCTTGGCCCCGAGCTGTTTTGCGTATTCGCTGGACATATGGCTCCCCGGACGCAGACTGGTAACTCACTGTGAGGTTACGCAGCGTTACTTGGATGCGTCAAGCCGAATGGGTCCAGACCGCCTAGTCGAGGGGTATCGCAAGGGTTGCCGAATAGTGCTGGTACCGTGGTGACGCAATTCCGACGTCCTTTAAGGTCCGTCCCGTGAGGCGGAGAAGGAGGTCCGTTTCCAATGGACACGGTTGATTCCGATGCTCCGCGCCCTGTGCTTGAGGGCCCTGACATCGAGCGGGTACTGACCCGCATCGCCCACGAGATCGTCGAACGCGCCAAGGGTGCCGACGACGTGGTGCTCCTCGGCATTCCCACCCGCGGTGTCTTCCTGGCCCGTCGGCTGGCCGCCAGGCTCGAAGAGATCACCGGCCGGAAAATGCCGGTCGGCTCCCTCGACATCACCATGTACCGCGACGACCTGCGCATGCGCCCCGCGCGGGCCCTCGCCCGTACCGAGATCCCCGGCGACGGCATCGAGGACCGGCTCGTCGTCCTCGTCGACGACGTGCTGTTCTCCGGCCGCACGATCCGGGCCGCGCTCGACGCGCTCGGCGACATCGGCCGCCCCCGCGCCGTACAGCTCGCGGTCCTCGTCGACCGCGGCCACCGCGAACTGCCGATCCGCGCCGACTACGTCGGCAAGAACCTCCCCACGTCGTTGCGGGAGACGGTCAAGGTCCAGCTCTCCGAGGAGGACGGCCGCGACGCCGTGCTGCTCGGCCTCCAGCAGACCGCTCCGGTCGGCGAGCAGTAGCGGCCTCCTGTACGGACCCGGACCGCCGGGACCGTGCTCCGGCCTGCCCTCCTGCCCGCCTCCACACACGCGCCCCTCACGAACCACGGAGCACCAGATGAAGCGTCACCTCATCTCGGCCGCCGACCTCACCCGCGACGACGCCGTGCTGATCCTCGACACCGCCGAGGAGATGGCCCGCGTCGCGGACCGGCCGATCAAGAAGCTGCCGACCCTGCGCGGACGTACGGTCGTCAACCTCTTCTTCGAGGACTCGACCCGCACCCGCATCTCCTTCGAGGCCGCCGCCAAGCGCCTCTCCGCCGATGTCATCAACTTCTCCGCCAAGGGCTCGTCCGTCTCCAAGGGCGAGTCGCTCAAGGACACCGCGCTGACCCTGGAGGCGATGGGCGCCGACGCCGTCGTGATCCGGCACGGCGCCTCCGGCGCGCCCTACCGCCTCGCGACCTCCGGCTGGATCGACGGCGCGGTCGTCAACGCGGGCGACGGTACGCACGAACACCCCACCCAGGCGCTGCTCGACGCCTTCACGATGCGCCGCAGGCTCGTCGGTCCCGACGCCGGAATAGGGCGTGACCTGGACGGACGCCGGATCACGATCGTCGGCGACGTACTGCACAGCCGGGTCGCCCGCTCCAACGTCCACCTGCTGCACACCCTCGGCGCCGAGGTGACGCTGGTCGCGCCGCCCACCCTGGTCCCGATCGGCGTCGAGCACTGGCCCTGCCAGGTCTCGTACAACCTCGACGAGGTGCTGCCGAAGTCCGACGCGGTGATGATGCTGCGTGTGCAGCGAGAGCGGATGAACGCCGCCTTCTTCCCGACCGAGCGCGAGTACTCGCGGCGCTACGGCCTGGACGGCGACCGGATGGCCCGCATGCCCGAGCACGCCATCGTCATGCACCCCGGCCCGATGAACCGGGGCATGGAAATCACCGCGCAGGTCGCGGACTCCGACCGCTGCACGGCCGTCGAGCAGGTCGCCAACGGCGTCTCGACCCGGATGGCCGTCCTGTACCTGCTTCTCGGCGGCAACGAGTCCGCCATCAGCCCGACCCCCGCACGCACCGAGGAGAGCAAATAACTATGAGCAAGATCCTGATCCGCGGTGCGAAGGTACTGGGCGGCGAGCCGCAGGACGTCCTGATCGACGGCGAGACCATCGAGGCGGTCGGCACCGGGCTGAGCGCCGAGGGCGCGACCGTCGTCGAGGCCGAGGGCAAGATCCTGCTGCCCGGCCTCGTCGACCTGCACACCCACCTGCGCGAGCCCGGCCGTGAGGACTCCGAGACAGTCCTGACCGGTACGAAGGCCGCCGCCGTCGGCGGCTTCACCGCCGTCCACGCCATGGCGAACACCTTCCCGGTCGCCGACACCGCCGGCGTCGTCGAGCAGGTCTGGCGCCTCGGCAAGGAGTCCGGCTACTGCGACGTGCAGCCCGTCGGCGCCGTCACCGTCGGCCTGGAGGGCAAGAAGCTCGCCGAGCTCGGCGCCATGCACGACTCCGCCGCCGGGGTGAAGGTCTTCTCCGACGACGGCAAGTGCGTCGACGACGCCGTGATCATGCGCCGAGCGCTGGAGTACGTGAAGGCATTCGACGGCGTCGTCGCCCAGCACGCCCAGGAGCCCCGCCTCACCGAGGGCGCCCAGATGAACGAGGGCATCGTCTCCTCCGAGCTGGGTCTCGGCGGCTGGCCCGCCGTCGCCGAGGAGTCGATCATCGCCCGCGATGTGCTGCTCGCCGCCCACGTCGGCTCGCGCGTGCACATCTGCCACCTGTCCACGGCAGGTTCGGTGGAGATCGTCCGCTGGGCCAAGTCCAAGGGCTGGAACGTCACCGCCGAGGTCACCCCGCACCACCTCCTGCTCACGGACGAGCTGGTCCGTACGTACAACCCGGTCTACAAGGTGAACCCGCCGCTGCGCACCGAGGCGGACGTCATGGCGCTGCGTGAGGCCCTCGCCGACGGCACCATCGACTGCGTCGCCACCGACCACGCCCCGCACCCGCACGAGGACAAGGACTGCGAGTGGGCGGCGGCGGCCATGGGCATGGTCGGCCTGGAGACCGCCCTGTCCGTCGTCCAGCAGACGATGGTCGACAGCGGCCTCCTCGACTGGGCGGGCGTCGCGGACCGCATGTCGTTCCGCCCGGCGGCCATCGGCCGGCTGGAGGGCCACGGCCGCCCCGTCTCGGCAGGCGAGCCCGCCAACCTCACGCTGGTCGATCCGGCTTACCGTGGAGCCGTGGACCCCTCGGGCTTCGCCTCCCGCAGCCGCAACACCCCCTACGAGGGCCGTGAGCTGCCGGGACGCGTCACCCACACCTGGCTGCGGGGCCACGCAACGGTCGTCGACGGGAATCTGGCGTGACACCTTTCATCCATCTGGCCGCCGAGGCCGCCGCCGCGGAGCGCAAGTCGGCCGAAGTGACCGACTGGGCCGCCCGCATCGGCTGGGTCGTCGGACTGCTGCTCTTCATCGCGCTCCTGTACTGGCTGATGCGCCAGGGCTGGAAGTGGCGCGCCACCCTCCAGTCGGACATCCCCGAGCTGCCCACCGCGCCCGAGACGCCGGGTGAGGCGAAGCTGAGGATGAGCGGCCGCTACCACGGCTCGACGACCGCCGGGCAGTGGCTCGACCGGATCGTGGCCCACGGCCTCGGCACGCGCAGCAGGGTTGAGCTGACGCTCACCGACGCCGGTCTCGATGTCGTACGCCCCGGAGCGGCCGACTTCTTCGTACCGGCCGGGCAGCTGCGCGAGGCCAGGCTCGACAAGGGCATCGCGGGCAAGGTCCTCGCCGAGGGCGGTCTGCTGGTCGTCACCTGGCAGCACGGCGACAAGCAGATCGACTCCGGCTTCCGCTCCGACCGCGCGGCCGAGCACACGGCCTGGGTCGAGGCGATCAACTCCATGAAGCAGTTCATTACGACGGAAGGCACCGCACGATGACGATCTCCAAGCCGGGGAACGCCTCGCAGAGGAAGGGGGCGTCTCCCGCCGTACTCGTCCTGGAGGACGGCCGCAGCTTCCGCGGCCGTGCCTACGGGGCCGTGGGGGAGACCTTCGGCGAGGCGGTGTTCAACACCGGCATGACCGGCTACCAGGAGACCCTCACCGACCCCTCGTACCACCGTCAGGTCGTCGTGATGACGGCCCCGCACGTCGGCAACACCGGTGTGAACGACGAGGACGACGAGTCGGCGAAGATCTGGGTCGCCGGTTACGTCGTACGCGACCCCGCCCGCATCCCCTCCAACTGGCGCTCCAGCCGCTCCCTCGACGAGCAGCTCGTCGACCAGGGCATCGTGGGCATCAGCGGCATCGACACCCGCGCCCTGACCCGTCACCTGCGCGAGCGCGGCGCGATGCGCGTCGGCATCTTCTCCGGCGAGGCACTGGCCGACGAGGACACGCTGCTCGCCCGCGTGAAGGAGGCCCCCCAGATGGTGGGCGCCTCGCTCGCCGCCGAGGTCTCCACCAAGGAGCCGTACGTCGTCCCCGCGATCGGTGAGAAGAAGTTCACCGTCGCCGCGATCGACCTCGGCATCAAGGGCATGACCCCGCACCTGATGGCCGAGCGCGGCATAGAGGTGCACGTCCTGCCCGCCACCGCCACGGCCGAGGACGTGTACGCCGTCGCCCCCGACGGAGTGTTCCTCTCCAACGGCCCCGGCGACCCGTCCACGGTCGACCTCACCGTCGTCAAGGCCGTCCTGGACCGCAAGACGCCGCTCTTCGGTATCTGTTTCGGCAACCAGATCCTGGGCCGGGCGCTCGGCTTCGGCACGTACAAGCTGAAGTACGGCCACCGCGGCATCAACCAGCCCGTGCAGGACCGCACGACCGGCAAGGTCGAGGTCACCGCGCACAACCACGGCTTCGCCGTCGACGCCCCGCTCGACCAGGTCTCCGAGACCCCGTACGGGCGCGCCGAGGTGTCCCACGTCTGCCTGAACGACGACGTGGTCGAGGGCCTCCAGCTGCTCGACCAGCCCGCGTTCAGCGTCCAGTACCACCCCGAAGCGGCTGCCGGCCCGCACGACGCCGCGTACCTGTTCGACCGCTTCGTGACTCTCATGGAGGGCCAGCGTGCCTAAGCGCACCGATATCCAGTCCGTCCTGGTCATCGGCTCCGGTCCGATCGTCATCGGCCAGGCCGCGGAGTTCGACTACTCCGGCACGCAGGCCTGCCGCGTCCTCAAGGCCGAGGGCCTGCGCGTCATCCTGGTCAACTCCAACCCGGCGACGATCATGACCGACCCGGAGATCGCCGACGCCACGTACGTCGAGCCGATCACCCCGGAGTTCGTCGAGAAGATCATCGCCAAGGAGCGCCCCGACGCGCTGCTGCCGACCCTCGGCGGCCAGACCGCGCTCAACACCGCGATCTCCATGCACGAGCAGGGTGTGCTGGAGAAGTACGGCGTCGAGCTCATCGGCGCCAACGTCGAGGCCATCCACAAGGGCGAGGACCGCGACCTCTTCAAGGGCGTCGTCGAGGCCGTCAAGGCCAAGATCGGTTACGGCGAGTCCGCCCGCTCCGTCATCTGCCACTCCATGGACGACGTCCTCGCGGGCGTCGAGACGCTCGGCGGCTACCCCGTCGTCGTACGCCCCTCCTTCACCATGGGCGGCGCCGGCTCCGGCTTCGCGCACAACGAGGACGAGCTGCGCCGCATCGCCGGACAGGGCCTCACGCTCTCGCCGACCACCGAGGTGCTCCTGGAGGAGTCCATCCTCGGCTGGAAGGAGTACGAGCTGGAGCTGATGCGCGACAAGAACGACAACGTCGTGGTCGTCTGCTCCATCGAGAACTTCGACCCGATGGGCGTGCACACCGGTGACTCGATCACCGTCGCCCCGGCGATGACGCTGACCGACCGCGAGTACCAGCGCCTGCGCGACGTCGGAATCGCGATCATCCGCGAGGTCGGCGTCGACACCGGCGGCTGCAACATCCAGTTCGCCGTCAACCCCGACGACGGCCGCATCATCGTCATCGAGATGAACCCGCGCGTCTCGCGGTCGTCCGCGCTGGCCTCCAAGGCCACCGGCTTCCCGATCGCGAAGATCGCCGCGCGTCTCGCCGTCGGCTACACGCTGGACGAGATCCCGAACGACATCACCGAGAAGACCCCGGCGTCCTTCGAGCCCGCGCTCGACTACGTCGTCGTCAAGGTGCCGCGCTTCGCCTTCGAGAAGTTCCCGCTCGCCGACGCCACCCTCACCACCACCATGAAGTCGGTGGGCGAGGCCATGGCGATCGGCCGCAACTTCACCGAGGCGCTCCAGAAGGCCCTGCGCTCGCTGGAGAAGAAGGGCAGCCAGTTCGCCTTCACCGGCGAACCCGGCGACAAGGCCGACCTCCTGGAGATCGCCAAGGTCCCCACCGACGGCCGCATCAACACCGTCATGCAGGCCATCCGGGCCGGCGCCACCCCCGAGGAGATCTTCGACGCCACGAAGATCGACCCGTGGTTCGTCGACCAGATGTTCCTCATCAAGGAGCACGCGGACGAGCTCGCCGCCGCCGACAAGCTCGACCCCGACCTGCTCGCGGAAGCAAAGCGCCACGGCTTCTCCGACGCCCAGATCGCCGACATCCGCGGCCTGCGCGAGGACGTCGTACGCGAGGTCAGGCACGCGCTCGGCGTCCGCCCGGTCTACAAGACGGTCGACACCTGCGCCGCCGAGTTCGCCGCGAAGACGCCGTACTTCTACTCCTCGTACGACGAGGAGTCCGAGGTCGCGCCGCGCGAGAAGCCCGCGGTGATCATCCTGGGCTCCGGCCCGAACCGCATCGGCCAGGGCATCGAGTTCGACTACTCGTGCGTCCACGCCTCCTTCGCGCTCAGCGACGCGGGCTACGAGACCGTGATGGTCAACTGCAACCCGGAGACCGTCTCCACCGACTACGACACCTCCGACCGCCTGTACTTCGAGCCGCTGACGCTCGAAGACGTGCTGGAGATCGTCCACGCCGAGACCCTCGCGGGCCCGATCGCGGGCGTCATCGTCCAGCTCGGCGGCCAGACCCCGCTGGGCCTGGCCCAGGCGCTCAAGGACAACGGCGTACCGGTCGTCGGCACCCCGCCGGAGGCCATCCACGCCGCCGAGGACCGCGGCGCCTTCGGCCGCGTCCTCGCCGAGGCCGGTCTCCCGGCCCCCAAGCACGGCACGGCGACCACCTTCGACGAGGCCAAGGCCATCGCCGACGAGATCGGCTACCCGGTGCTCGTACGCCCGTCGTACGTGCTCGGCGGACGTGGCATGGAGATCGTGTACGACGAGACGCGCCTGTCCTCGTACATCGCGGAGTCCACCGAGATCAGCCCCACCCGGCCGGTCCTGGTCGACCGCTTCCTCGACGACGCGATCGAGATCGACGTCGACGCGCTCTACGACGGCACCGAGCTCTACCTCGGCGGCGTCATGGAGCACATCGAGGAAGCCGGCATCCACTCCGGCGACTCCGCCTGCGCGCTGCCCCCGATCACCCTCGGCGGCTTCGACATCAAGCGGCTGCGGATCTCCACCGAGGCCATCGCCAAGGGCGTCGGCGTACGCGGACTGATCAACATCCAGTTCGCGATGGCCGGCGACATCCTGTACGTCCTGGAAGCCAACCCGCGCGCCTCGCGCACCGTCCCCTTCACCTCGAAGGCGACCGCGGTGCCGCTCGCGAAGGCCGCCGCCCGCATCTCGCTGGGCGCGACCGTCGCCGAGCTGCGCGCGGAGGGCATGCTGCCGAAGACCGGCGACGGCGGCACGCTGCCGCTGGACGCGCCGATCTCCGTCAAGGAGGCCGTGATGCCGTGGAGCCGCTTCCGCGACATCCAGGGCCGCGGCGTGGACACCGTCCTCGGCCCGGAGATGCGCTCCACCGGTGAAGTCATGGGCATCGACTCGGTCTTCGGCACGGCGTACGCCAAGTCGCAGGCCGGGGCGTACGGTCCGCTGCCGACGAAGGGCCGCGCGTTCATCTCGGTCGCCAACCGCGACAAGCGCTCCATGATCTTCCCGGCGCGCGAACTGGTCGCCCACGGCTTCGAATTGCTCGCGACGTCCGGCACGGCCGAGGTGCTCAAGCGCAACGGCATCAACGCCACCGTCGTACGCAAGCAGAGCGAGGGCGAAGGCCCGCACGGTGAGAAGACCATCGTCAAGCTCATCCACGACGGCCAGGTCGACCTCATCGTCAACACGCCGTACGGCACGGGCGGCCGCCTCGACGGCTACGAGATCCGTACGGCCGCCGTGTCCCGCGGCGTCCCCTGCCTCACGACGGTCCAGGCCCTCGCGGCCGCCGTCCAGGGCATCGACGCGCTCACCCACGGCGATGTCGGGGTCCGTTCCCTTCAGGAACACGCACAACACCTGACAGCGGCCCGCGAGGTCTAGCGGCCAGGAGGGGGACACCGGATGCGGTGTCCCCCTCTTCGTGCCCAGCCCCCCCGGCCCTCCTGAGGAAAGCACCCATGTACAAACTCTTCTTCAACCTCGTCTTCAAGCGCATGGACCCCGAGCAGGCCCACTACCTGGCCTTCCGCTGGATCCGCCTCGCCGCCCGCGTCCCGGTCCTGCGCACCTTCGTCGCCGCCGTCCTCGCGCCCCGCCACACCTCGCTCCGCACGGAGGCGCTCGGCCTGCGCATGCACGGCCCCTTCGGCCTCGCCGCCGGTTTCGACAAGAACGCGGTCGCCGTCGACGGGATGTCGATGCTCGGCTTCGACCACATCGAAATCGGTACGGTCACCGCCCAGCCGCAGCCGGGCAACCCCAAGAAGCGCCTCTTCCGCCTCGTGAAGGACCGCGCGCTCATCAACCGCATGGGGTTCAACAACGAGGGCTCCGAGGCCGTGGCGGCCCGCCTGGCGGCCCGTAACCCTGTCTTCAAGACCGTCGTCGGCGTCAACATCGGCAAGACCAAGGTCGTTGCGGAGGAGGAGGCCGTCGCCGACTACGTCACCTCCACCGAGCGCCTGGCCGCCCACGCCGACTACCTGGTCGTCAACGTCTCGTCCCCGAACACCCCCGGACTGCGCAACCTCCAGGCCACCGAGTCGCTGCGCCCGCTGCTGACGGCGGTGCGTGAGGCGGCCGACCGTACGGTGACGGACCGCCGCGTCCCGCTCCTCGTCAAGATCGCGCCCGACCTGGCCGACGAGGACGTCGACGCCGTCGCCGACCTGGCGCTGGAGCTCGGCCTGGACGGCATCATCGCCACCAACACCACCATCGCCCGCGAGGGCCTCGGCCTGAAGTCCGACCCGGCCCTGGTCAAGGAGACCGGCGGACTGTCCGGAGCGCCCGTCAAGGCGCGCTCCCTGGAGGTCCTGCGCCGCCTGTACGCCCGTGTCGGCGACCGGATCACCCTGGTCGGCGTCGGGGGCATCGAGAACGCCGACGACGCCTGGCAGCGGATCCTGGCGGGCGCGACGCTCGTGCAGGGTTACAGCGCCTTCATCTACGAGGGCCCGTTCTGGGCCCGCGCGATCCACCAGGGCCTCGCCGAGCGCCTCGCCGCCAGCCCGTACGCCACCCTCGCCGACGCGGTCGGCGCCGAGACCCGGGAGACCTCCAAGTGACGGCAGTGACTGTCGAACCCTTCGGCGCCCGTCTGCGCCGCGCCATGGACACCCGTGGGCCGCTGTGTGTCGGCATCGACCCGCACGCCTCGCTGCTGAGCGCGTGGGGCCTCAATGACGACATCAAGGGCCTGGAGACCTTCACCCGCACCGTCGTCGAGGCGCTGGCCGACCGGGTCGCCGTACTGAAGCCGCAGTCGGCGTTCTTCGAGCGCTTCGGCTCGCGCGGCATCGCCGTACTGGAGAAGGCGGTCGAGGAGGCCAGGGCGGCCGGCGCGCTGGTGCTCATGGACGCCAAGCGCGGCGACATCGGCTCCACGATGGGTGCGTACGCGGATACCTACCTCCACAAGGGCTCGCCGCTCTTCTCGGACGCCGTCACCGTGTCGCCGTACCTCGGCTTCGGCTCGCTGCGTCCGGCGCTGGACGCGGCTGTGATCAACGGCTGCGGCGTGTTCGTACTCGCGCTCACCTCCAATCCGGAGGGCGCCGAGGTCCAGCGGGCCACCGCCGCCGGTGGCCGGTCGCTCGCCCAGCTGATGCTCGACCACATGGCGGCCGAGAACGAGGGCGCCGAGCCGCTCGGGTCGGTCGGCGCGGTGGTCGGCGCGACGCTCGGGGACGCGGGCGTCGATCTGGCCATCAACGGTCCGCTGCTGGCTCCCGGCATCGGGGCGCAGGGCGCGACGCCGGCCGATCTGCCGGGCGTCTTCGGGTCCGCCGTCGGCAATGTCGTACCGAGTGTGAGCCGCGGTGTGCTCCGCTTCGGGCCCGACGTAGCCGGACTGCGGGAGTCCGCTTCTCGCTTCGCCGACGAGGTCAGGGCGGCGGTCGCGGGGGCTTGACGGTGGCCCGGCGATTCATGTTGACGGAATCCTGACCGAAAACCGGGGTGTTATGTCTGATATGCCTTAGTCGACAGAGGCTGACCAGGACTTTTCGCCGCTTCTCGCTGACTGGAGCGGCCATGGCCGCTAGTCTCCGTCGAGAGAAACGTGCAGCTCGTTGTTTCGCAGCTCGCTGTTCGTTGCTCGCCTGGTGTGGGGCGACTAGGTTCCTCACCGGTCCGTATCCGACAGTTCGACATCCGAGGTGACGTAGGCGTGGCTCTTCCGCCCCTTACCCCTGAACAGCGCGCAGCCGCGCTCGAAAAGGCCGCCGCGGCTCGCCGGGAGCGGGCCGAGGTCAAGAATCGACTCAAGCACTCCGGCGCCTCGCTCCACGAGGTCATCAAGCAGGGACAGGAGAATGACGTCGTCGGCAAGATGAAGGTCTCCGCCCTGCTCGAGTCTCTGCCCGGCGTGGGCAAGGTCCGCGCGAAGCAGATCATGGAGCGGCTCGGGATCTCCGAGAGCCGTCGTGTGCGCGGTCTCGGCTCCAACCAGATCGCCTCTTTGGAGCGCGAGTTCGGCGGCGGCGCCGCCTGACGTTCTCGGGCACCCCCGAGAACCTGGATAATCGCATCCATGGCTGCAACATCCCGGGGGACGACCCCCGTACCCCCGGACGTACGTCCGCGGCTGACCGTGCTCTCCGGCCCCTCGGGTGTCGGCAAGAGCACGGTCGTCGCCCATATGCGCAAGGTCCACCCCGAGGTATGGCTCTCGGTGTCGGCCACCACACGCAAGCCGCGACCCGGCGAGCGCCACGGCATCCAGTACTTCTTCGTGAGCGACGAGGAGTTCGACAAGCTCGTCGCCAACGGTGAGCTGCTGGAATGGGCCGAGTTCGCCGGTAATCGTTACGGCACGCCCCGGCGTGCCGTGGTCGACCGGCTCGAAGCGGGCGAGCCCGTGCTCCTGGAGATCGATCTCCAGGGCGCACGGCTGGTCCGTGAATCGATGCCGGAGGCTCAACTGGTCTTCCTGGCCCCGCCCAGCTGGGACGAGCTGGTCCGCAGGCTGACCGGTCGCGGCACGGAGGCGCCCGATGTGATCGAGCGCCGACTTGAGGCCGCGAAGATCGAACTCGCCGCGGAGGCGGAGTTCGACACCACCCTGGTCAACACCTCCGTCGAGGACGTGGCGCGCGAGCTGCTAGCCTTGATGGAAGTTGCTTGATCTCTGTTCACTTATCGGAAGGTAGAGCGTGTCCTCTTCCATTTCCACGCCCGAGGGCATCATCAACCCGCCGATCGACGAGCTGCTCGAGGCTACTGACTCGAAGTACAGCCTCGTGATCTACGCGGCGAAGCGTGCGCGTCAGATCAACGCGTACTACTCGCAGCTCGGTGAGGGCCTGCTCGAGTACGTCGGCCCTCTGGTGGACACCCACGTCCACGAGAAGCCGCTCTCGATCGCCCTGCGCGAGATCAACGCGGGTCTGCTGACCTCCGAGGCCATTGAGGGCCCGGCGCAGTAGTCAGCAGGCGCAGGAATCTTTTCAGCACAGGCCCGGCAGTGAGACTGCCTGGCCTGTGGTGTGTCATAGGGGACGTAACCGTCGTACGAAGCGGGGAGACGCAGTGGACAAGCCCAAGGTCGTGCTGGGGGTCAGCGGAGGCATCGCCGCGTACAAGGCGTGCGAGCTGCTGCGCCGGCTGACGGAATCCGGCCATGATGTGCGGGTCGTGCCGACCGCGGCGTCGCTCCACTTCGTCGGCGCCGCCACCTGGTCGGCGCTGTCCGGCAACCCCGTCTCGGCCGAGGTCTGGGACGACGTCCACGAGGTACCGCACGTACGGATCGGGCAGGCCGCCGATCTGGTCGTGGTGGCCCCCGCCACCGCCGACATGCTGGCGAAGGCCGCCCACGGGCTGGCCGACGACCTCCTCACGAACACCCTGCTCACCGCCCGCTGTCCGGTGATCTTCGCGCCCGCGATGCACACCGAGATGTGGGAGCACCCGGCCACCCAGGAGAACGTCGCCACGCTGCGCCGCCGCGGCGCGGTCGTCATCGAGCCCGCGGTGGGCCGGCTGACCGGCGTCGACACCGGCAAGGGCCGGCTGCCCGACCCCGACGAGATCTTCGAAGTCTGCCGCCGGGTCCTCGCACGGGGTGTGGCCGAGCCCGACCTCGCGGGTCGGCACGTCGTGATCAGCGCGGGCGGTACGCGCGAGCCGCTCGACCCGGTCCGCTACCTGGGGAACCGTTCCTCCGGCAAGCAGGGGTACGCCCTGGCCCGTACCGCCGTCGCACGCGGCGCCCGGGTCACCCTCGTCGAGGCCAACACGGGTTTGCCCGATCCGGCGGGCGCCGATGTCGTCCGCGCCGGCACGGCGGTGCAGCTGCGCGAGGCCGTGCTGAAGGCGGCGGCGGACGCGGACGTGGTGGTCATGGCGGCCGCCGTGGCCGATTTCCGGCCGGCGGCGTACGCCGAGGGGAAGATCAAGAAGAAGGACGGCCAGGAGCCCGCCGCCGTCGAGCTGGTCCGTAATCCCGACATCCTCGCGGAGATCTCGGCCGAGCGCGCACGGCCCGGGCAGGTGGTCGTCGGCTTCGCCGCCGAGACCGACAACGTCCTGGCCAATGGGCGCGACAAGCTCCGCCGCAAGGGCTGTGACCTGCTGGTTGTCAATGAGGTGGGGGAGCGGAAGACGTTCGGCTCCGAGGAGAACGAAGCCGTCGTGCTCGACGCCGACGGGGGCGAGACTCCGGTGCCGTACGGACCCAAGGAGGCCCTGGCCGACACGGTCTGGGACCTGGTGACACGTCGGCTCGGTTAATTCTTGGTGTGCTTCACTGGGTGCCCCAAGTCCTTGCGAATCCGGCGTTTCGCCCTCTGGCGGAGGGCGTTGGCCGTGCTGCACAATGCAGTGCCGCTGGTCACAGGGCTCCCAACAAGCGAGACGCGTGGTCCGCCGACCGGAAGCGACCGATAAACTGGTCCCGGAACGACGCCGGGCGCAGCTCCCGGCTCGTTCCATCAATGCTCAGCCAGCAGCCGCTGCAACCCCAGGGAGCGATGTGTCCCGCCGCCTGTTCACCTCGGAGTCCGTGACCGAGGGCCACCCCGACAAGATCGCTGACCAGATCAGCGACACGATCCTCGACGCGCTCCTGCGGGAGGACCCGGCTTCCCGGGTCGCCGTGGAGACCTTGATCACCACCGGCCTGGTGCACGTCGCCGGCGAGGTGACGACCAAGGCCTACGCAGACATTCCCACGCTCGTACGCAACAAGATCCTCGAGATCGGGTACGACTCCTCGAAGAAGGGCTTCGACGGCGCCTCGTGCGGCGTTTCGGTGTCCATCGGCGCGCAGTCCCCCGACATCGCGCAGGGTGTCGACACGGCGTACGAGACCCGGGTCGAGGGCGATGAGGACGAGCTCGACAAGCAGGGCGCGGGCGACCAGGGCCTGATGTTCGGTTACGCGTGCGACGAGACGCCCGAGCTGATGCCGCTGCCGATCCACCTGGCGCACCGGCTCTCGCGCCGGCTGTCCGAGGTCCGCAAGAACGGGACGATCCCGTACCTGCGTCCCGACGGCAAGACCCAGGTCACCATCGAGTACGACGGTGACAAGGCCGTCCGCCTCGACACGGTCGTCGTCTCCTCGCAGCACGCCTCGGACATCGACCTCGACTCGCTGCTCGCTCCCGACATCCGCGAGTTCGTCGTCGAGCACGTCCTGAGCGGCCTTCTCGAGGACGGCATCAAGCTGGACACCGAGGGCTACCGCCTGCTGGTCAACCCGACCGGGCGTTTCGAGATCGGCGGCCCCATGGGCGACGCCGGCCTCACCGGTCGCAAGATCATCATCGACACGTACGGCGGCATGGCCCGCCACGGCGGCGGCGCCTTCTCGGGCAAGGACCCGTCCAAGGTCGACCGCTCGGCGGCGTACGCGATGCGCTGGGTCGCCAAGAACGTCGTGGCCGCGGGTCTCGCCGCGCGCTGCGAGGTCCAGGTCGCGTACGCGATCGGCAAGGCCGAGCCGGTGGGTCTCTTCGTCGAGACGTTCGGCACCGCGACGATCGACTCCGAGAGGATCGAGAACGCCATCGGCGAGGTCTTCGACCTCCGCCCGGCCGCGATCATCCGCGACCTCGATCTGCTCCGGCCGATCTACGCCCAGACCGCGGCGTACGGCCACTTCGGCCGCGAGCTTCCCGACTTCACGTGGGAGCGCACGGACCGCGTGGACGCGCTGCGCGCGGCGGCGGGTCTCTGACCGGCCCCGCCTCTCTGCTCGGCCGAAGGCCCCGGACCGTATCGGTCCGGGGCCTTCGGCATGTCGCACTGTCAGTGGCGTCTGGTAGGAATTTTGCTGTGAGCAGGAACGATGAGCGGCCCGAAGAGCCCGGGGGCGGGGTGCCGGAGCAGCTTGCGCTCATTCGGGAGACCGTGCGGAAGGCGAAGGTTTTGAAGGCCAAGCCGCGGACCTGGCGTGGGGCGCCGCTGGCGAAGGAGCTGCCCGTTGCCCGGGTGATGGTCAACAAGGGGGTGCTGCATCTCGACCAGTACTTCGACTATGCCGTGACCGAGGAGCTGGACGCTGTCGCGCAGCCGGGGGTGCGGGTCCGGGTGCGGTTCGGGGCCGGGGCGCACAACGTACGCGAGGGGCGTCGTGAGGGCGGGGGGATGATTGACGGCTTCCTCATCGAGCGGCGGGCCGAGTCGGACTACGCCGGGCCGCTGGCGGCGCTCGCCTATGTGGTGTCCCCGGAGCCCGTGCTGAGCCCGGAGCTGCTGGCGCTGTCGCGGGCGATCGCCGACCGGTACGCGGGGAGCCTCGCCGACGTACTGCAGCTGGCTGTTCCGCCGAGGAACGGCTCGGCCGAGCAGAAGCCCTCGCCCGAGCCGCTGCCGCCGCCCGGTGCGCCGGAGGCCGGGACGTGGGAGCGGTACGCGCACGGGCCCGCGTTTCTGCGGGAGTTGGCCGCGGGCGGGGCGCCGCGAGCCGTGTGGAACGCGCTGCCGGGGCCGCACTGGCCGGACGAGCTGGCGCGTGCGGTGGCCGCGACGCTGGCCTCCGGGCGGGGGGCGCTGGTCGTGCTGCCGGACGGGCGCGGTGCGGCCCGGGTGGACGCCGCGCTCACCGCGCTGGTGGGGAAGGGACATCACACGCTGCTGACCGCCGATGCCGGCCCCCAGAAGCGGTACCGGCAGTGGCTGGCCGCGCGGCGGGGGTCGGTCCGGGCGGTGATCGGGACGCGGGCCGCGATGTTCGCCCCGGTGACGGATCTGGGGCTCGTGGCGGTGTGGGACGACGGGGATTCGAGCCACAGCGACGACCACGCGCCGTTTCCGCATGTGCGGGAGGTGCTGGAGCTGCGGGCGCAGCACAGCAAATGCGGGTTCCTGCTGGGGGCCACGAGCTGCACCGTCGAGGCGGCCCAGCTGGTCGAGAGCAAGTGGGCCGCGCCGTTGCGGGCGGGGCGTGAGCAGGTGCGCGCCGCGGCGCCGCTGATCCGGACGGTGGGGGACGAGGAGGTGGCCCGCGACGGTGCCGCGCGGGCCGCGCGGCTGCCCAGCCTGGCGTGGCAGACCGTGCGGGACGGACTCAAGTCCGGTCCGGTGCTGGTGCAGGTGCCCCGGCGCGGGTACGTACCGAGCCTGGCCTGCGAGCGGTGTCGTACGCCCGCCAGGTGCCGGCACTGCGCCGGGCCGCTCGAAGCCGCCGACCAGCAGGAACTGCACTGCGGGTGGTGCGGCCGGGACGCGGCCGGATGGCGGTGCGGTGAGTGCGGGAGCGTGCGGCTGCGGGCGCAGGTCGTCGGGGCGCGGCGTACGGCGGAGGAGCTGGGCCGGGCGTTTCCCGCCGTGCCGGTGCGTACGTCCGGGCGCGACCACGTGCTGGAGAGCGTGCCGGGGGTGCCCGCGCTCGTCGTCAGCACGCCGGGGGCCGAGCCCGTGGCCGAAGGCGGTTACGCCGCGGCGCTGCTGCTCGACGGCTGGGCGATGCTCGGGCGGCAGGACCTGCGCGTCGGGGAGGAGGCGCTGCGGCGCTGGATAAGCGCGGCAGCGCTGGTCAGGGGGCAGGGGGAGGGCGGCACGGTGGTCGTGGTCGCCGAGCCGACGCTGCGGCCGGTGCAGGCGCTGGTGCGGTGGGACCCGGTGGGGCACGCGCAGCGGGAGCTGGCGGAGCGGGCGGAGCTGGGCTTTCCGCCGGTGTCGCGGATGGCGGCGGTGAGCGGCCGGCCGGAGGCGATCGCCGCGTTTCTGGCGGCGGCGGAGCTGCCGGACGACGCGGAGGTCCTCGGGCCCGTGCCGCTGCGGGTGGCGGAGCCCGGGCGGCCCCGCAGGCCCGGCGACCCGCCGGTGGGTGAGGTGTGGGAGCGGGCGCTGCTGAGGGTGCCGCCGGGGAGCGGGGCGGCACTGGCTGCGGCGCTGAAGGCGGCGCAGGCGGCGCGGCTGGCCCGTGGGGGCGGCGATCCGGTGCGGATCAGGATCGATCCGCCGGACATCGGGTGAGTGGGGGGCGTGCGGGTTGCCTGCGGCGCTTTGCCCGCCCCCTTCCCGCCTGCGACATTGTGCGGCTCCGCCGCGTGGGGCGCTGCCCCAGACCCCGCTCCTCAAGCGCCGGAGGGGCTGGATGATGCCGGGGGAGCGCTGGGGCTCCGCCCCAGGCCCCGCTCCTCAAACGCTGGAGGGGCTGGGTGTGCGGGGTGCACAAATCCAGCCCGTCCGGCGTTTGAGGACACGCCCGTAGGGCGTGTGCGAGGAGGTCAGCCGTTGCGGGGGCCCGGGAAGGCGTTCGGGCGGATCTCCTCGCGGAGCGATTGCGCGGCGGCCGTCGGCTGCGGCGGCATGGAGCGGGCGGCGGGCACGGACGGCAGGGACGGTGGGGCAGCCAGCGTGCGGGTGGCGGTCGCCGTCTCGACCGTGAGCTCGGCTTCGGCGGGGGAGCTCGCCTGCGTCGCGGCCCGCCGCGCGCCGTAACGGCGGTGCACCGCCTGCTTGGTCACTCCGAGCGCCGAACCGACCGCGTCCCAGGAGAAACCGAGCGAACGGTCGAAGTCCACGGCGGCGGTCACCAGTGTCTCGACGCTGTCCCGCAGCTCCTGCGCGAGGCGGACGGTCGGCGCCGGGGCCCGCCCGTAGACGACGAAGCCCGTGGAAGGGCCGGAGCGACGCGGGCGGTAGACGTTGCCGAGCTGGGCGGTGAGGGTGCGCAGTGCGTCCACCTGCCGGCGGACCCGCTCGATGTCCCGTACCAACAGATGCAGGCTGGCCCGTGCTTGGGCGTCGTGGGTTGCGTGGTCGGCCATGAACAAGCCTCTCGAACCGGCGTGAAAGAAGGGGCGGAAGAAGGGAAACAGGAGGGAAGTGGAAAGGGGTCGGGGCCGCGTGTGCGGACCGTTTCGGTCAATCTCTCTTGACCAACGCGTCACCCGGCGCCGGGGTCACGCTGCGGGGGCGTGTCCGCCTCTGCGCGGGGCGCGCAGATGGGCGTACGCCCCCTGAGGACGGGGCCCCCGGCGGCCCATAGACTGGTGCGCCTCTTGACGCCGCACCCTGTTCCGCCCTTCCTGCCCGAGAGGCCCGCGCCACCGATGAAGCTCGTCTTCGCAGGCACCCCCGAGGTCGCCGTACCCGCCCTGGACGCCCTGATCGCCTCCGACCGGCATGAAGTCGTCGCCGTCGTCACCCGGCCCGACGCCCCCGCGGGACGCGGCCGAAGGCTCGTCGCCAGCCCCGTCGCCGCGCGCGCCGAAGAGGCCGGGATCGAGGTGCTCAAGCCGGCCAGGCCGCGCGACGAGGACTTCCTCGCGCGGCTGCGCGAGATCGCGCCGGACTGCTGCCCTGTCGTGGCGTACGGTGCGCTGCTGCCCAAGGCCGCCCTCGACATCCCGGCCAAGGGGTGGGTCAACCTGCACTTCTCGCTGCTGCCGGCCTGGCGCGGCGCCGCCCCCGTGCAGCACGCGATCCTCGCGGGCGACGAGGTCACGGGCGCGTCGACGTTCCTGATCGAGGAAGGCCTCGACTCGGGTCCTGTGTACGGAGTGCTCACGGAGCAGGTGCGGCCCACCGATACCAGCGGCGACCTGCTCACCCGGCTCGCCTTCGCCGGCTCCGGGCTGCTCGCCGCCACCATGGACGGCATCGAGGACGGCACGCTGCACGCCGTACCGCAGCCCGCCGAGGGCATCACGCTCGCACCCAAGATCACCGTCGAGGACGCCAAGATCGACTGGGCGGCGCCCGCGCTGCGTGTCGACCGCGTCGTGCGCGGCTGCACGCCCGCACCGGGCGCCTGGACGCTGCTGCGCGGCGAGCGGCTCAAGCTGGTCGCCGTGAAGCCGCTGCCGGAGCGGACGGACCTGGGCCTGGCGCCCGGCGAGCTGGCCGCGTCGAAGAAGAATGTGTACGTCGGGACCGGATCGCACCCCGTCGAGCTGCTCTGGGTCCAGCCGCAGGGCAAGAAGCCGATGCTCGCCGCCGACTGGGCCCGCGGCGTGCGGATCGCCCCGGGCGAACACCTCGGCCCGGCGGACGTACGCTGAGAGGGTTCGTCCCCCTCTCAAGCGGAGCACCTTTTTCGTGAGTGACCAGCCAAGCAGCAGCCCGGCCAAGCGAGCCTCCAAGCGTCCCGCCAAGCCGCACCGGCGCCCCCAGAAGGACCCGGTCCGCTTCCTCGCCTTCGAGGCGCTGCGCGCCGTCGACGAGCGCGACGCGTACGCGAACCTCGTCCTGCCGCCGCTGCTCAAGAAGGCCCGCGCCAAGGGCAACTTCGACGAGCGCGACGCGGCGCTCGCGACCGAGCTGGTGTACGGGACGCTGCGCCGCCAGGGCACGTACGACGCGGTCATCGCCGCCTGCATCGACCGGCCGCTGCGCGAGGTGGACCCGCCGGTCCTGGACGTACTGGCGCTCGGCGCGCACCAGCTGCTCGGCACCCGCATCCCGACGCACGCCGCCGTCTCGGCGAGCGTGGAACTGGCGCGCGTGGTGCTCGGCGAGGGGCGCGCGAAGTTCGTCAACGCCGTGCTGCGGAAGATCTCCGCGAAGGACCTCGACGCCTGGGTGGAGCAGGTCGCTCCGCCGTACGACGACGACGCCGAGCAGCACCTGTCCGTCGTCCACTCCCACCCGCGCTGGATCGTCTCCGCGCTGTGGGACGCCCTGGGCGGCGGCCGGGCCGGCATCGAGGATCTGCTGGAGGCCGACAACGAGCGGCCCGAGGTGACGCTCGTCGCCCGCCCCGGCCGCTCCACCGCCGACGAGTTGCTGGACGTACTGGGTGAGGACTCGGGGCTGCCCGGCCGCTGGTCCCCGTACGCCGTACGGCTGACCGAGGGCGGCGAGCCGGGGGCCATCGCCGCCGTCCACGAGGGCCGCGCGGGAGTCCAGGACGAGGGCAGTCAGCTGGTCGCCGTCGCGCTCGCCAACGCGCCCGTGGAGGGGCGGGACGAGCGCTGGCTCGACGGCTGCGCCGGGCCCGGCGGCAAGGCGGCCATGCTGGCCGGACTCGCCGCCCAGTGCGGCGCAGCGCTGCTGGCCGCCGAGAAGCAGCCGCACCGCGCCCGCCTCGTGGAGCGGGCACTCGTGGGCAACCCCGGCCCGTACCAGGTCGTCGCCGCCGACGGCCTGAACCCGCCCTGGCTGCCGGGCTCCTTCGACCGCGTCCTGATGGACGTTCCGTGCTCGGGGCTCGGCGCGCTGCGCCGCCGCCCCGAGGCGCGCTGGCGCCGCCGCGCCGAGGACCTGGAGGGTTTCGCCCCGCTCCAGCGCGGGCTGCTGCGCGAGGCGCTGAACGCGGTGCGCGTGGGCGGAGTGGTGGGGTACGCGACCTGCTCACCGCACCTCGCCGAGACCCGGATCGTCGTGGACGACGTGATCAAAGGGCGCGGTGCCAAGGGGCGCGGCGGACACCAGCCGGTCGAGGTCGAGTGGATCGACGCCAGGCCGCTGATGCCCGGGGTTCCGGCGCTGGGCGACGGGCCCGACGTACAGCTGTGGCCGCACCTGCACGGCACGGACGCGATGTACCTCGCACTCCTGCGCCGGACCGCGTAGGCGGCGCTCCCCGAGTGGGGCGACCGCTGGTTTTCGGGAACCCTGGGGCGTATGGGAAAGACCGCTCTCATCGTCATCGACATGATCAACACCTATGACCATGACGACGCGGACCTGCTGCTCCCCTCGGCGCGCGAGGCCGTACCGGCAATCGTCCGGCTGCTCAAGCGCGCCAGGGAGAGCGGCGTTCCGGTCGTCTACGCCAACGACAACTTCGGCGAATGGCGCTCCCACCACGGTGAGATCGTCGATACGGCGCTGTCGGGGCCGCACGCGGAGCTGGTGCGGCCCCTCCAGCCGGACGACGACTCGCTCTTCGTGGTCAAGGGCACGCCATTCGATCTTCTACGAGACACCGCTCGGCTACCTGCTGAGTTCGCTGAAGATCGATCACGTGGTGCTCTGCGGCCAGGTCACCGAGCAGTGCGTCCTGTACTCGGCGCTCGACGCGCACATCCGGCATCTGCGGGTGACCGTCCCGAAGGACGCCGTGGCGCACATCCACTCCCCGCTGGCCGAGGCGGCCCTGGAGATGATGCGCCGCAACATGCATGCCGAGATCGTGTCCGGCGACGACATCGAGTGGTGAGCCCGCAGCTCCGCGCCCCAATGACCCTTGCCGCGGGCCGAATAGCCAGGATTGCGAGGACTGCGCTCATCCCGTGCGCCTCTGGTCCGTACCGAGGGACCTACCGGGGAGTGGAAAGGCCCCGGGACGTGGCAGGCTTGGCCCATGGCTGTTCAGATCAATCCCAGTATCCTCTCCGCAGACTTCTCCCGACTGGCGGAGGAGGCGAAGGCCGTCGAAGGTGCCGACTGGCTCCACGTCGACGTGATGGACAATCACTTCGTCCCCAACCTCACGCTGGGCGTCCCGATCGTGGAGTCGCTGAGCCGGGCGACGGACATCCCGCTGGACTGCCACCTGATGATCGAGGACGCCGATCGCTGGGCCCCGCAGTACGTCGAGGCGGGCGCCGGATCGGTCACCTTCCACGCCGAGGCGTGCGCCGCCCCGGTACGGACCGCGCGCGAGATCCGCGCCAAGGGCGCCCGCGCCTCCATGGCGCTGAAGCCGGCCACGCCCATCGAGCCGTACGAGGACCTGCTCCCCGAGCTCGACATGCTGCTGATCATGACCGTTGAACCCGGCTTCGGCGGCCAGGCGTTCCTCGACATCATGCTGCCGAAGATCCGCCGCACCCGTGAGCTGATCTCCAAGCACGGACTGGAGCTGTGGCTCCAGGTCGACGGCGGCGTATCGGCGTCGACGATCGAGCGCTGCGCGGAGGCGGGCGCCGACGTCTTCGTCGCGGGTTCCGCCGTTTACGGGACCGACGACCCGGCCGCCGCGGTACGCATGCTGCGCGACCAGGCGACCGGGGCCACCACGGCAGCCGGATGGGCATGCGACCACTGAGCCACGGCTCGGTGAACGCCGCCCTTCGGGGCTGATCAAGGTCTTGCTGATCTGACAGGATGAACAGCGAGCCCAGAGTGTGAACAGCAGTGAGGAGATCGCGGTGTCTGCAATGTCGGCGGGCCGGTCAGCCCTGCGGATGGGACCCGCAGAGCTGGTCCAGGCGGCGGCCATGGCCCGCCGCTTCTACCTGGAGGGCAAGTCCAAGATCCAGATCGCCGAGGAGTTCGGCGTCAGCCGCTTCAAGGTGGCCAGGGTCCTGGAGACCGCCCTCGAACGCGATCTCGTACGGATCGAGATCAGGGTGCCCGCCGAGCTGGACGCGGAGCGCTCCGACGCGCTGCGCGCTCGCTACGGCCTGCGGCACGCGGTCGTCGTCGAATCCCCGGCCGACGCCACCGAGGACGCCCTCCCCGGATCTCCCGGTTTCGCCGGCAGCGCGCCCACCGACCCGGAGAACCTGGGCGAGGTCGCCGCCGACCTCCTCGGCGAGCTGGTGAACGAGGGTGACGTACTGGGCCTGGCGTGGGGCCGCTCCACGATCCACATGGCGGCCGCCCTGCACCAGCTGCCGCCGTGCACGGTCGTCCAGCTGACCGGTGTGTACGACGCGGGGACGGCGGAGCGCGGATCCGTGGAAGCCGTACGGCGCGCGGCGCAGGTGTCCGGCGGCGAGGCGCACCCGATCTACGCGCCGATGCTGCTGCCCGACCCGGCGACCGCGGCGGCGCTGCGCAACCAGACCGGCATCGCACGCGCCTTCGAGTACTTCGACAAGGTCACCGTCGCGGCCGTGTCCATCGGCTCGTGGGAACCGGGCATCTCGACCGTCCACGACATGCTCTCCGACGAGGAGCGCGCGCACTACGCCTCCCTGGGGGTCGCCGCCGAGATGTCCGCGCACCTCTTCGACGCCGAGGGCCGCCGGGTCGGGCGCGACCTGGGCGAGCGGTGCATCACCGTCGAGGCGGACCGGCTGCGGCGTATCCCCGAGGTGGTGGCCATCGCGGGCGGACTGCGCAAGGCGGCCGCCATCGACGCCGTACTCAGATCGGGCCTGGTCACCAGCCTGGTCACGGACACCGCCGCGGCCGACTTTCTGCTGAGCGAGACGGGCACGGCGCCGCGGCCCGCGCTGGACCGGGCAGACCCTGACGACTGAGCGGCGTCGATGGCGGCCGCTGAGCGCGGCACCTTCTGAGCACGGCCCCTTCGCTTCGGAGGATCCGACGAGTGCACCCCCTGTGGCCTGGACGATCGGCCTGGAGGGTGTATCGGCATGGGCATGGGACACTGAAGTACGTGCGTTTTTCCCCGGCTGAAATGCCCGGGGGCCAACTCCGAACGACTGGGATGTTCAGCACGTGCGTTTCCTCAACGATCTGAAGCCGCCGTACGACCTCACGTACGACGACGTATTCATGGTGCCGAGCCGTTCGGCCGTCGGCTCCCGTCAGGCCGTGGACCTCACGTCGCCCGACGGCTCCGGCACCACCATCCCGCTGGTCGTCGCGAACATGACCGCGATCGCCGGCCGCCGGATGGCCGAGACCGTGGCCCGCCGCGGCGGGCTCGTCGTCATTCCGCAGGACATTCCGATCGATGTCGTCACCGAGGTCGTCTCCTGGGTGAAGTCCCGCCACCTCGTGCTCGACACCCCGATCGTCCTGACCCCCTCGCAGACCGTCGCCGACGCGCTGTCGCTGCTGTCCAAGCGCGCGCACGGCGCGGGCGTCGTCGTGGACGCCGAGCGCCGTCCCGTCGGTGTCGTCACCGACCACGACCTGACCGGCGTCGACCGCTTCACGCAGCTGTCCGAGGTCATGACCCGCGACCTGGTCCTGCTGGACGCCGGCATCGACCCGCGCGAGGCCTTCAACCGGCTCGACGCCGCCAACCACAAGTACGCGCCCGCCGTCGACAAGGACGGCCGCCTCGCCGGTGTCCTGACCCGCAAGGGCGCCCTGCGCGCGACCCTCTACACGCCCGCCACCGACGCCGACGGCAAGCTGCGCATCGCGGCCGCGGTCGGCATCAACGGCGACGTCGCGGGCAAGGCCAAGCAGCTCCTCGACGCCGGTGTGGACACCCTCGTCGTGGACACCGCGCACGGTCACCAGGAGTCGATGATCGCCGCGGTCAGGGCCGTGCGGGCGCTCGACCCGCAGGTCCCGATCGTCGCGGGCAACATCGTCGCCGCCGAGGGCGTGCGCGACCTCATCGAGGCCGGCGCGGACATCATCAAGGTCGGTGTGGGCCCCGGCGCCATGTGCACCACCCGCATGATGACCGGCGTGGGCCGCCCGCAGTTCTCCGCCGTCATGGAGTGCGCGGCCGAGGCCAAGAAGTTCGGCAAGCACGTCTGGGCCGACGGCGGTGTCCGTCACCCGCGTGACGTCGCGATGGCGCTCGCCGCGGGCGCGTCCAACGTCATGGTGGGCTCCTGGTTCGCCGGTACGTACGAGTCGCCCGGCGACCTCCAGCACTCGGCCGACGGCCGCGCGTACAAGGAGTCGTTCGGCATGGCCTCCGCGCGCGCCGTGCGCAACCGTACGAGCGAGGAGTCGGCGTACGACCGGGCGCGAAAGGCGCTCTTCGAGGAGGGCATCTCCACCTCGCGCATGTTCCTCGACCCGACCCGTCCGGGCGTCGAGGACCTGATCGACTCGATCATCGCGGGTGTCCGCTCCTCGTGCACGTACGCCGGTGCGAGCTCCCTGGAGGAGTTCGCCGAGAAGGCGATCGTCGGGGTGCAGAGCGCCGCCGGTTACGCCGAGGGCAAGCCGCTGCACGCCAGCTGGAGCTGACGCTCCGGCAGTGGTCACCATCCGGCCGGTTCCCGCTCGTGCGGGGACCGGCCGCTGGTGTGTGGGCGTCCAGCTCGTGTGTGGGCGTCGCCTAGTTCGCCTTCGCCTTCGCCTCGGCCGGGCGCGGCCAGATCGCCCGTACCCGCTTGCCCTCGGGCAGGGGGCGGACCTCGACCCGGCCCGCGAGCCGCTGCACCATGTGCCAGCCGAACCCGCCGCCGCCCCCGACCGGTTCCCGGGGCACGGGCGGCTGGTCGCTGGAGTCGTCGATCTCCACCACCAGCTCCTCGCGTCCCGCGAGGAGGGTGAGCCGCCACCAGCCGGAGGTGTGCCGCACGGCGTTGGCCACCAGCTCGCTGACCACGAGCAGCACAGCGTCGAGGTCCGCCCAGGGGCAGTGCCGGGCGACGTAGTCGGCGGCGGCCTCCCGGGCCGTCGCGCTGTCTTCCAGGGGTGAGTCCAGGACAACCATGGGCGGCTCCTCAGTCAGCAATGGCTCACTTACCCGCCCTTCGCCGTCCCATGACCCTCTGGCCCCACCGGTACTCACGCCGTGGGCGAACAGCGCGCGGGGCTAGGGCCTGTCCGACGGCGTGACGAAGCCCGTCCCACGCAGGGCGGCGGTGACCGCCTCGGCCATGAGGGCGTGGCCCGTGTCGTTCGGGTGCAGCCCGTCCGCCAGGTGCTCCGGGCCGAGGATGTCCCTGCCGGGGAGCAGCGCCAGCCGGTCGTCGCCCGCGGCCACGCGGGCCCGCGTGCCCTCCTCCAGGGCTGTGCGGAGGTCGGCGAGGGTGGCGCCCAGGGCGTTGGGCGTCCGCTCCGCCTCGGGGCGCAGGACGGGGGAGAGGACGAGCATCGGGGTGTCCGGATGACCCTGGCGTACGAGGCCGACGAAGGCCCGGACCGTCTCGTACAGCAGGGGCGCCGAGAACGGGGTGCGGGACCAGCAGTTGGTGCCGAAGGCGAGGGTCAGGACGTCGGCCGGGAGGCCCGCCATCTGCTGGGCGACGGCCAGTTCGCCGCGGCCGGCGCCGGCGTGGCCGAGGTTCACCGCGTCCAGGGCGAGCGCCCGGCCCGCGGCCGCCGGCCAGGCGTGGGCGGGGCGGGTGGACCACCAGCCCTCGGTGATGGAGTCGCCGTGCACCAGCCAGCGCGGCTGCGGCGGGGCGGGCGCGATGGAGCCGCCGACCGCACGCAGGCCCAGGATCTCGGGGCACTGGCTCTCCGGCGGGTGGACGGTGAACCGTCCGCGCCGGTCCGGCAGCCCGATCCGTACGACCGTCTCCCGCTCCGGGGCCTCGGTGACCTCCGTCACGAGGGCGCCGTCGTGCCACAGCGCGAAGGTGTGCGCGAGGTCGCGCAGCTCGTCGGCGCGGGTGGGGAGGGCGGCGCGGTAGCGGATGTCGACGGCGGTGGCGCCCCGCGCCGTGAACTCCAGCCGTACGCCGACGGGGACCGCGGCGCGCTCGGCGGTGTCCCACGGCAGCCGGTCCAGGTCGGCGGGATCGGCGCGCACGGGGCGGCCGTCGTCGCGCCAGGCGACGCCGCGGAGGTAGGGGGCGGGATCCAGCCATCCCGACGAGCCCGTCAGGTCTGCGTCGGCTGCCCGGTCTGTTGTCGTCATGATCGCCTCCGGTCGCCGGTGTGCGTACGCCGGTCACAGGATGTCCGTCGTACCGGACAAAAGGGATATCGAAAGGTCGGGCGCAACGAAGAGTCACGTGTCGGAGTTGTGCGCAATGATCGGCCGTCGGTACGCAAGGTTGCTGCATTACGCATGTGAACGCACACCTCGTAGGCTTCGCGCTGTACGTGGAGTGGCGGGGACCGCCTGCTCGGCGGTTCCCGAGCTCCGGGCTGATTTCTTACGCCCCGAGTGAACCGCTGCGGTCGCCGCCTTCCCGATCGGCAGCGATAAGGAGCCACCCCAGTGTTGGACGCAGCGCCACCCGTCACTCCCCAACCGGAATCTGAGCGTCCGCCGCTTGGCAGCCGGCTGATGCGGCGCAAGCCCGTTGAGCAGCTCGTCGCCGAGGGCGGCCAGGGCGAGGGCGGTTCGCTCCGCCGCTCGCTCACCATGTGGCAGCTGACGATGATCAGCATCGGTGCCACGCTCGGCACCGGGATCTTCGTCGTGCTCGGTGAGGCCACCCCGCTGGCCGGCCCCGCCGTCGCGATCTCGTTCGTCATCGCCGGACTCACCGCCCTCTTCTCGGCGCTCTCCTACGCGGAACTGGCCGGATCCATACCGGTGTCCGGCTCCTCGTACTCCTACTCGTACGCAACCATGGGCGAAGTCATCGCATGGATCTGCGGCTGGTGTCTGGTGCTGGAGTATGGCGTGTCCGTCGCGGCCGTGGCCGTCGGCTGGGGCGAGTACCTCAATGAGCTGCTCGACGGCACGATCGGCATCACCATCCCCGAGTCCGTCTCCGCCCCGCTCGGTGAGGGCGGCTTCATCAACCTGCCGGCGCTCGTCGTCATCCTGCTCGCCATGGTCTTCCTGATGGGTGGCGCCAAGGAGAGCGCCCGCGTCAACACGATCATGGTCATGATCAAGATCGCCACGCTGGTGCTCTTCTGCGCCATTGGCTTCATGGGCATCAAGGCGGGCAACTACGCCCCCCTGGCCCCGCTCGGCGTCACCGGAATCAGCGCCGCCGCGGCCACCCTGTTCTTCTCGTACATCGGCTTCGACGCTGCCTCCACCGCCGGTGAGGAAGCCAAGAACCCGAAGAAGGACCTGCCGCGCGCGATCATGCTGTCGCTGCTGATCGTCACCGTGCTCTACTGCCTCGTCGCCCTGGTCGCCGTCGGCGCCATGCCGTGGCAGGACTTCGAAGGCACCGAGGCGGCCCTCGCGCAGATCATGAAGGACGTCACGGGTCACAGCTTCTGGGGCGTCGTCCTCGCCGCCGGCGCTGTCGTGGCCATCGCGAGCGTCGTCTTCGCCGTGCTGTACGGCCAGACCCGCATCCTCTTCGCGATGTCGCGCGACGGCCTCGTCCCCAAGGTCTTCGCCAAGGTCGACGCGCGCACCGGCACGCCGAAGGCCAACGTGGTGATCGTGTCGCTCTTCTGCGGCGTCCTCGCGGCCTTCATCCCGCTCGGCGAGCTGGCCAACGCCACCAGCATCGGCACGCTGTTCGCCTTTGCCCTGGTGAATGTCGCCGTGGTGATCCTGCGGTACAAGCGTCCGGACATGCCGCGCACCTTCCGCGTGGCGCTGTTCCCGGTGACGCCGATCCTGGGCTTCGCCTTCTGCGCATACATGATGTACAGCCTGCCCGGCAAGACGTGGGTCTACTTCGGTGGCTGGATGGTCGCGGGGCTCGTGTTCTACTTCTTCTACGGCTTGCGCCGCTCCAGTCTGGCCAGTGTGGCCGCCGTGACCGCTTCGGCCGCGGAGGTCGCTGAATAGAAGTGATTCACCCCCCGTGCGACTGAACGATCTCGACGAACGCATCGTCCACGCCCTCGCCGAGGATGCCCGCCGCTCCTACGCGGACATCGGCTCCGAGGTCGGCCTGTCCGCGCCCGCTGTGAAGCGGCGCGTGGACAGGCTGCGGGCGGAAGGCGCCATCACCGGCTTCACCGTCCGTGTCGACCCGGCGGCGCTCGGCTGGGAAACCGAGGGCTTCATCGAGATGTACTGCCGCCACAACACGTCCCCCGAGGACATCCGTCGTGGCCTGTCGCGCTACCCCGAGGTGGTGTCCGCGTCGACCGTCACCGGTGACGCGGACGCCGTCGTTCAGATCTTCGCCTCCGATATGCGGCACTTCGAGCGGGTGCTGGAGCGGATCGCGGGGGAGCCGTTTGTGGAGCGGACGAAGTCGGTGCTGGTGCTTTCGCCGCTGCTGAGGCGCTTCTCGTCGGGGTCGCCGGCGTAGGGGTACGGAGCGCAGGGGGGCGGGAGGCCCCGCCCAGGGGTGCTCCGGCAGGCTTACGGACCGTACGACCTCGGACTCATCGGCGTACGCGCAATGAATCACCGTCGCCCGCCCCGATTGCGCAACGGATCGACGGTCGGTCCGCAACGGTCGCGCCTTGTCCCGGTACGAGCGTGGAACGTACCGTCATTACGTCTCCCGCACACCCCTCCCCACCTGCCCGAGGTCAGCCATGCCGCCGTTGCGCACCGCACTCCTCCAGAGCTCCGGCCGTCCCGGGTCCGTCGACGAGAACCTCAAGGCCCTCGACGAGGCCGCGGGCCGTGCGGCGGCTGCCGGGGCCGGGCTGCTGGTCTGCCCGGAGATGTTCCTGACCGGCTACGCCATCGGCGCCGACGTGCACCGGCTGGCCGAGCCCGCCGACGGAGAGGCCGCCGACGCAGTCGCGGACATCGCCGTACGCCACGGACTCGCCGTCCACTACGGCTACCCGGAGCGCGACGGGGACGTCGTGTACAACTCCGCCCAGCTCATCGGGCCCGACGGCGCGCGGCTCGCGAACTATCGCAAGACGCACCTCTTCGGCTGCTTCGAGCAGGAGTGGTTCACCCCCGGCAAGGACGCGGTCGTCCAGGCCGAGCTCGGTGGCCTGACCATCGGCCTCATGATCTGTTACGACGTCGAATTCCCGGAGAACGTCCGCGCCCACGCGCTCGCGGGCACCGACCTGCTGCTGGTGCCCACCGCACAGATGCACCCGTTCCAGTTCGTGGCCGAGAACGTCGTGCCCGTCCGGGCCTTCGAGAACCAGATGTACGTCGCGTACGTGAACCGGACCGGCCCCGAAGGCGAGTTCGAGTTCGTCGGGCTGAGCTGCCTGGCCGGTCCCGACGGGGCCTCCCGTGCCCGCGCCGGGCGCGGCGAGGAGCTGGTGTTCGGTGACGCCGACCCCGAGTTCCTGCGGGCCTCGCGCGAGAACAACCCGTACCTGCGCGACCGCCGCCCCGGCCTGTACGCGTCGCTGATCTGACGCCCTCCCCGGCCTCGCCCCCTTTTCTTCCCGCTTTGCAAGGAGTCCGTACCCCATGACGTCCACGGTGCCCACAGCCGTCCAGCACACCGACGCGCAGCCGCCGATCACCATGTTCGGTCCGGACTTCCCCTACGCGTACGACGACTTCCTCGCGCACCCGGCCGGCCTCGGCCAGATACCGGCGACCGAGCACGGCACCGAGGTCGCGGTCATCGGCGGCGGCCTGTCCGGCATCATCGCGGCGTACGAGCTGATGAAGATGGGCCTCAAGCCCGTCGTCTACGAGGCCGACCAGATCGGCGGCCGGCTGCGCACCGTCGGCTTCGAGGGCTGCGACGAGTCCCTGACCGCCGAGATGGGCGCGATGCGCTTCCCGCCGTCCTCCACGGCGCTCCAGCACTACATCGACCTGGTGGGGCTGGAGACCAAGGCGTTCCCGAACCCCCTCGCTCCCGAGACGCCGTCGACCGTCGTCGACCTCAAGGGCGAGTCGCACTACGCCGTCACCGTCGACGACCTGCCGCAGGTCTACCGCGACGTGATGAACGCCTGGAACGCCTGCCTCGAAGAGGGCGCCGACTTCTCCGACATGAACCAGGCCATGCGGGAGCGCGACGTACCGCGCATCCGTGAGATCTGGGCCAAGCTCGTCGAGAAGCTCGACAACCAGACCTTCTACGGCTTTCTCTGCGAGTCCGAGGCCTTCAAGTCCTTCCGGCACCGCGAGATCTTCGGCCAGGTCGGCTTCGGTACGGGTGGCTGGGACACCGACTTCCCCAACTCGATCCTCGAGATCCTGCGCGTCGTCTACACCGAGGCGGACGACCACCACCGCGGCATCGTCGGCGGCAGCCAGCAGCTCCCCGTCCGGCTCTGGGAGCGCGAGCCGGTCAAGCTCGTGCACTGGCCGCTCGGTACGTCGCTGAAGTCCCTCCACGAGGGCGAGCCCAAGCCCGCCGTGACGCGGCTGCACCGCACCGCCGGCAACCGGATCACCGTCACCGACGCCTCCGGCGACATCCGGACGTACCCGGCGGCGATCTTCACCGCGCAGTCCTGGATGCTGCTCTCCAAGATCACCTGTGACGACTCGCTGTTCCCCATCGACCACTGGACGGCGATGGAGCGCACCCACTACATGGAGTCGTCCAAGCTGTTCGTGCCGGTCGACCGGCCGTTCTGGCTGGACAAGGACGAGGAGACCGGCCGGGACGTCATGTCGATGACGCTCACCGACCGGATGACGCGCGGTACGTACCTGCTGGACGACGGCCCGGACAAGCCGGCCACCATCTGCCTCTCGTACACGTGGTGCGACGACAGCCTCAAGTGGCTGCCGCTGTCCGCGAACGAGCGGATGGAAGTCATGCTGAAGTCCCTCGGCGAGATCTACCCGAAGGTCGACATCCGCCGCCACATCATCGGCAACCCGGTCACCGTGTCGTGGGAGAACGAGCCGTACTTCATGGGCGCGTTCAAGGCGAACCTGCCCGGCCACTACCGCTACCAGCGCCGCCTGTTCACCCACTTCATGCAGGACCGCCTCCCCGAGGACAAGCGCGGTATCTTCCTCGCGGGCGACGACATCTCCTGGACGGCCGGGTGGGCCGAGGGCGCCGTGCAGACCGCGCTGAACGCGGTGTGGGGCGTCATGCACCACTTCGGCGGTACGACCGACCCGACGAACCCGGGCCCCGGCGACCTCTACGACGAGATCGCCCCGGTCGAGCTGCCGGAGGACTGACCAGGGGGACCGCAGAACGTACCGCCAGGGGCCGGCCGCGATCCGGCCGGCCTCTGGCGGTCATCACACCCGCCCTGTCGCCTGCCCGCCGGCGCAGGGCTTCGCCGCCTCCGGCGCCGCGCACGGCAGATGGCCGTGCGTGCGGATGATGCCCTGGCCGCTGCCGAGTGTCATGTAGACGAGGAAGCTGGAGACCAGCGAGTCGGCGGGCGGGCTGCCGTACGTGTAGGCGTACTCGATCTCGTGGTACGGGTATCCGCTGGTCCCGATGTCCTCGATGCTCGGCTCGCGGCCGTCCAGGCGCAGGCGGTGCAGGCCCTTGGGGCCGGCACCGGACCCCGAGCGCAGTTCGCTGTAGCCGAGGGCGCCGGGGACCGAGGCCACCTTGGCCAGCACCTGCTCGGTCGAGTCGAGCTCGCAGCGGATGACACCGGCCCGACCGTCGTCCCTGCCGGCGCAGTCCTGGGAGGAGTTGGCGGGCTCTCCCGTGCCCAGCACTCGGCGCTGGAAGACCTGCCGGGTACCGGAGTTGGCGTCCCGGCTGACGAGGCGGACCCGTAGATCGGGCCCGCCGAGCTCCTTCCAGTTGCGGACGGTGCCGGCGTACAGCCTCCGTACCTGCGCGGTCGTCAGGCCCTTGAGCGGTACTTGGTCATTGAGCACCAGGGCGAAGGCGGACACGGCCACCCGGCTCTCGCGCAACTGGGGATAACCGTTCGGTTTGCGGCCGTCGGAGAGCGCGATGAGGGGTGGCGACCCGTCCTCGGCGGCGCTGCCCGCCTCGTCGAGCGCGCGGATTCCGGCGGTGCTGCCGTGCGTGTCCACGGTGATCTTCGAGCCGGGGCATTCCGCCTGGTACTTCTCGGCCAGTTCCCCGGCGACCGGCGTGAAGGCGGTCGAGCCGGTGACGGTCAGCTCTCCGGTGGCGCAGCCCATGGGCGGCGGGGCCTGGTCGTCGCGTACGACGGTGAGGGTCGCGAGGGCGATGACGCAGACGGCGAGCGCGAGGATGAGGGCGCGGGCCGGTCTGCTGAAGAGCGGCGGCTTGTCGTCCGGCGTGGTGCTCTCGTTGGGCATCACCGCGCCGTCCTGGATGCCGCCCGTCACCCGGACCGTACTGCCGACGCCGCCTCCGCCGAGCAGTACGAGGAGTTTGTAGTGCTGGCCCCGGTTCAGCGGCACCTTCGGCAGGTGGACCCGGTTCTGGTGGTGCCGCATGCCGGCTTCGGGAGTGAAGTGCGCCATCAGGTGGGCGTGTTCGGGGTTGGGCTGGGTGACCGCGACGCCTCGGACCGTGTGGTCGGTGAAGTGGACGGTGAGGCCGTGGGTGTCGGGTCCGGTGTAGTCGGTGGCCGAGATGCCCTGCGCGCCGTCGTTCTCGATACGGAGCAGGACGAGGGTGGCGTTGGACATGTCGGGGGAGTCGTCGAACAGGCCGAGCCGCACGGTGTCGTGACCGCCCTGCGCGTCGCCGCCTATGGGGGTGTCCATCTGCACCCGGTAGCCGATGCGTTTGCGGCGAGGGACCCGGCGCTCGTACCAGAAGGGGCCGACAGCGGCCGCCACGCCGACCACGGCGGTGATCAGCGCTACGACGTTCTCGGGGTTCAACCACTCCACCTGTGTCCTCGCCCAGCCGGCCGGCGCACGCCTGTTCGCGCGCTTGTGCGGGTCAGGGTAGGGCGAGGCGCGGGGCGGGAACGCGGGCTCGGGCCGGCCGACGGACGCTGTTCACCGCGGCTTCACCGGGGGCCGCGCCACGGGCCGGGGATCAGTCGCCGCCGGGCAGCGGGGTCAGCAGCATCCGGCCGACCAGTCCCACCCCCGCGTCCAGTCGCTGCGTGAAGTCCTCGGCCAGCTCGGGCAGTTCGCGCAGACCCCACAGGAGCCGGGCGGCGGACCAGGCGGCGTCGCGGGCCCGTTCCAGGCTCCACGAGCCGAGCAGATGCGTCAGCGGATCGGCGATCTCCAGCAGATCGGGGCCCGGCATCAGCTCCTCGCGGATGCGCTCCTCCAGCGCCACGAGTGTGTCGCCCACCCGGTCGAAGTCCCCCTCCAGGTCGGCCGGCCGGCAACCGAGCGCATGGCAGGTGTCGACCACGGCAAGCGCGAGATCGTGCCCGATGTGCGCGTTGATCCCGGCGAGGGCGAACTGCAGCGGCCGTACGCCCGGATGGCGCCGGTACTGCAGCAGCGGCCGCCAGCAGGCGGGCCCCCGGCGCCCGGCCGACGAGGCGTCGACGGCGGTCAGGTAGCGCTCGGCGAAGAGCACATCGAGGGTGGCGGCGGTGCGGGCGTCGGGGAACAGGCCGCCGTCGATACGCCGGTCGATCTCCTCGGTGACCGCCAGATAGACGCGGTTGAAGACCGCGAGACCGTCCGACGGCGGCCAGTCGCAGCGGAAGGAACGCATCCGCGCCACGACAGTGTCGACCGAGGTCCGGGAGCGGTCCGTCTGAGCTGGGAAGTGCTCGATCTGCGCCATACGGGCAGCGTCGCAGCCCTAGGCTTTTCACCGGGCGCCGTAGATGCGGGCTTCCCCAGAACGGGGGAACGAACCGCGTCACAGGCGCCGGGGGATCGGCCATCCGGGGGGAGAGACCAGGGTGTCAGGTTTACGTGCGCAGCGCCGGATCGAGCGCGCCGAGCGGCGGCGCGCCAAACGCCGCAACGCGATGGCCTTCGCGGCTTCGGCGGTCGTGGCCGTCGGTACGGTGACGGGCGTGCTGTCCGCGGTGACGGGCGAGGGGGACCACAGGAACAGCGCAAGGCCGCAGACGAGCAGAACGCCGGTGCCGGGGCCGCTAACCGCGCGGCCGAGCCCTTCGGCGACGCCTTCCACGCAGGCCTCGGTGCCCGCGTCGCGCACGGCCACGCCCTCGCCCTCGCGTCCGTCGCCCTCGCGTCCGGCGTCGAAGCGCGCCGAGCCGTCGTCGGGCAGGCCCGCACGGGAGCCTTCGGCGCGGCCGCCGTCCTCCCCGCCGGGCGCCGCCGCCCTCTACCGGCACCCGGAGTCCCAGGTCCTCGACTGGGTCAGGGCGAACCGCGACGACCCCAGGCACCCGCTCATCAAGAACCGGATAGCCGACCAGCCCGCCGCCGTCTGGTTCGCGGCGTACAACCCGGGCGCCGTCACCGCACAGGTGAGGTCCGTGACTTCGGCCGCGGCGACGGCGGGGCGGATCCCGGTCCTCGTGCCGTACGCGATACCAGACCGCGACTGCGGAGGCGCGTCGCAGGGCGGTGCGCCGGACCTGGCGGCGTACGACGACTGGATCGGGGACTTCGCGGCGGGGCTCGGCGGCGGCGAGGTCATCGTCATCCTGGAGCCCGACTCGATCGCCCTGTCCGACTGCCTCTCCGACGGTGAACGGCAGGCGCGTTTCGCCTCGCTGGCACGCGCGGGCCGCACCCTGCACGCCGCGAACCCGCGGGCGAAGGTCTACTTCGACGCGGGCCACTCCGGCTGGCACCCGGCCGGGAAACAGGCCGCCGCCCTGCGCGCGGCGGGCGCCAGGTCGGACAGCGACGGCATCTTCACCAACGTCTCCAACTTCCACCGCACCGCCGACGAGGCCGCCTACGCCCGGCGCGTGCTGGCCGCGCTCGGCGGCCCGGCGGGTCTTGGCGCGGTCATCGACACCAGCAGGAACGGCAACGGCCCGCCGGCCGAGGGGCAGTGGTGCGACCCGGCGGGCCGCGCCCTCGGCCGGGCACCGACGACCCGGACCGGCGAGGCGCGGGTCGACGCCTACCTCTGGATCAAGCTGCCGGGGGAGTCGGACGGCTGCAAGGGAGCGGCGGGTACGTTCACACCGGACTACGCCTATCAGCTGGCGCGGGGCGACTGAAGCCGGGCCGGCCCGGAGGCGCTGAGCTGAAGCTGATGACCGCCCGCGCCGGCGCCCAACCGGCCGACGCCTACCGGCTCTTGGTGGTGTCGTACGTCGACGTGCCCGCGTCCAGCAGCGGCTCCTGCTCCTTGAGATGGGCGGGGGCGAGAGCGCGGAGCGCGTGGTAGCCGGTGATCACGACGATCGTGCCGAGCGCGATACCGCTGAGCTCGAAGTTCTCCGTGATCTTCAGGCTGACGCCGCCGACGCCGATGATGATGCCCGCGGCGGCCGGCACCAGGTTCAGCGGATTGCGCAGGTCCACGCGGGCGTTCAGCCAGATCTGGGCGCCGAGCAGGCCGATCATGCCGTACAGGATGACGGTGATCCCGCCGAGTACGCCGCCGGGAATGGCGGCCACCACCGCGCCGAACTTCGGGCAGAGGCCGAAGAGCAGCGCGAAACCGGCGGCGGCCCAGTAGGCGGCGGTGGAGTAGACGCGGGTGGCCGCCATGACGCCGATGTTCTCGGAGTACGTCGTGTTGGGCGGTCCGCCGACGGCGGTGGACAGCATGGACGCGGCGCCGTCGGCGGCGATGGCGGTGCCGAGCTTGTCGTCGAGGGAGTCGCCGGTCATCTCGCCGACGGCCTTGACGTGCCCGGCGTTCTCCGCGATCAGAGCGATGACGACGGGCAGCGCGACGAGGATCGCCGACCACTCGAAGCTCGGCGCGTGGAAGGAGGGGAGGCCGATCCAGTCGGCCTGCCCGACCGCCGAGAGGTCGAGCCGCCAGTGGTCGACGGCCTCCGGACCGCCCATGGGCGAGTGGATCTTGCCGAAGATCCGGTCGAAGACCCAGGAGACGGCGTACCCGAAGAGCAGGCCGAGGAAGATCGCGACGCGGGAGAAGAAACCGCGCAGGCAGACCACGGCCAGCCCGGTGAAGAGCATCACCAGCAGGGCCGTCCACTGGTCCTGCGGCCAGTACGTCGACGCCGTGACCGGGGCCAGGTTGAAGCCGATCAGCATGACGACCGCACCGGTGACGACCGGTGGCATCGCGGCGTGGATGATGCGGGCGCCGAATTTCTGTACGGCGAGACCGGCGAGGAAGAGCGTCGCGCCGACGACGAGGACCGCGCCGGTGACGGTGGCGCTGTCACCGCCGGAGGCGCGGATCGTGGCGGCCACGCCGACGAAGGAGAGCGAGCAGCCGAGGTAGCTCGGCACCCGGCCGCGGGTGGCCAGCAGGAAGATGACCGTGGCGACGCCGGACATCATGATGGCGAGGTTGGGGTCGAGCCCCATGAGCACCGGAGCGACGAACGACGCCCCGAACATGGCCACCACGTGCTGGGCGCCGAGCCCGGCCGTACGGGGCCAGGAGAGGCGCTCGTCGGGCCGTACGACGGCTCCGGGGGCGGGGGTCCGCCCGTCGCCGTGCAGGGTCCAGCGCACCCCGAGGTTCATTGAGGCTCCAGTACATCCAGATTCGGTCAAAAATGATCCAAGCCATGCTAAGGCCGAAAAGAATCCGCTCTGGCCGGGCGGGGGCGGGTGAGGCGGGGTGACGTACGGACCGGCCGCTGCGCGGGGCTTTCCCCTACCCGCCCCTTCCCGAACTGGGGCTCCGCCCCAGATCCCGCTCCTCAAACGCCGGAGGGGCTGGAGTGCCGGGGTGGGCGCAGCTGGGGGCTGCGCCCCACGCGGCGGAGCCGCGAAATGTCACTGCCGGGAAAGGGGGCGGGTAGGGGAAAGAAGCCCGCGCGGCGAACCGCCCACTAGCCCTTCGTCGCGGTCGTCCCGGCAGGGGCGTCGCTCCCGCTGCCCGCCGAGACCCGGCCCGCGCCGCGCAGTACCCCCGCTCCCACCACCAGCCCGGCCGCCAGCACTGTCACCACCCCGAAGGACACCACCAGCGACGTCGCGTCCGCGACCGCGCCGATCGCCGACGGGGCGATCAGGCCGGAGGTGTACGTGATCGTCGCGACGCCCGCGATCGCCTGGCTCGGGTTCGGCCCGGAGCGCCCCGCCGCGGCGAACGCCAGCGGTACGACCACCGCGACGCCGAGCCCGATCAGCGCGAAGCCGGCCATGGCGAGCTCCGGACGGTGCGCGGCGACGACCAGTACGCCACCGGCCGTCGCCGCGACGCCGCCCACCCGGACCGTACGCACCGGACCGAACCGGTCGACCACTCGGTCCCCGGCCAGCCGCGCAACCGCCATCGTCAGCGCGAACGCGGTCGTCGACGCGGCCGCGACGCCCGGCGAGGTGTCCAGCACGTCCCGCAGGTAGACCGCCGACCAGTCCAGGCTCGCGCCTTCCGCGAAGACCGCGCAGAACCCGATCGCGCCGATCACCAATGCCGACTTCGGCGGCAGCGCGAAACGCGGCGGAGCCTCGGCGTCCGGTGCGCTGCGCAGGTCGATGACCCCCTGGCAGGCGACGAGCCCGAGCACGGTCAGCGCGACGGCGGCCAGTGCGTGGTGCAGCCGCGCGTCGCTGCCCAGGTGCGCGGCGAGCGTTCCCGCCGCCGAGCCGATCAGCGCGCCCGCACTCCACATGCCGTGCAGCCCGGACATGATCGACTTGTCGAGCCTGTTCTCGACCTCGACACCGAGCGCGTTCATCGCGACGTCCGACATCCCCGCCGTAGCGCCGTACACGAACAGCGCGGCGCACAGCGTCAGCAGGTTCGGCGCCAGCGCGGGCAGCGTCAGCGCGAGCGTCCACAGCACCAGCAGCCCGCGCAGAGCGCCCCGCGCCCCGAACCGGTGGCTGATCGCACCGGCCAGCGGCATCGCCACCGACGCGCCGATCGCCGGGAAGGCCAGCGCGAGCCCGAGCTGACCGGCGCTGACACCCGTGTGGTCCACGATCCACGGGATACGGGTGGCGAAGCTGCCGGTGACCGCCCCGTGCACACAGAAGACGGCGGCCACGGCGTACCGTGCCCGCTTCAACTCCCGCTGACCGAAGACCATTTCGCCCGTCATGCGTCGCGCCCTCCCCGTTCGCCCCTCACTTCCAGCGTGCCGGAGGAAAATATCAGGAAGCCTGCCTGATAAATAGGGCGACACATCTGAGAGGATCCGTGGCATGCCCGCCTCACCGAGCACCGCCCGGGCCATCAACGACCGCTTCGCCCTCAAGCTGCTCCAGGACGAGGGCCCGTTGACGGCAGGACAGCTCAAGACACTGACCGGACTCTCCCGCCCCTCCGTCGCCGACCTGGTCGAACGGCTCCAGGGCGCGGGCCTGATCACCGTCGTGGGGGAGACCGGAGCGCAGCGCCGCGGCCCCAATGCCCGGCTGTACGGGATCGTCGCGGACCGCGCGCACCTCGCCGCGCTCGACGTACGGACCCAAGGGGTCTCCGTCGTCGTGGCCGACCTGGTCGGTACGACCCTCGCCGAGGCGACGCTGCCGATCGACGGCGACGCGACCGGCACCGAACCCGCCGTCGAGCAGGCGGTGGCACTCCTGGAGCGCACCGCCCGCGAGGCCGGCGCACGGCGTCTGCACAGCGTCGGCATCGGCGCGCCCGGCCTGATCGACCCGGCGACCGGGGAACTGCGCCCCACCACCGGCCTCCCCGCCTGGCACCGCAGGCTGGTCGCCGCCCTCCAGGAGCGGCTCCCCGCCACGGTGCTGGTGGAGAACGAGACCAACCTCGCCGCCGTCGCGGAGCAGCGGCTCGGCGCGGCCCGCGACCGCGACACCTTCGTACTGCTCCGGCTCGGCCATGGCGTCGGCGCGGCGCTCGTCCTTGACGGCAAGTTGCGCCGGGGCGCGTCGGGCGGCGCGGGCGAGATCGGCTTCCTGCCGGTGCCGGGCACCGCGGGGCTGCCGTCGGCGACGGACTGCGGCGGTGGGTTCCACTCACTGGCCGGCGCCGTCGCGATCGGGGAACTCGCCGCGCGGCACGGTATCCCGACGGCAGGAGACACGTCCGCCGCTGCCGGTGTACGGGCGGCCCTCGCGGCGGGGCGGGCGGGCGAGCCGTTCCTGGACGCCCTCGCCGCCCACCTGGCCGTCGGCGCGGCGGCCGTCACCGCGATCCTCGACCCGGGCTGCGTGGTCCTGGGCGGCGAGAGCGGTCACGCGGGCGGCGCGGCCCTCGCCGCCCGCGTCGCCGACAGGCTGGCCGCGATGTCGCCGCTGCGCACGGAGGTGCGGGCCGGGGAGCTGGGCGACGCGGCGGTGCTCCAGGGCGCGCTGCTCGCGGCGCGGGACGCGGCCCAGGACGACGTATTCGCGCCTCAGAGCTGAGAAGTACGGACCCGGCGGCGGGAAGGGCCGGTCACCGCCGCCGGGCGTTCAACTGGGGGTCAGGTCAGCAGGCTCCGAGGTCCTGCCAGACACCCCACTCACCGGTAGTACCCGGCTCTTCGCCCTTCGTCCACCACTTGGACTTCCAGTGGTGCGACTTGTGGGCGACCGTCGTACCGCTGCCGTACGCGGACGAAGCGCTCCACGCGGGCGCGGCGCACGGCCCGCCCGGGCTCGGCGTGGGGCTCGGGTCCGGCCCGGGGCCGGGGCCCGTCCCCGGGTCCACCACCGTCGTACCGCGCGCCAGGTCCCCTGTCAGGGCGTACGACCGGCCGCCGAAGGTCACCGTCCAGTTGGACGGGGTCGACGTCGGCAGGTAGTAGACGAAGTCCAGCTCGACCGAGGCGCCGGGCGCCAGCGTCTGCCAGGCGGGCAGCTTCAGCGAGACGCGGTTGTAGTCGCTCCTGAGGCCGCCGATGTTGTTGGCGGCGGTGTGGTCGCTGCGGACGATCTTCGTGTTGAAGCCGGACTGGTCCTTGGCGTTGGCGGGTGCGGAGGTCGCGTAGTCGAACTGGAACTCCGTGCCGCCGGGCAGTGTCGCCTTCGAGTTGTTCGTGATCTTCAGCTTGGGGCTGATGGGATAATTGGAGTCTCCGAGCGGGAACTGTCCGAAGTCCACGCCGATGTCCAGCGCCTTCGCCGGCAGTTCGACGGTGGAGCGCTTCGCGCCGTACGGCGGGGCCGACTTGAACTTCTCGTACATCGCCGTCGTCAGCGAGTCACCGATCTCGTACTGGCCCTTGGCCGCGTTCCAGTCGTAGTCGCCCGCGAGCTCCCAGACCATCGTGCCGCCGATGCCCTTGTCGACCACGTAGTCGGCCTTCGCCTTGACCGACTGCTCGTCCTCGGTCGACAGGAAGACCTTCTTCTCCGCGTTCCACAGCCAGGGCGCGACGAGCGTCGAGTCGTACTTACGGGCGTACGTGCCGGTCAGCCTAGTGTCGGCGGGGAAGCCGTACCGCGTGACGTAGTCCCCGACGACGCCCTTCTCCAGGTTCTTCGCGTGCCACATCGGGTTGGACCCGGCCGGCGACTCCTTGCCCGCCGTGTCCTTGTCGTGCCACAGGTTGTCGATTCCGGACGCTCCGTCGCCGCACTTGGTCAGCCCCGCGCCGGCCGGACAGTTCGTCGAGGGCGCCTTGCCCCACAGTCCGTCCGTCCCGCCCTGCACGTTCTTGTGTCCGCGGGTGTAATAGGGCAGGCCGATATTGATGCGTCCGGCCGGCATGGAGCCGCGGAAGTAGTGATAGGCCCAGTCGGTATTGAGATAACCGGTCCCGCCGTACTGCGCCGTCGAATACACGCCCGCCGCCGCCAGTTCGGCGTCCTTGCCGTCGTCGAAGAGCGAGGCGTTGGGGCCGACGTATTCGTTCCAGGCGCCATGGAGGTCGTACGACATGATGTTGACGTAATCCAGGTACTTCTGGACCTGGAACGTCTCCATCCCGCGCAGCAGATAGCCGGACGAAGGCGCGGCCACGGTCAGCAGATAGTGCCTGCCGTCGGCGGCGCCCGCCCGGTCGAGCTTCTCGCGCAGCGACTTCATGAGCGCCGCGTAGCCCTTGACCAGCCCGGCCCGGCGCGCGTTCGAGTAGGAGAAGTCCAGCGGGTTGCCCGCGTCCTTCATCGTCGTCGGGTACTCGTAGTCGATGTCGACGCCGTTGAAGCCGTACTTCTTGATGAACGCGACCGTCGAATCCGCGAAGGTGTCGATGCCCGCCTGGTTGACCGAGCCGTCCGCGTTCGTCGCCATCGAATAGAAGCCGCCGGAATTCACCCGGTCGCCGTTGTCCGCGAAGTACCCGCCGGTCTCGGCCCAACCGCCCACCGAGACAAGCGTCTTGACATCCGGGTGCTGCTTCTTGAATTTACTCAGCAGGTTGAAGTGACCCTTGTAGGAGTACGCCGGGTCCATTTCCGCACCGGCCACGCCCGGCCAGGTCATCCCGGTCGCGGCGTTCTTCTCGCCGTCGGAGCCGACCGAGATCTTGTGGTCGCTCCCGATGTGCGCGAAGGCGTAGTTGAGGTGGGTGACCTTGTCCCACGGGATGTCGGAGGCGAGGTAGGCGGGCTCGCCGTTCTTGCCCGTACGCCAGCCGGTGAAGTAGCCGATGACGCGGCGCTGGTGGTCGGCGCCCATCTTCTCGCGGCCCTCGGCGTCGTAGGCCGCGCAGTACGGGACGTCGACGCCCGGGGTCTTGTACAGGCCGTCGGGGCGGCAGGACTCGTGGTCGGCGGCGTGCGAGACGCCTCCGGCGAGCGAACTGATCAGAAGTGCGGCGACGGTGGCGCCGGCGGCGAGCAGGGAGGTTCTCGCTCGGGTGGGGGACAGCACGGTCTGTTCCTCCTGGGGAGGTCGGCCTGGCGCAACGAACGAGGGGTGATCGTCGTGTGACGCAGACGCTAAGAGGACTAGACCAGAGCGTCAATAGGTATGGACCAATTGCTGTGAGTCGGACCACAGGCGATCGTGTGCATGGCACTCCACCGGCGTGGCACACTGACCCTGTACCAGCAGCAGCGCACTCCGGGGTCGGTGTAATTCCGAACCGGCGGTTACAGTCCGCGACCCGGTCACCTCCAGTGGCCGGTTGAACAGGTGAAATTCCTGTACCGACGGTGAAAGTCCGGATGGGAGGCAGTGCGCGGCGGGCCGTCACAGGTCATGGGTACGCCGCTGTCGGCGGTTCGGCTCGTCCCCCAGGGGCGACCCCTCTTTTTCCGGCTACGGCGCCCCCGTACCCGTTGGCGTTTGTTCCCGCTCCTGTCGTCATCGACAGCCCCGGAGTCCGTGCCCGAAGAGGCAGGAGGACCCGGTGGCCACCGCAGCCGAAGCAGCCACGACCGACGCGAACGCCATGCGCCGGGCCGTCGCGCTCGCCGCCCGTGGACTCGGTTCCACCAGCCCCAACCCGGTCGTCGGATGCGTCGTCCTGGACGCCGACGGGCAGCTCGCCGGCGCCGGATTCCACCAGCGCGCGGGCGGCCCGCACGCCGAGGTGTCACGCCCTGCGGGAAGCGGGGGAGCGGGCGCGCGGCGGTACGGCGTACGTCACCCTCGAACCCTGCAACCACACCGGCCGCACCGGTCCCTGCGCCCAGGCCCTGGTCGCCGCCGGAATCGTCCGCGTCGTCTACGCCGTCGCCGACCCGAACCCGCAGGCCACCGGCGGCGCGGACACCTTGCGCGCGGCCGGAGTCCAGGTGGAGCACGGGCTGCTCGCCGACGAGGCGCAGGCGGGCAACGCCGCCTGGCTGACGTCCGTACGCCTCGGCCGCCCGTACGTCCGGTGGAAGTACGCCGCGACGCTCGACGGCCGTATCGCCGCGGCCGACTCCACCAGCCGCTGGATCACCTCCGCCGAGGCCCGCGCCGACGTCCACCGGCTGCGCGCCGAGGCCGACGCCGTGATCGTCGGCTCCGGCACGATGCGCGCCGACGACCCGCACCTTGCCGTACGCGGTACCGAGGACACGGACGGCGTCAGCCAGCCCCTGCGCGTCGTCGTCGACACCAACGCCACCGCCGTCAAGCCCGGCGCCCGCGTCCTCGACGACGCCGCGCCCACCCTGATCGCCGTCGCCTAGGACGCCGACGCCGCGCACCTGGCCGAAGCGGGAGCAGACGTCGTACGGCTGCCACGCGCCGCCACCGGACTCGACATCCACGCGCTCCTCGCCGCCCTGCACACCCGCGGCGTGCGCTCCGTACTCCTCGAAGGCGGGCCGACGCTGGCCGGCGCCTTCGTCGCCGCGGGGGCGGTCGACACGGTCACTGGTTACCTCGCCCCCGTACTGCTCGGCGCGGGCCCCGCCGCCCTCGCCGACGCCGGAATCACCACCATCACCGAGGCGTTGCGGCTCGACGTGACCGAGACCGTCCGCGTCGGCCCCGATCTGCGCATCACCGCCGTCCCCGCCACCCCCGTATCGAAGGAGCACTGAGTGTTCACCGGAATCGTCGAAGAGCTGGGTGAGGTCACCGCCGTCGAGAACCTCGGTGACGCCTCCCGTTTCCGACTGCGCGGGCCGCTGGTCACCGAGGACGCCAAGCACGGCGACTCGATCGCCGTCAACGGCGTCTGCCTCACCGTCGTGGACTGCGGGGACGGTGAGTTCACCGCCGACGTGATGGCCGAAACGCTGAAGCGCTCCAGCCTCGGCGCCCTCACCGTCGGCTCCCGCGTCAACCTGGAGCGCCCCATGGCACTCGGCGGCCGCCTCGGCGGACACCTCGTCCAGGGGCACGTCGACGGCACCGGCACGATCACCGGCCGCGAGCCGTCCGAGCACTGGGAGATCGTCAAGGTCTCGCTCCCCGCGGACCTCGCCCGTTACGTCGTCGAGAAGGGCTCCATCACCGTCGACGGCGTGAGCCTCACCGTCGTCGAGGCCGGAGACGACTACTTCACCATCAGCCTCATCCCCACCACCCTCGACCTCACCACCCTCGGCATCAAGCAGGCCGGTGACCAGGTCAACCTGGAAGTGGACGTACTCGCGAAGTACGTCGAGCGGCTCATGGGCGCAGACCGGTCCGGCCAGAAGGAGTCCGGCCAGAAGGAGACCGTGAAGTGAGCGCCGTGTCCTGGCTGAACAGCGAGGCCTTCACGGCCTTCGACCAGCACATCATGTGGTCCGACATGATCGGCAACACCATCGGCCTGATCGCCCTCGCGCTCGGCTGGCGGCGCTCCATATGGACCTGGCCGACCCAGTTCCTGTCCGGCGTCATCCTCGTCGCCGCGTACTATTCCGCGGACCTCAGCGGCGGCGTCGGCAAGCAGCTGCTGGTCATCGGCGTCGCCCTGTGGGGCTGGCGGCAGTGGCAGCTCGGCCGGCAGCAGGCCCAGGACGGCTCGATCGCCGTCCGCTTCGCCACCTGGCGCGAGCGCGCACTGCTGATCGCCGGAGCGGTACTCGGCACGCTGGCCGTCGGCGGCCTCTTCACGCTGTACCCCTCGCTGTCCTGGAGCCCCTGGGCCGACGCGTACATCTTCGTCGGCACGCTCGTCGCGATGGTCGCCCAGGCCCGCGGCCTGGTCGAGTTCTGGTTCGCCTGGCTGCTGGTCGACCTCGTGGGCGTACCGCTCGCCTTCAGCAGCGGTCTCGCCTTCTCCGGTCTTGTGTACGTCGTCTACTTCGCCCTCGTCCTCTGGGGTGCCTACGACTGGTGGCAGCGCTCGCGTACGAGCGTGAAGCCCGCCATGGAAGGAGCAGCAGCATGAGCGCCCTGCCCACCTGGTACAGCACCGACAACGCCGAGGACCTGTCCCTCGACCCCGTCGAGCAGGCCATCCGCGACATCGCGGCCGGCCGTCCCGTCGTCGTCGTCGACGACGAGAACCGGGAGAACGAGGGCGACCTGGTGATCGCCGCAGAGATGGCCACCCCCGAGATCGTCGCGTTCATGATGAGCGAGTGCCGCGGCCTGATCTGCGCGCCCATGGAGGGCGACGAGCTGGAGCGGCTCGAACTCCCGCAGATGGTCGAGAACAACACCGAGTCGATGAGCACGGCCTTCACCGTCTCCGTCGACGCCTCCGCCGCGCACGGCGTCACCACCGGCATCTCGGCCGCCGACCGCGCCGCCACGCTCCGGCTCCTCGCGAGCGGCCGCTCCACCGCGGGCGACTTCGTCCGCCCCGGCCACATCTTCCCGCTGCGTGCCAAGCCCGGCGGCGTACTCGTCCGCAACGGCCACACCGAAGCCGCCGTGGACCTCGCCAGGCTCGCGGGCCTGCGCCCGGCCGGCGCGATCGTGGAGATCGCCGGCGAGGACGGCGTGATGCTGCGGCTGCCCGAGCTGATCCCGTTCGCCCGCAAGCACGGTCTGACGATCATCTCCATCGAGGACCTGATCGCCTACCGCCGCACCTCGGACCCCAAGGTCCGCCGCGAGGCCACCGTCCAGCTCCCCACGTCCTTCGGGGACTTCACGGCGTACGGCTACCGCTCCACGGTCGACGGCGTCGAGCACGTCGCGCTCGTCCACGGTGAGATCGGCGACGGCGACGACGTCCTCGTGCGGATCCACTCCGAGTGCCTGACCGGCGACATCTTCCACTCGCAGCGCTGCGACTGCGGGCCGCAGCTGGAAACGTCCATGCAGCGCATCACCGAGACCGGCCGCGGCGTCGTCGTCTACCTGCGCGGCCACGAGGGGCGCGGCATCGGGCTGCTGTCCAAGCTGCGCGCGTACGAACTCCAGGAGCTCGGCCGCGACACCCTCGACGCCAACCTGGAGCTGGGCCTGCCCGCCGACGCCCGCGACTACGCGGCCGGTGCGCAGATCCTCGAGGACCTCGGCGTACAGAGCCTGCGGCTGATGACGAACAACCCCGAGAAGACCGCCGCGCTCGTACGGCACGGCCTGACCGTCATCGGGCGCGAGCCCATGCCCGTCAAGGCCGGCGAGCACAACCTGCGGTACCTGCGGACCAAGCGGGACCGGATGGGACACGACCTTCCGTGGCTGGACGGCGCCTCCGCCTCCACCTGCGGCAACCAGTAACCACGTCACCAATTCAGTACGTCACCAATTCAGTACGTCAGTAAGAAGGAGAGACGCGTGAGCGGCAAGGGCGCACCCGAACTGAGTGTGAAGAACTGCGGAGACCTCCGGGTGGCAGTGATCGCGGCGCAGTGGCACGAGAAGGTCATGGACGGCCTCGTCGACGGCGCGCTGCGCGCCCTCCACGAGCTGGGCATCGACGAGCCGACCCTCCTGCGCGTCCCCGGCAGCTTCGAGCTCCCGGTCGTCGCGAAGGTCCTCGCGGGCCGCGGTTACGACGCCATCGTCGCGCTGGGCGTCGTCATCCGGGGCGGCACCCCGCACTTCGAGTACGTGTGCCAGGGCGTTACGAACGGCCTGACCCAGGTCTCCGTCGACACCGGTGTCCCCATCGGTTTCGGCGTACTGACCTGCGACACCGAGGAGCAGGCGCTCGACCGGGCCGGGATCGAAGGCTCGAACGAGGACAAGGGCCACGAGGCGGTCACCGCCGCCGTCGCCACCGCGACCACACTGCGCACGGTCGCCGAACCCTGGCGCTGAGTGGCAGCGTGCCACCCCGTACTCTTAGGACCATCATGGCCAACAAAACCTTCGAAGAGCTCTTCACCGAGCTCCAGCTCAAGGCCGCCAACGGCGACCCCTCCACCTCCCGCACCGCCGAGCTGGTGGACAAGGGCGTGCATGCCATCGGCAAGAAGGTCGTCGAGGAGGCCGCCGAGGTCTGGATGGCCGCCGAGTACGAGGGCAAGGAAGCCGCCGCCGAGGAGATCTCGCAGCTGCTGTACCACGTCCAGGTGATGATGGTCGCCCGCGGGATCTCGCTCGACGACGTCTACGCCCACCTCTGAGCCGCACGCCCCCCCACGTACGTACAAAGCCACGACTCCCACCGCACAGAAGGACCTGACCTCATGCTGCGCATCGCCATCCCCAACAAGGGCTCCCTCTCCGGACCTGCGTCGGAGATGCTCCATGAGGCCGGTTACCAGCAGCGCAAGGAGTCGAAGGAGCTGCGCCTCGTCGACCCCGAGAACGAGGTCGAGTTCTTCTACCTGCGTCCCCGCGACATCGCGATCTACGTCAGCTCGGGCCGCCTCGACATCGGCATCACCGGCCGCGACCTGCTGCTGGACTCCGGTGCCAACGCCGAGGAGATCCTCCAGCTCGGCTTCGCCCGCTCGACCTTCCGTTACGCCACCAAGCCCGGCACCGCGACCGGCGTCAAGGACTTCGGCGGCATGACGGTGGCCACCTCGTACGAGGGCATCGTCGCCAAGCACCTCGCCGACGAGGGCATCGACGCCGCCGTCGTCCACCTGGACGGCGCGGTCGAGACGGCCATCGAGCTGGGCGTCGCGCAGGTCATCGCCGACGTCGTCGAGACCGGCACCAGCCTGCGCAACGCGGGCCTCGAAGTGATCGGTGAGCCGATCATGACGTCCGAAGCCGTCGTGATCCGCCGCACCGGCGTGTCCGCCGAGGAGGCCGTCGACCCGAAGGTGGCCCAGTTCCTGCGCCGCCTCCAGGGCGTCCTGGTCGCCCGCAGCTACGTGATGATGGACTACGACTGCCGCGCCGAGCACCTCGAAGCGGCCGTCGCCCTCACCCCCGGCCTGGAGTCGCCGACCATCTCGCCGCTGCACAACGAGGGCTGGGTCGCCGTCCGCTCCATGGTCCCGGCCAAGGAGTCCCAGCGCGTCATGGACGACCTGTACGAGCTCGGCGCCCGCGCCATCCTCACCACGGCCATCCACGCCTGCCGCCTCTGACCGTCGTACCGCCGCCCGCATCCCCTCTAAGGAACCGCGACCGCCGTGTCACAGCCCGAGCTCCCCTCCCTGCCGGTCACCTTCCGGCCGACCCGCACCCGGGCCGTCCTCCTGACCGTCGGGGTGGCGATGTTCGCCGTCATCACCGCCGTCGCGCTGATGCTCGACACGCTGAGCGGCGCCGAGCGGGCGGCGTTCATCTTCACCGCGCTGCTGCTCTTCGGCGTACTGGTGCTGCTGAGCCGCCCGAAGGTCGTGGCCGACGAGGCCGGAGTCACCGTGGTCAACCTGACCACCAGGCGCCGGCTGGAATGGGCCGAGATCGTACGGGTCAACCTGCGCCCGGGTGACGCGTGGGTCTTCCTCGACCTCAGCGACGGCACCAGCCTGCCCGCCCTCGGCATCCAGCCCGGTGTCGCCAAGCAGCAGGCCATCCGCGACGCCCGCGCCCTGCGCGCCCTCGCGGAATCCCGCGGCACGGGCACACACACCGGCTGAGCCCCTGCCCGACGCGCCCCGGTCCCGTTTACTCTGTGGGAGGTGGCGCCGAGTGCGCCCCGCTCCGCGTTTCAGGGCCCCCCACCGGCCCGCGGGGCACCTGCGACCCGAGGAGTGACTCCCTCCAGCAATGGACGGATCGTCCGGCAGTATCTGCGCCGCCCCTTCTGCTGAGGCGGCGGCATGACCATCCCCCTCCTGCTGCTCGCCGCAGCATTCCTCCTGATCCTCGCCAACGGCTTCTTCGTGGCCGCCGAATTCGGCCTGGTCACCGTCGAGAAGCAGGACGCCGAGCGCGCAGCCGCCGAAGGCGACCGGCGCGCCCGCACCGTCGTCGCGGCGTTGCGCGAGCTGTCCTTCCAGCTCTCGGGCACTCAGCTCGGCATCACCATCACCTCGCTCGTGGTCGGCATGCTGGCCCAGCCCGCGCTGGCCCACCTCCTGTCCGGTCCCTTCACCGCGGCGGGCATACCCGAAGGAGCCGTCCCCGGCGTCTCCGTCATGGTCGGCATGCTGCTCGCGTCCGCCGTGCAGATGGTGATCGGTGAGCTCGTTCCGAAGAACTGGGCGGTGTCCAGGCCGTTGCAGGTCGCGCGGTTCGTCGCGGGACCGCAGCACCTCTTCTCGACCGTCTTCCGGCCCGTGATCTCTCTGCTGAACGCGGTCGCCAACCGGCTCGTACGCCTGCTGGGCGTCGAGCCCACCGACGAGCTGGCCTCCGCCCGCACTCCCGGTGAACTCGTCTCGCTCGCCCGCCACTCCGCGCGGGCCGGCGCCCTCGAACAGGACACCGCCGACCTGTTCGTACGCAGCCTCTCGCTCGGCGGGCTCACCGCGCAGCACGTCATGACGCCGCGCGTGAAGGTGAGCGCCCTGCAGTCCACGGCGACCGCGGCCGACGTACTCAACCTCACCCGCGCCACCGGCCTCTCGCGCTTCCCCGTCTACCGGGACCGCATCGACGAGGTCGTGGGCATGGTCCACCTCAAGGACGCGCTCGCCGTTCCGGTGCACGCACGACTGCGGACCCCGGTGGCCAGGGTCGCCGTACCGCCGCTGATGGTCCCGGAGACCCTCCCCGTGCAGCAGCTACTCGAACGGCTGCGCAGCGAGCAGCCGATCGCCGTAGTCGTCGACGAGTACGGCGGCACGGCCGGGGTCGTCACCCTGGAGGACATCGTCGAGGAGCTCGTCGGAGAGGTCAGGGACGAGCACGACGACGAGGGCGCCGAGCGGCCCGAACTGGCCGCCGCGCCCGCCGAGGACGGCAGCCCCGCCTGGGAGGCGGACGGCAGCTGCCGGGTCCTGACCCTGCGCCGCATAGGACTCGAAGTGCCCGAGGGACCGTACGAGACCGTGGCGGGCCTGGTCGCCGACCTGCTGGGGCGCATCCCGGCCCCCGGCGACCGCGCCGAACTGCCCGGCTGGCGGCTCTCCGTGCGGCAGGTGGACCGCTACCGCGCCGAGCGGGTGCGGTTCGTCCGTACCGCGCAGGCCGTCACGGAGGCCGTGCGATGAGCGTTCTCCAACTGCTGTTCGCCCTGCTGCTGGTGCTCGCGAACGGCTTCTTCGTCGGCGCCGAGTTCGCGCTCGTCTCCGTACGCCGCAGCCAGATCGAACCGCTCGCGGCGGCCGGCTCGTCGCGCGCCGGGCAGGTCATGCAAGGCCTGGAGAACCTGCCGCAGATGATGGCGGCGGCGCAGTTCGGGATCACCGTCTGCTCGCTGACACTCGGTGCGGTCGCGGAGCCCACCGTGGCGCACCTCCTTGAGCCGGTCTTCCACGCCGTGCACCTGCCGGAGGGGCTGATCCATCCGCTCGGGTACGTGATCGCGCTCGCCGTGGTCGTCTTCCTGCACCTGGTCATCGGCGAGATGGTGCCGAAGAACCTCGCCATGGCCGCGCCCGAGAGGACGGCGCTGTGGCTGAGCCCGGGGCTCGTCGGATTCGCCCGGCTGTGCCGTCCGGTGACGGCGGGGCTCGGCGCGTGCGCGCGGGCCGTGCTGCGGCTGTTCGGCGTCGAGGCCAGGGACGAGGTGGAGGCGGTGTTCACCAGTGAGCAGCTCAACCGGCTCGTCGAGGACTCGGGCCAGGCCGGGCTGCTCGAGCCGGGGGAGCAGGAGCGGCTGGAGGACGCACTGGAGCTGGGCAGCCTGCCGGTCACCGACGTGCTGCTCGACCGGGCGTCCCTGGTCACCGTGGAGCCGTCGGTCACGCCGCGCGAGATCGAGGAGCTGACGGTACGGACCGGCTACTCCCGCTTCCCGGTGTGCGTCGGCGGCGGCGCCTTCATGGGGTACGTGCACGTCAAGGACGTACTCGACCTGGAGGAACGGGAGCGGGCCGTTCCGCAGCAGGTCTGGCGGCCGATGGCGACGCTGAGCGCCGAACTGCCCCTGGACGACGCCCTGTCCGTGATGCGCCGTGCCGCGACACATCTGGCGCAGGTCGCGGACGGCGCGGGGCGGGTGCTCGGCCTGGTCGCGCTGGAGAACGTACTGGAAATGCTGGTGGGTGAGGTACGCGACCCCGCTCACCGGGTCGTGGTACCCCGGCTGCCGGACGACGCGGCGACGGCGGCGGACGAAACGGCGGCGCTGGTGGGGTGACGGGCGGACCGTCCGCGCTCAGAGCGCGGGCGGTTCCTGCCGCCCGCGACTCGCCGGGCCGCGCCCCGAAAGGACCTCACCGTACGCCTGCATCAGGTCCGGCAGGCGCAGCGTCGCCAGGTCGTCGCGGGTCGGTGTGCCGGCGTAACCGGACAGCCGGAGGTCCCGGTACGCGCAGCTCTTCTCGTACAGCGTGCGCAGGAAGCGGCCGTTGCCCAGCTCGTCGATCCAGCCCTGGTCGACGACGTGCCCGCTGATGCTGCGCAGCTCGTCCAGCGCCTCCTCGTCCCACGCGTCGCCGTTCTCGGCGGCCAGCACCTCGCCGATGGCGGTGAGCTCCAGCGGGCGGTAGCTGGGGAAGTCGACCCTGGTCGTGAAGCGGGAGGAGAGGCCCGGGTTGACGGCGAGCAGCCGGTCCATGCCCTCCGGGTAGCCGGCGAGGATCACGACGAGGTGGTCCCGGTTGTCCTCGGCGCGCTTCAGCAGCACCTGGAGGGCCTCGTCGCCGTACGCGTCGCCCTTGCTGTAACCGGAGTTGGAGAGGGAGTACGCCTCGTCGACGAAGAGAACCCCGCCGATCGCCGAGTCGATCAGCTCATTGGCCTTGACAGCGGTCTGGCCGAGGAACTCACCCACCAGGTCGGCCCGCTGAGCCTCCACCAGGTGGTCGCCGCCGAGCAGCCCGAGCGCGTAGAACACCCGGCCGAGGATTCGCGCGACCGTGGTCTTGCCGGTGCCGGAGGGGCCGGAGAAGACGAAGTGGCGTTTCGGCGGCTGCACGGGAAGGCCCTGCCCGGCCCGCAGCCTGGCCATGTTCAGTTGCGCCGACAGCGCCTTGACTTGCCGCTTCACCGGTTCGAGACCGACCATGCGCTCCAGCTCCGCCAGCGCCTCGGCCAGCAGCTCGGGATCGGAGGGGCCGGCCGGAAAGGCCTGCCCCGCCTTCGGCCTGGGCGGAACGGAAGCCTTCTCCCGTACGCCGCTGTCCCCGGCCACCGCCGCCGGACCGCCGCCGAGCGGCGGCTGGCCCCCGTCGCCGAACAGCAGGTCCCGGCCCCCCTCCGGAACCTCCGGTCCGGCCAGGCTCTCCGTATCGCCCGCCGCGTCCGCCGCGTCCTGACCGATCCCGGCCAGCGACACGGCGGCGAAGCCGGCGGAGTCCTCGTACCCGTCCCCCTCGGCGATCGCCGCGAGCCGCGCCGAGGTGTCCATGAAGGCCGGATCCACCCGGTGCACGGCCCGGTAGAGCGGCAGCGCGGCCGCGCTGCGCCCGGTGCCCTCGTGCGCCCTGGCCAGCCAGTAGCGCAGCTCCTTGCGCTGCGGCTGCTCGCTGCGGCAGCGCATCAGGGCGGCCGACAGCATCGGCTCGGCCTGCCCGTACATCTCCAGGCGCACCCGCGCCATGCCGCCGAAGAGCCCGGTCTCGATGCCGAGCAGCGGGTCGTCGACGAGCGGATCGGTGTGGCGTACGAGCTGCTCCCAGTCCTTGACCAGGTACGCCCGGCAGGCGTGCAGGAACCGCACCTGCGGGTCGGCGTCCACCGGCGGCAGCCCGGCCAGCGCCCGGTCCAGCTCGGGCACATGGCGGCCGTCGAGCCAGTGGGAGGCGTGCGCGAGGAGCAGGTCGCGCGGTTTCTCCAGGACGGGCTGCACCCACCAGCCCAGCCAGTACCAGGAGTTGAGGGTCCGCCGGTGCCGGGCGCGCTGCTCGCCGAAGCGCTCGCGGTGGCGGTACATGCGCAGCAGCGCGGTGGTGGTGTCGACGCGCAGCGCGTGGAGGCCGAGCCAGCCGTCGGCCATGCCGGGATCCATCCGTACGGCAGCCCTGAATTCCTCTTCGGCCTGCGGATACGCGCCCATCGTGTACGCGTCGACACCACGCAGCCAGGCTAGGTCGGCCGGGGCGTTGACGCCCTGCGTGCCGCATTCCGTCACGTCCCCCACGAAACCGTGCCCCCTGTGATGTGCCACCGGGCATGCGCCCGTCAGCAGGCCTCAGAACCGCCGTGTCGCGGACGGGAATTGACCGCACCGAAGGGCATCGTACCTGGGAGGGCGGCCCGGGCTTAAGGGCGCCGCAGGCGCGGGAATGACGGTGACCGAGGGTGAGCGAATGGCGTCACCGGCACACGAAGAGGGGCGCTGTGGGCAGAACGAAGCCCCCGATCACGGGGGAACAACCGGGGGCTTCGCGCCTGCGGCGGCTTCGGAAAGCCGCACATTGAGAACGTAAGACCTGTACGGCCCCCGGGTCAAGCGGAGTTGAGGCACTCAGCGGGGAGGTTTTCCGGCCGTTCAGGAGGGCGGGGGGAGGTAGTCACCTACCGTGACAGAGTGGTTCGGCAACGCTGTCGCGAAAGGTCCCGGACGCCACTCGTACCCCTCCTGACACTGCCGTACCAGCAGATCGGCGTACGGCCGCGAGGGATCCGTGGCGAAATGGCGCATCTCCGCCGCTGTCCATCCGTCCCAGAACTCCGCCTGCGCCGGCCCGTCCCTGTGCCGCCCGCGCGCCCACGACTCCCGGGCGCCGAGATCCATCCACAGCAGCCGCGCGAGATCCGGCCGTACGGCGGCCCGCCCGGCTCCGACTCCCTCGATCAGCACCACGGGCGCGGGGGCCAGCGGGCACGCGGGCCCGAAGCGGCGCAGCCTCCAGTCGTACGTCGCGTACCGCGCGCTCTCCCCGCGCGAGAAGGGACCCGTCACCTGCTCGCGCAGCCGTCCGGTCCACTCGAAGAGCTCCTCGTGAGTGGCCAGATCGTCGAGGTGTAGTACGGGCGCTCCGCCGAGCGCCGCCGCGAGCCGGGCGGCGAAGGTGCTCTTGCCCGAACCGGCGTGCCCGTCGACGGCGACCAGCCGCACGGGGCCGCAGGAGGGCGGCAGCGCGCGCAGGCCGCGGGCAAGCTGATCGAGACGTTCCACGCCTCCACCCTAGGCGGCGCAGCGGGCCTTTTCTTTCCCCACCCCGCCCCTTCCCGAAGGCCTCAAACGCCGGCCGGGCCGGCAGGCCAAGCCCTGCACCTTCCAGCCCCTCCGGCGTTTGAGGAGCGGGGTCTGGGGCGGAGCCCCGGTTCGGGAAGGGGCGGGGTGGGGAAAGGCCCCGCGCAGCGGCCCCGGCCTACGCCACCGGTCCAACCAATATTGGTGCGGCGACGCGGTCCCAAGTGCTGGCAGAAGCCCGCCCCCACCGGCCATAGTTGGCGCACTGTCGTGCACCTGCCCGCGCATCCACATCCGACTCGGGGGCCATGACCATGACCAGACCCACCTCCCGCCGCACCGTCCTGACCGCCGCGATCGCCGCGGCGGTAGGCGCCACCGCAGCATCCACGTCCCCCGCCGCCGCTGTCACCACCGGCGTCGCCGCCCCGCCCCGCCTCGTAGACAACCGTTTCTGGTCCTCCGCCAAGGACTGGCGCTCCGGCACCGCCGCCGGCACCACAACCGTGGCGGGCCGCAGGCCAGGACTGGTCATCGGTACGCCGTCGGGCCGCACGGACTACACCGACCCGCACACCGGCACCACCTCCACCTGGGAGAGCGCGACCTGGACCTCACCGGTCCACCGCTCCACCGTCCCGGCGACCGAGGTCATCGCCTCCTGGAACGCCCACACCCCGCCCGGCACCTGGCTCGCGGTCGAGCTGCACGGCACCTACTCGGACGGCACCACGACGCCCTGGTACGTGATGGGCCGCTGGGCGGCGGGCGACGCCGACATCAAGCGCACCTCCGTCGACGACCAGAGCGACGGCCGCAGCAGCATCTGGACCGACACGTTCTCCATGAACAGCTCAGCCGGGGCCCTGCGCCTGGCCTCGTACCGCCTGCGTCTGACGCTCCACCGCAAGCCCGGCACCGACCTGACCCCCACGGTCTGGCGCCTCGGCGCGATGGCGTCCGACATCCCCGACCGCTTCACCGTGCCCGCCTCGCAGCCCCGCGTCGCCCGGGAGCTCGCCGTACCGCGCTACTCGCAGAACACCCACATCGGCCAGTACCCCGAGTACGACAACGGCGGCGAGGCCTGGTGCAGCCCCACCTCCTCGCAGATGATCATCGAGTACTGGGGCCGCAGGCCCACCGCCGAAGACCTGGCGTGGGTCGATCCGGCCTTCGAGGACCCGCAGGTCTGCCACGCGGCGCGGTTCACGTTCGACTACCAGTACAGCGGGTGCGGCAACTGGCCCTTCAACGCCGCGTACGCCGCGACGTACGAGGACATGAGCGCCGTCGTCACCCGCCTCCACTCGCTCACCGATCTGGAGACCCTGATCCGCGCGGGTATCCCCGCCATAACGTCGCAGTCCTTCCTCAAGGAGGAGCTGACCGGTGCGGGCTACGGCACGGCAGGGCACCTCATGACCGTCATCGGCTTCACGACCGACGGCGACGTGATCGCGAACGACCCCGCCTCGCCGGACAACGAGGCCGTACGCCGTGTGTACAAGCGCCGCGAATGGGAAAATATCTGGCTTCGTACGAAGCGCTACAACGCGAGCGGGAAAGTGGTGTCCGGCACCGGCGGCGTCTGTTACCTCTACTGGCCCGCCCATCCCACACTTGCCCAGCGGCGTGCCCTCGCCGCCGTCGGCATCCACTGATCCCACCGGACGGCCGCGGGGGCCCTGGATCACGACGCCTCCAGGGTCAGCCCGTCCGTGACGATCAGGTCCGAGGTGACCAGGGCCTGTTCGGCGCTGACATCGGTCATGAAGACGAACGGCGGCACCACGGGCGGCACGGGCAGGCCGTCCGGGGTGAAAGTGAGGCAGACAAGGCCCTCCAGGCAGCCGCTGAACTTGGTGAGGTAGAGCGTCACATCGCCGCTCAGGTCCAGGGTGTCCGCTCCCAGGGCGAGTTCGTCGCCGCCGTCGCGGGTCGTGAGGCGGTAGTCGGTGAGGGAGGCGGACCGCATCTTCAGCACCATCGCCTTCACCGGACCGCCGGCGGTCGGCACCTCCCGCACCCCCGCGACCAGGAAACCGTGCGGCGCGAAGAGGGTGGTGGTCACGGTCGGCGGCGTACGGGCCGCGACGACCGGGCCGGGATCCGGCGCCTTCAGGGGGGCCGGGCCCTGCCCGAGCGCGGCGAGCAGCACGACCGGCAGCGCGGCCGCGAGCGTCCGCGGCCCCTGCCCGTCCCGCAGCGGCGAGACCTCGGCCTCCCTCTGCTCCTCCCGTACGGGCGTCCAGCCGAACCCCATCGCGCTGCCCGCGATCCCCAGCCCCATCCCGACCACGAAGCCGCCGAGATTGGTCGCGGCGAAGGACAGGACGGACAGCAGCAGCGCGTTGACGCTCACGTAGTGGCGGGTGTGCGGCAGGAACCACAGGAACAGGCCCGCCGCGATCAGCGCGAGCCCGATCCCGATCGCCGCCAGACCGCCGAGCCCGAGGCTCACCAGCACCGTCAGCGGCGACAGCGGCACCAGCAGCAGCTCGGTCCCGCCGAGTATCAGCAGCAGCCCGCCCCAGAACGGGCGGGTCCGCCGCCAGGCCCGCAGCCTGCGCCGCGCGTCCGGGTACGGCAGCCGCTCCGCCGGCCATCCCTTCGCCGGACGGCCGCGGATCAGAAGCACTTCTTGCCGTCCAGGCTCACGTCGATGCTGAGCCCCTTCAGCCGGAAGTTGCCGCCGGTCGCGGACCAGGCGTGCGACTTCACGCCCGCGACCTCGATGTCCCCGGCCTGGAGGCCGAACTTCCCGGCCTCGCCCTTGATCCCGGGCACCTGGTCCAGCGTCGACGCGTCCCGGCCGATCTGCGCCGTGCCGAAGCGGGCGTCACCGACTAGATCCTCGGCGTCGATGACCAGGCTGCTGGCCGTCACCTCACCGGCCTTGCCGCCGGCCGTCAGTCTGAAGACGACCTTGCCGACCGGGGTGGCGACCTCGGCGGCCTGGCAGATGTCACTGAGCCTGGCGTCGCCGATGCCGAGCAGCGCGACGGGATGCCCCTTGCCGTCCACCGACCGGTCCGTCTGCACGTAGCTGGACAGGCCCTGGCTCGTCAGCTTCCCCGACGCCACCTGGAAGCTCGTACCCGATACGGCGAACGACGCGGCCAGCGCTCCCTGGCCCATCATCGACGCCATCACCCCGACCGCGAGGACCGCCGGCGTCGCGACGACCGCTGTCTTCTTCCATGCCGTTCTGCCCTCGGCAGGCGGCTGCTTGGCTGCGTTCACTTGTTCCTCCCGTACGTCGTTCCAGTGCGCAGGGGAAGTGCGTGGAGGTGCATGTGCCGTACATGGAGTGCGTGGAAGTCCGCCGACAGGCTGACGCGGAAAGGGAGTTCGCGCAGGTCTGCCATACTGCGGACATCCTGTGGCAGTTGGAGACTAGGGCGGGTATTGAATATTAGTCAACAGCGCGGTTCCAGCGAGCGATCGCAGGTGCGCCGCGCCGAACTCATCGCGACCGGACGCAAGTTGTTCGCCGACACGTCGTACGACGCCCTGTCGATGGACGACATCGCCCGGCACGCGGGCGTCGCCAAGGGCTTGATCTACTACTACTTCAAGAGCAAACGCGGCTACTACCTCGCCATCGTCGAGGAATCGGTCGCCGAACTGGTCGCACGGGCAGGCAGCGACCGGGACCTTCCCACCGCCGAGCGCGTCCGGCGCACCATCGACGGCTATCTGCGCTACGCCCAGCACCACCAGGCGGCGTACCGCACGATCGTCACCGGCGGCGTCGGCTTCGACGCCGAGGTGCAGGCCATCCGCGACGCGGTGCGCGAGGAGCTGATCGCCACCATCGCGGAGGGCGCGTACGGGCGCCGTGACATCCCGCTGACCGCCCGATTGGCCCTGATCGGCTGGATGACGGGCGTCGAAGGGATCACGCTGGACTGGCTGGGACATCAGGAACTCGACCGCGCCACCGTCCGCGCCCTGCTCACCAGGCTGCTGCGCGCCACGCTCCGTACGATCGAGGAACTGGAACCGAGCTGCCCCGCGCCGTCCGCCACCCCGTGACGGAAGACATTCCATCGGGCATACTCAACGCGCCACAGCCGCTGGCCAGCGACTTCCGTGACCCGGAGGAGTGCCGGCGGCCAGGCGGCAAGACCCGGCGGCGCCGCCACACCCTGCGCGCGCGACCGCCGCAGCGCCCGACAGGGAGGAGAGCGCCGCAATGTCCGACCGCGCCCCGCAGCCGGTGGAACGTCAGCTGCCCACCGAGGAGTCCCGGGATCTGCTCGCGCTCGTGCGCGACATGATCCAGCGCGAGATCGCGCCCCGGGCCGCAGCCGAGGAGGACGCCGGGCACTTCCCGCGCGAGATCTTCGCGCTGCTCTCGGAATCCGGTCTGCTCGGTCTGCCGTACGACGCCGAGTACGGCGGCGGAGACCAGCCGTACGAGGTCTACCTCCAGGTACTCGAAGAGCTCGCCGCCGCCCGCCTCACGGTCGGCCTCGGCGTCAGCGTCCACAGCCTCGCCTGCCACGCCCTCGCCGGCTACGGCACCAAGGAACAGCAGGCCACGCACCTGCCCGCCATGCTCGGCGGCGGCCTGCTCGGCGCCTACTGTCTCTCGGAGCCCTCCTCCGGATCCGACGCCGCCTCGCTGCGCACCAAGGCCGTGCGCGACGGCGACGACTGGGTCATCACCGGTACGAAGGCATGGATCACGCACGGCGGGGTCGCCGACTTCTACACCGTCCTGGCCCGTACGGGCGGCGAGGGCGCACGGGGCATCACGGCCTTCCTGGTGCCCGGCGACGCCGAGGGGCTGAACGCCGCGGCGCCCGAGAAGAAGATGGGCATGAAGGGCTCGCCCACGGCTCAGCTCCACTTCGACGGCGTACGGGTCCCCGACTCCCGCCGCATCGGCGAGGAGGGGCAGGGCTTCGCCATAGCGCTGTCCGCGCTCGACTCGGGGCGGCTCGGGATCGCCGCCTGCGCGATCGGGGTCGCCCAGGCGGCCCTGGACGAGGCTGTCTCGTACGCCACCGGACGGCAGCAGTTCGGCCGGCCGATCGCCGACTTCCAGGGGCTGCGCTTCATGCTCGCCGACATGGCCACCCAGATCGAGGCCGGCCGGTCGCTGTACCTCGCGGCGGCGCGCCTGCGGGACGCCGGGCGGCCGTTCTCGCGGGAGGCCGCGATGGCGAAACTGTTCTGCACGGACGCGGCGATGCGCGTGACGACCGACGCCGTCCAGGTGCTCGGCGGCTACGGCTACACGCTGGACTTCCCCGTCGAGCGCTTCATGCGCGAGGCGAAGGTGCTCCAGATCGTCGAGGGTACGAACCAGATTCAGCGCATGGTCATCGCCCGCCGTCTCGTGGGTCCCGAGACGCGCTGAGCCGCCCCGCCTCCGGCCACGCGGGGGACGCCACGAGCCGGGACCACTCCGGGTCGCGGCGTCCCGGCAGGGTGCGGCCGCGGCTGTGCCACTGGTGCATGAGCGCCCGGTAGAGGGGCGGATCCGCAGGATGCGGAACCGATTCTCCGGTAGCTGAGGACGAAGAAGCGAGACGTCGGCGTCCGTCGCCGAGCTGTGTGTACTGCAGGGTCATATCGGGCCAACAGCCGCAAGGCCGCCCGGGTTATCGCCGACCCCATTCGGGCGTCCGTTCGCGCGGTGAACCGCGGCGCCCCGGCCGGTGACGCGCGTACGGCCCTGGGTCCGGGTCCCTGAGGACCCGGACGCGATGATCCCGCACTGTGGGCGTCGCGGCCCCGGCCCTGATTCGCCGGACAGGCCCTAGGCGGCGCGCCGCAGCTGCGACACCTTGAGGGGACGCGAGCCCGGGCCGCCGACGTGCGAGAACGGCTGCGTCCGCCAGTCGAGTCCCTGAGGGAGCGTCAACAGCAGGGCTGTTTCCTGCTCCTGGACCTCCAGCGTCTCGTCGGCGGGCCTGGCGTCCGCCGCCGGGCGGCCGGTGCCCTCGCACGCCGTCAGCCCGAACGGGTTCCACGGAGTAGGGCACTTGGCGTGCTCGGGCAGGACGTTCTCGTCCGCCAGCAGCGCGATCGGCTGGGCGCAGTCCGGGCAGATCACCCGGAACATCTCAAAGGTGTCGTACGCGTCGAAATCTTCGAGATCGTCGTCGTCGACGGATTCAACAGGCTCCGGTTCAGTACGTCCGGTGCGCTTCAGGCTCTGCATGGAGACACTCCCCCTCGGGTGGGCCGACAAGGCGCTGCGACCTCGACCACAGCAAGCACTTCCCGTCGCGCACGCGCGGTAATCGCGCATGCCCGACGGACACGGCCACGAGCCTGTGGTGTTCGTCACATGCCCCCCGCAGGTGCCCTTCCGGAGGGTTCCCGGCTGTGCCTGAGCCCCTCCGGGGCATAGGTTGATCCGCTATGGAGGAGCTGGATCGTCAGATCGTGGATTTGCTCGTCAAGGACGGGCGGATGAGCTACACCGACCTGGGCAAGGCCACGGGCCTGTCCACCTCGGCCGTGCACCAGCGCGTGCGCAGGCTGGAGCAGCGGGGTGTCATCCGGGGCTATGCCGCGGTGGTCGACCCCGAGGCCGTCGGGCTGCCGCTCACCGCTTTCATCTCGGTGAAACCGTTCGACCCCAGCGCCCCCGACGACATCTCGGAACGGCTCGCGGGCGTTCCCGAGATCGAGGCGTGCCACAGCGTGGCGGGCGAAGAGAACTACATCCTCAAGGTGCGCGTCGCGACCCCGCTCGAACTGGAGCACCTGCTGACCCGGATCCGTTCCCTGGCCGGTGTGTCGACGCGTACGACGGTGGTTCTTTCGACGCCGTACGAAGCCCGCCCGCCGCAGGTCTGACGTCCCGGCTCCGCCCCCGCGCACGGCACGTCCCGCGCGAGGGGCGAGACTGTTCACCATGACCGAGCACAACGCCCCCGCCCCCCAGGCCGAACACCGCACCGTGCTGCTGCGTGGCGGAGAGGTCCACAGCCCCGCCGACCCCTTCGCCACCGCGATGGTCGTCGAGCGCGGACATGTCGCCTGGGTGGGCTCAGAAGGGGCGGCCGACGCCTTCGCCACCGGCGTCGACGAGGTGATCGACCTCGAAGGGGCTCTGGTCACACCCGCGTTCACGGACGCACACGTGCACACCACGTCCACGGGCCTCGCGCTCACCGGCCTCGACCTCTGCGGCGCGCGGAGTCTCGCCGGCGCGCTGGAGCTCGTACGGGCGCACGCCGCCGCGGCACCGGCGGGCCGGATGCTCCTCGGGCACGGCTGGGACGCCACGCGCTGGCCCGAACAGCGGCCCCCGTCCCGCGCCGAACTCGACGAGGCGGCCGGCGGCCGACCGCTGTACCTGCCCCGGATCGACGTCCACTCGGCCGTCGTCACCACGGCCCTCCTGGACCTGGTTCCCGGCGTCACCGGCCTGGCCGGCTACCACCCGGACGCCCCGCTCACCGCCGCCGCCCACCACGCCGTACGCGCCGCGGCGCACAGCGCCGTCACTCCTCAGCAGCGCGCCGAGGCGCAGCGCGCGGCCCTCGCGCACGCCGCCTCGCTCGGCATCGGTACGGTCCACGAGTGCGCGGGGCCCGACATCTCCTCCGAGGAGGACTTCACCGGGCTGCTGAAGCTGGCGGCGGAGCGGCCCGGCCCCCGCGTCTTCGGTTACTGGGCCGAGCAGGTCGCGAGTGCGAAGGACGCCGAACGTATTCGCGAACTGGGCGCGGCCGGCGCGGCGGGCGACCTCTTCGTCGACGGATCGCTCGGCTCGCACACCGCCTGCCTGCACGACCCGTACGCCGACGCCTCCCACACCGGCACGGCCCACCTCGACACCGCGGCCGTCGCCGCCCATGTCACCGCCTGCACCGAGGCCGGGCTCCAGGCCGGCTTCCACGCCATCGGCGACGCCGCGCTCAGCTCGGTCGTCGACGGGGTGCGCGCCGCCGCCGAGAAGCTCGGCCTCGCCCGGATCCGCGCCGCCCGCCACCGCGTCGAGCACGCCGAGATGCTCACGCCCGCCACCATCGCCGCATTCGCCGAGTTCGGCCTGACCGCCTCGGTGCAGCCCGCCTTCGACGCCGCCTGGGGCGGCGAGGACGGGATGTACGCGCAGCGCCTGGGCGCCGAACGGGCCCGTACGCTCAACCCGTACGCCGCCCTGCTGCGCGCCGGTGTGCCGCTGGCCTTCGGCTCCGACAGCCCGGTCACCCCGCTCGACCCGTGGGGCACGGTCCGCGCCGCCGCCTTCCACCGCACCCCCGAGCACCGCGTCTCCGTACGCGCCGCCTTCACCGCCCACACGCGCGGCGGCTGGCGGGCGGTGGGCCGTGACGACGCGGGCACCCTGGTCCCCGGCGCACTCGCCGACTACGCGGTCTGGCGCACCGGCGAGCTGGTGGTGCAGGCGCCCGACGACCGGGTCGCCCGCTGGTCGACCGACCCGCGCTCGGGCACGCCCGGCCTGCCGGACCTCACGCCCGGCGCCGAACTCCCCGTCTGCCTGCGGACCGTGGTCTTCGGACAAACTGTTTACGAGCGGCCGAACGGGTGATGTGCGCGGGCCGCGTACCGCCGATCGGTGTTCGCGCGCAGCCTCGTGCCGGCGGCGTGTCTTCCGCACTGACCTGGTGATTTGAACAAACACCCCAGGTCGAGCGACTGTTGACAGAAAGCGGCCACCGGCGGGTAGGTTCGGCGGGTCCACCGCAGACGTCCGACCGGCAAACCTCCACGCAGTCGTCGAACGCCGCTGGGTCATGGGGTGGTGTGCCGCACCGGCGCACCAGCACTCGGAGCCAGGTTCAGCGCCCGCGCCTCGGGGGCGAGGGAAGGTTTCAGCCGACCGGCAGGTGGGACCCGGGTGGGGCCCGGACGTTCAGTAGACAACGGCTCTCGGCCGACCCGCAGCCGGCGGGCCCGGGGCCGGCCCGAAGGACACCGGGCCCCGACCCGCAGAAGCGACGTGTCGCTTCCTCCGGACCACATCCGTGCAGGCCCGCTGACCACGCTCGCTATGGTGGGGCAACGGTGGGGCAATGGTGTACGGACAATAAGGGGAAGCAGTGAACGACGGCGGTCAGAGGCGTTACGGCCCGCTCGGCAGAGCCTTGGTGATCATTCCGACCTACAACGAGGCCGAGAACATCAAGCCGATCGTCTCCCGCGTGCGTGCCGCGGTGCCCGACGCGCACGTCCTGGTCGCCGACGACAACAGCCCCGACGGCACCGGCAAGATCGCCGACGAGATCGCTGCCGTCGACGATCAGGTCCACGTCCTGCACCGCAAGGGCAAGGAAGGGCTCGGCGCGGCCTACCTGGCGGGCTTCCGCTGGGGCATCGAGCACGACTACGGCGTACTCGTGGAAATGGACGCGGACGGCTCGCACCAGCCCGAGGAGCTTCCCCGCCTGCTGACCGCGCTCAAGGGCGCCGACCTGGTGCTCGGCTCGCGCTGGGTGCCGGGCGGACGCGTCGTCAACTGGCCCAAGCACCGCGAGGTGCTCTCCCGCGGCGGCAGCACGTACTCGCGGGTGCTCCTCGGCGTACCGATCCGCGACGTCACGGGCGGTTTCCGGGCCTTCCGCGCGCAGACCCTGGAAGGCCTCGGTCTGGAAGACGTCGCCTCGCAGGGGTACTGCTTCCAGGTCGACCTCGCCCGCCGCGCGGTCGAGGCCGGCTACAACGTCGTCGAGGTGCCCATCACCTTCGTCGAGCGGGAGCTGGGCGACAGCAAGATGAGCCGTGACATCGTCGTCGAGGCCCTGTGGCGGGTAACGGCCTGGGGCGTCGGCTCCCGGGCGAACAAGCTGCTGGGGCGCAAGCCCTCCTGATCTCCCCTTTACGCCGTCCAGGCGCCCGTCCAGGCACACTGGGGGCATGACGACCGGCTCACCGCCCCCGACAGTTCCCAAGCGTTCACGCGCACGCACGTTCGTACCTCTTGGCGTCGCCGCCTGGCTGGTGCTCGAGATCTGGCTGCTGACCGTCGTGGCCGACGCCGCCGGCGGCTTCACGGTCTTCCTGCTGCTGGTCGCGGGTGCCGTGCTCGGCGCCGTGGTCATCAAGCGGGCGGGCCGGCGTGCGTTCAAGAACCTCACCGAGACGCTCCAGCGGCAGCAGGCGGGGGATACGCCCGCGCAGCGCCGGATGGGCAGCGGCAGCGGCTTCCTGATGCTCGGCGGCCTGCTGCTGATGCTGCCCGGGATGGTCTCGGACGTGGCGGGGCTGCTGCTCCTCGTACCGCCCGTCCGGTCGGCCCTGGGAAGGTACGCCGAGCGTTCCCTGGAACGCAGGATGAGCGCGGCGGGTACCGGCAGCCTGGGCGACGCCTTCCAGCAGGCCCGCATTCACCGCCCGGACGGCAAGGTCGTGCAGGGTGAGGTCATCAGGCAGGACGCGCCGCCCGCGCCTCGGCGCGACGACGGCCCGAAGCCGCCGCTGACGCCCTGACCGGGCGCCCGGCCCGGTGGAACGACAAGAGCCGCGGGGGTGTGACACAGACTCGCTGTGTCACACCCCCGCAGCTCTTGCCTGTTGTACTGACTGCCGTCAGGCGCAACGCCGGGGCGTTACGCGGACTTGCGGCTGTCCCGCGGGTGCACGGCAATGTTCATGGCGCCGGATCGCAGTACCGCAAGCCTTTCGGCCAGGACCTCTTCGAGTTCCTCGCGGGTGCGCCTTTCCATGAGCATGTCCCAGTGCGTACGCGCGGGCTTGCCCTTCTTCTCCTCAGGCCCGTCGCCGTCTACCAGGAGTGCCGTGGCGCCGCACGCCTTGCACTCCCACTCCGGCGGAATTTCGGCCTCTACCGAGAACGGCATCTCAAATCGATGTCCGTTCGGGCATGCGTACTCCACCGCCTGGCGCGGGGCCAGATCGATGCCGCGGTCGGTCTCGTAGCTTGTAACCACGAGTCGCGTGCCGCGGAGAGCTCGCTCACTCATGAATCGTGCCTCCCGGGCTTGTCGCCCACAGGACAGGTGTCGCTGTCGTCGTCATCCGGTCAACGTCCGGTCGGCGGTAAAGATTCCCGTTGCGGGTCATGCGTCGCCCGTCGTGCCGCTGCTTTTTCCCAAAAGTTGGGTACCCACCAGTGCCCGGTTTGTCACTTATGGCAGCAGATGTCACCCAGCGTTGTCGATTCCCGAGCGCGCAGTAACGGTCCGCCTGGCAGGCCAAAGGCGTACACTACCGGCCTTTCACTTCAAGGTCTAAATCCGCTCCGGTACGGGGTTTCCCGCAGCCTCCACGGCCCGTCGTACGGGCACCCGTACGAGCAGGACGAATCCGAGCGCGAAGAAGGCCACGAGCGAGATGATCGCGTCCCGGTAGCTGCCGGTCAGCTGGTAGGCGAGCCCGAAAACCAGCGGTCCCAGCCAGCTCATGCCCCGGTCGCTCATCTCGTAGACCGAAAAGTACTCCGCCTCCTTGCCACGCGGCACCAGATGCGAGAAGAGGGAGCGGGACAGGGCCTGGCTGCCGCCGAGAACCAGCCCGATCGTCGCCGCCAGGCCGTAGAACCAGACCGGCTCCCCGGCCGGCAGGAAGTAGCCCGCGCCGATCGTCAGTGTCCAGGCGGCGAGCGAGCCGAGGATGGTGTGCTTGGCGCCGAAGCGCTGGGCCAGCCGGCCCATGCCGAGCGCCCCGGCGACCGCGAGCACCTGGACCAGCAGGATGGCCGTGATGAGGGTCGTCTGGTCGAGGCCAAGCTCCTCGGATCCGTAGACCGACGCCTGCGAGATCACCGTCTGGACGCCGTCGTTGTAGACCAGATAGGCCAGCAGGAAGGACAGCGTCAGCGGATGGCGGCGCATGTCCTTGACGGTGGCGACCAGTTGACGCCACCCCGCACCGACCCTGCCCGGACCGTGGCCGCCGCTCGCGCCGCCCACCACCCGCCGGTCGCGCAGCCGGCGCAGCGGCACGAGCGTGAAGGCGCCCCACCACAGGCCCGCCGAGGCGAGACAGATCCGTACGGCTGCGGACTCCGAGATTCCGAAGCTCTCGTGGCCCGAGTAGAGGATCAGGTTGAGGACGAGAACGAAGGCGCCGGACGTATAGCCGAAGGCCCAGCCGCGCGAGGAGACCTTGTCGCGCTCGTGCGGCTCGGCGATCTGGGGCAGATACGCGTTGTAGAGCACCATCGAGACGGACTGCGCGGCGTTCGCGACGATCAGCAGGAACGCGCCGAGCAGGTAGCGGTCCCCGTCCAGGAAGAACATGCCCGCCGTCGCGCCCGCCCCGACGTACGCGGCGGCCGCCAGCAGGGGCTTCTTGCGGACCGTACGGTCCGCTGCCGCGCCCACCAGGGGCATGACCAGGACGGCCACCACGACGGACACGGAGACGGCGTACGCGAACACCGAGCCGGCCCGTACCGGTATGCCCAGCGGATGGACGAAGCCGTTCGCGTCCGCCGCGGCCTTCGCGACCGTCGTCAGGTACGGGCCGAGGAACACGGTGAGCACACTCGTCGAATAGACGGAGCACGCGAAGTCGTAGAAGTACCAGCCGCGTTGCTCGCGCCTTCGGCCGGCGGGTCCGCCGGGACCGCCCGCCCCCTCCGTGCCGTCCGTACGGTCCACGGTGCCAGCGCTCACCGGGTGCCCCCTCGCTCGTCCCCGTGCCGTCGCGGGTCACGGTGCGGGGTGGCGTGGACTCAGGCCCAGGCACCCCGCTCGGTCAGGACCGTGCGCAACGTCTCGATGTGATCCGTCATGATGCCATCCACACCGAGATCGAGAAGCGCTGCCATCCGGCCCGGATCGTTGACCGTCCAGACGTGGACCTGGAGGCCGAGCGCGTGTGCGGTGCGTACGAAACGGTGATCGACGACCCTTATGCCGTTCTGGACCTCAGGAACCTGGGCGCACACCGCGCTGCGGCGCACGGCGGCGGGCAGAGCGCGCGCACGCAGCCACAGTCCCAGGACGCCCGTGGTGCCGAAGGAGGTCGCGAGACGGGGGCCCGCCAGGCGCTGCGCCCGGGCGACCCGGTTCTCGTTGAACGACCCGACGCAGACCCGGTCCCACGCTCCGGTCCTGCGGATCAGGCCGACCAGCGGCGCAAGAGCGGGCTCTGCCTTGATGTCGACGTTCCAGCGCGCGTCGGGAAACTCTTCGAGCAGTTCCTCGAAGAGAGGCAGTGGTTCCTTCCCTGCCACCCGCGCGCGGCTGACGTCGTTCCAGGGAAGCGCCGAAATCCTGCCCCGCCGGTCCGTCACCCGGTCCAGGGTCGCGTCGTGGAACGCGACGATGCGGCCGTCCGCCGTGGCGTGCACGTCCGTCTCGAAGTAGCGGTACCCGGCCGCGTCGGCGCGCCGGAACGCCGTCGCGGTGTTCTCCAGGCCGTCGGCCGCCCCGCCGCGATGGGCGAAGGCGAGCGGCGCCGGGTGGTCCAGATAGGGATGGCGTACGCGGTCGCGGTTCACCGGGGGATTATCGCCCGGTCCCGTATACGGCCGGCGACGACCGTACTGCCGTTCTCCGGCGCGGGGACGGCGAAGACGCGCAGGAAGAACTGCGCGAGCGGTCCGATGGCCAGGGCGTAGACAACGGTGCCGGCGCCGAGCGAGCCGCCCAGGGCGAAGCCAGTGGCGACGACGGCCACTTCGATCGCGGTGCGTACGAGCCGGATGGAGCGCCCGGTGACACGGTGCAGCCCGGTCATCAGCCCGTCGCGCGGGCCAGGACCGAACCGGGCGGCGATGTACAGGCCGGTCGCCGCGCCGTTCAGCACGATGCCGGCGAGCATCAGCGGGATCTGGCCCGCCAGGCCGTGTACGTCGGGTACGAGAGCGAGCGTGCCGTCCATCGCGACGCCGATCACCACGACATTGGACACGGTGCCGAGACCGGGGCGCTGCCGGATCGGGATCCAGAGCAGCAGTACGACGGCGCCGACGATGATCGAGACCACGCCGATCGTCAGCCCGGTCTTCCCGGCGAGGCCCTGGTGCAGCACCCCCCAGGGTTCGAGACCGAGGCCCGCGCGCACCAGCACCGCCGAACTCACTCCGTACAGCGCGAGACCTATGTAGAGCTGCAGCAGCCGACGAGTGAGTTCCCTGGACAACTGGTGCTCCCTGGATAGAGGTAGTGGCGGTAGTGGACCGCCGCATGACACCCTGTGGCTTGGCAGGAGATGTCATCCATGGCCAATTCGAGTTAGGTGGACTGGAAATCATGGCGCAGTGGACTTCGGCGGTCGGTACGGCGCAGCTCGCCAGGCAGCTCAATGGCCAGCAGACCCGCCCGCAGGGCCCCGGCACGCGCAAGCCGCCTGCCTACCGCGCCCTCGCCGACGGCGTAAGGCTGCTGGTCCTCGAAGGGCGTGTGCCGGTCGCCGCGCGGCTGCCCGCCGAGCGCGAACTCGCGGTGGCCCTGGCCGTCAGCCGTACCACCGTGGCAGCGGCGTACGAGGCCCTGCGCGCCGAGGGCTTCCTGGAGTCGCGCAGGGGAGCCGGCAGCTGGACCGCCGTCCCCGCCGGCAACCCGCTGCCCGCGCGCGGCCTGGAGCCGCTGCCGCCCGAGTCCCTCGGCTCCGTGATCGACCTCGGCTGCGCCTCCCTGCCCGCGCCCGAACCGTGGCTCACCCGCGCCGTGCAGGGCGCGCTGGAGGAGCTGCCGCCGTACGCGCACACCCACGGCGACTACCCGGCGGGCCTGCCGGCGCTGCGCCAGATGCTCGCCGACCGGTACACCGCACGCGGCATCCCGACCATGCCCGAGCAGATCATGGTCACCACCGGCGCCATGGGAGCGATCGACGCCATCTGCCATCTCTTCGCGGGGCGCGGCGAACGTATCGCCGTCGAGTCGCCGTCGTACGCCAACATCCTCCAGCTGATGCGCGAGGCGGGCGCCCGGCTGGTGCCCGTCGCGATGGCCGAGGGCCTCACGGGCTGGGACCTGCCGCGCTGGCGACAGGTCCTGCGCGACGCCGCCCCGCGACTCGGGTACGTCGTCGCCGACTTCCACAACCCGACCGGCGCCCTGGCCGACGAGGACCAGCGGCGCGGGCTCGTCGACGCGGCGCGCTCGGCCGGGACGGTGCTCGTCGTGGACGAGACCATGACCGAGCTGTTCCTGGACGCGGACGTCGTCATGCCGCGGCCGGTCTGCGCCTTCGACCCGTCGGGCAGCACCGTCCTGACGGTGGGCTCCGCGAGCAAGGCGTTCTGGGCGGGCATGCGCATCGGCTGGGTGCGGGCGGCGCCCGATGTGATCCGCAGCCTGGTGGCGGCCCGTGCGTACGCCGACCTCGGTACGCCCGTTCTGGAGCAGCTCGCCATCACGTGGCTGATGAGCACCGGCGGCTGGGAAGAGGCCGTGGAGATCCGCCGCACGCAGGCGCGCGACAACCGCGACGCGCTCGTGGCGGCGGTCCGCAGGGAGCTGCCCGAGTGGGAGTTCGACGTTCCGAGCGGTGGGCTCACGCTGTGGGTCCGTACCGGAGGGCTGTCCGGTTCGCGGCTCGCCGAGATGGGCGAGCGCGTCGGTGTACGGGTCCCTTCGGGGCCGCGCTTCGGGGTCGACGGGGCCTTCGAGGGGTACGTACGGCTGCCGTTCACGGTCGGCGGTCCGGTGGCGGACGAGGCGGCGGTGCGGCTGGCCGCGGCGGCGAGGCTGGTGGAGAGCGGAGCGACCTCGGGCACCGAGGCTCCGCGGACGTTCGTCGCCTGACCGGACTTCCCCGCTCTCCGCGGGATCAGCCCTCGGCGGGCACCGGCTCCGGCTCCTGCGCCGGGGGCTGGATCCGGGCCTGTGCCGGGGGCGCCGTCTCCGGCGGGAGAACGGGATCGGGAAGCAGCTCAATGACTGCCTGCCGGTGCGCCTCGCTCGTCGCGTCGTCGTACGGATCGGGCGTCGCCGGAACCTGGAGCCGCATCACGGGACCCGTACCGAGCCGTGCGTATCCGCGGCCGGGCGGGGTGTCGCGCGTGGGCGTCGTGTGCGGCGGCTCGCCGAGGACGGATTCGACCTGCCCGGGAACGGCCGCACCGAGCACCACGCGCGCGCGTGTGTGGGACCGTACGGTCTCGCTGAGCGCGTCCATGGCGTCGAACTGCTCGGCCACCACGACGGTCACGTTCGCCGCCCTGCCGTGGCGCAGTGGCACCTGGAGCAGTTGCTGCGGATCGGGGCGCCCTTCGGCGGCCGCCAGATGACCGAAGACGCTCGGGCGGTCCAGCAGAATCCACAGCGGGCGCCTGGTGTCCTCCGGGGCCGGGTGACCGGCCTGCCGGGCGCGGTTCGCGGCGATCAGCCGTCGCTCGGTCTCGTGCGCGGCCCATTCCAGACTGGCGAGCGCTCCCGGCAGGCTGCACTCGACGGCCAGTACGCCGCCCCGCCCGGTGAGGCACGCGTACTCACCGGTGCCGCTGCCTTCGACGATCACCACGTCGCCCTGCTGGAGCGCCTGCAACGCGATCGAGCGCAGCAGGCTGCTCGTACCGCTTCCCGGCTGTCCCACGACGAGCAGGTGCGGCTCCGTGGAACGGGTGCCCGTCCGCCAGATCACCGGAGGAGCGTCGTACGTCCTGTCGCCCTCGGTGACCGGCACGGTCCGCTGGACGGCGTCGGCGTCGGTGAAGCCCAGCACGGTCTCGCCGGGGGCGGTGACGAAGCGCTGGGCGGCGAGCGAGGTGGGCAGCGGCGGGAGCACGGTCATGACGAGCTGGTTGCCCTCTTCGTCCCAGTCGAAGCGGTACTCGCGGCCGCGGCCCGACTTGGTGTGCAGGAGCTGCTCGACACGGGCCCGGGACGCGGCCTCGCCGTCGGTGAAGTACGCCGGGTAGCGCACCAGGAGGCGGACGAGCCGGCCGTCGTCGAAGTCGTACTCGGGGAACGCCTTGTCCCACTCGCCGCCGTGGGCGAACAGCGGGGTGGGGTCCTCGGCCACCGAGAAGTACGGCACCAGAGCCTCGTAGAGGGCCCTGAGCCGGTCGGCCTCGGCCTCGGTGGGGCCGGCCTGGGCGGGAGAGCGGTCCCGTCCTTTCCAGGCGGCCGCGGCCATCACCGTGATCAGGGCGAGCAGCGGCCCGTACGGGATGAGCGCGACCACCAGGACGACGGCCGCCACCAGGAAAAGCACGGAACCACGCCGGTCCTTGGGCGTATCGGTCCACTTGCGCCGGCCTGCGGCGGCCAGCTGCCGCAGGCCACGGGTGAGCGTGATCAGCGGGTGGAGGACGTCGGTGGCGCTGTCGGCTGCGGTGCGGGCGATCTCGCGGCTGCGGGTGATCGAGGTACTGCCGCTGCTCAGAATGCGGGGGAGTGGAAGCCGGGCCACTTCGGTCTCCTGGGTGGTGTTGAGGCGGTTACGGCAGGTCAGAACTTGATCCCGCCCAGAAGGCCGGCGAGGCTCGCGCCTCCGGCCTTGATGCTCGGTGCGATGGCTGTGCCCGCGAGGTAGAAGCCGAACAGTGCGCAGACGAGGGCGTGCGACGCCTTGAGGCCGTCTTTCCGGAAGAAGAGGAAGACGATGATGCCGAGAAGCACGACGCCCGAGATGGACAGGATCATGAGGTTCTCCCTGGTTGAGGGGACAGTCACCATGAGTTCTTCCAGGCTCACAGCATGTATCTATACGGCAAAAGGTGCAAATGGGTTATTTATCGGCTTTTTCACTGGTGTGGCCCATGGGCGTGGGCCAGAGGTCCGGTTCGCCCTGATCTTTGCCGCCGCCAGGCCGCGTCATGTCGGTGAGCGGGCAGTACCCTGTCGATTCACTCGTACGGCGCTGGTGCCGTACGCACAGGTCACAGCAGTGAACGGCAGTGGAAGGCGGTCCCTCCGATGAGCGAAACCCCGGATCCCGAGGTGGTCGAACTGGCCGGCAAGGTCTTCGACCTGGCGCGCCAGGGAGAGACCGAGGCGCTCGCCGCGTACGTCGACGCGGGCGTGCCCGCGAACCTCACCAACGACCGGGGCGACACCCTCGTGATGCTCGCCGCCTACCACGGCCACGCCGCCGCCGTGCAGGCCCTGTTGAGCCGTGGCGCCGACCCCGACCGGGCCAACGACCGGGGCCAGACGCCGCTCGCCGGCGCCGTCTTCAAGGGGGAGGAAGCGGTGGTCCGCGCACTGGTCGCGGGCGGCGCCGACCCGGCCGCCGGAACACCGTCCGCAGTGGACACCGCGCGCATGTTCGACAAGAAGGACCTGCTGGAGCTCTTCGGGGCCCAGTGACCGAGGCGCCGTAAATGTGGTCGCGTCGGTGAAATGGCTGGGTCATCATGACGTCGGATTCACATGCACGCGGTACGGGCAGAAGTCGCCGGATCACGGGGAATGTGAGCGGGCCCGCTCCGGGCCCACCGACGAGAGGCAGAGGAAGATGGTCTACAGCGAGCAAAAGTCGACGGCGGACGGCCCGGCATGTTGTCGCGCGGCCTAGACAGGCACGTATCCCGGTTGCGTCGACAGCTTGATGTGAGGCTTTTTCCATGTTCGATCCAGTCATAGCGCCGAGCGGCACGTTGCTCGGCCTCCTGCAGAGGGGCCGCGGCGACGGCACGCTGCACGCGCTCGCCGCGCCCCGCCCCGAAGCGCTCGCGGCCCTCAACCACTGCGTTCTCGACGACCCCCGGCACGACTGGCAGGTCGAGAACCGCTCCCTGTACTACGCGCGCCTTTACCTGGATCTCGACGGCGGGCTCGAAGCGATCGAGCAGCACCTCTTCGACCCGGAGGACCTCGTCGACGACGACGAGGGCAGGACCGGCCTCGCCCTCGCCGTGCTGGGCCATCTCGCCTCGTACGGCAGGGACGACGCTCTCGTGCTGCTGCGGCGGTACGCCAGGACCGGCGCCAACTGGGCGTGGGCCCTCGACGAGCTCGCCCTGCGGGATGAGGACGCCGCTCTGCGCTCTCTCGCCGCGCCCGTTCTCGCCCGGTTCCCCGCCACCCCCGAGGGCGAGGCCGAGCTGGCCGCCGCAGTACGGGACGCCTTCGAGCCCCGGCCGTGGCGGCTCTGGTCCGAGGACCCGCGCGTAAGCGTCGGTGCCCGCGTACGAGCGGCACAGGAACAGGGTTCCTTCACCCGCTGGCAGCGGCAGATGCGGCCGACGGGGCCGCGCCCCGGATGGAGCGTCCAGGCCGTGTTCGACTGGGCCCAGCAGGGCCTGGAGCGCGGTACGCCGCTCCATGTGCCGGCCGCCAGGTGCCTGACGGCCGTCGCGGGACCCGCCGACCGCCACGCGATCGTCGAGGCAGCACGCGGCGGTCAGGACGGCGCGCGCTGCACGGCACTGCACTACCTCGCCGAATCGCGGGACCCCGTCGTGCTCGACCTCATCGAGGCGGCGGCGCAGGGTCCCTCCCGTACCGTCGCGGACGCCGCCGTCGCCTCCTTCGAGCGGATGTGCGGCGCCGACGCGGTGGACCGGGCGCGCGGCTGGGTGCACCGTCCCGACGCGCTCGGGGCGTCGGCGGCCGGCGTGCTCGCGTGCCGGGGCGGGGCGCAGGACGCCCCGCTCGTGCTCGGTGCGCTGCGCGAGACCGTACGGGCCGACGGGCCCGACGCACCGCTCCTGTGGACCCTCGTGGACGGCGCGGGGCGGCTCGGTATCTGCGCCGCGGCGCCCGTACTGCGCCACGTCTACCGGGAGACGGCCTCCTCGCACCTGCGCGGCCGCGCGGCGCGGGCCCTGGCCGCCACCGACCCCTCGTTCCCCACCGGATTCGCTGTCGAGTGCCTGTGGGACTGCGAGGAAACCACCAGGGAACTGGCCGCCCTGCACGCCGAGACCGGCGACGCGCGCGTGGCGGAGCGACTGCGGCGGCTCGCCGCCGACCCGGCCGAGGAGGCCGAGGTCCAGACCGCCGTACGGAGCCGGATCGGGCCGGACGCGCCAGCCGTCTGAGCCGGCGGGGGGCGGCGCCGGGGGTGGCGTGACGGTGGCGTGACGGGGACGGGGGCCAAACGCTCATAGGACGTTCCTCGCCCGGAAAGATCCAAGTCGGCCGGGACACTCGTGGCGCGACGACAACACGGTTATGCGTCTGCGTATGCGTGTCGTCATCGTCACCGAGTCCTTCCCGCCCGACGTCAACGGCGTTGCCCATTGCGCCCTGCAGACCGCCCGGCACCTCGCCGCCCGCGGTCATGACCCGCTCGTCATAGCCCCGGCGGCGGCCGGGACGGCGGGGGCCGATTCCGGCTCCGGCTCCTGGTCCGGCAGTCGTTCCTGGTCCGGCACCGGTTCCTGGTCCGGCTCCGACAGTGGACTGCCGTACCCCGTGGTGCGCGTGCCCTCGCTTCCGCTGCCCGGCTATCCGCAGGTACGGGTGGCGCTGCCCAGCCGGAGGGTGGCCGCCACGCTCACCACCCACCGGGCCGACATCGTTCACCTGGCGAGCCCCTTCGTGCTCGGGGTGCGCGGAATGGCGGCCGCCGCGCGGCTGGGCATCCCGGCCGTCGCGGTCTACCAGACCGACCTCGCCGGCTACGCCCGTACGTACATGGGCGCCGGGGAGGGGACGGCTTGGCGGCGCATACGGACCGTGCACAGCGCGGCCGACCGCACCCTCGCGCCCTCCACGGCGGCGCTGCGCGACCTGGAGGAGCACGGAGTGCCGCGGGTTCGGCTGTGGGCGCGCGGGGTCGACACGGCCCGCTTCAGTCCGTCCCTGCGGGACGAGGCGTTGCGGCGCGCTCTCGCGCCGGGCGGGGAGCTGCTCGTCGGGTACGTCGGGCGGCTGGCGCCCGAGAAGCAGGTGGAGCTGCTCGCGGGTGTGTGCGGGCTGCCGGGCGTACGCGTCGTGGTCGTCGGGGACGGGCCGAGTGAGCCCTCGCTGCGGGCCGCTCTGCCGGGTGCGGTCTTCATGGGGAGCAGGACCGGCGACGAACTCGCCCGGATCTTCGCCTCCCTGGACGTCTTCGCGCACACCGGACCGTACGAGACCTTCTGCCAGACCGTGCAGGAGGCCATGGCGAGCGGCGTTCCCGTGATCGCTCCGGCGGCGGGCGGGCCGCTCGACCTCGTCCGTCACCGGAGCACCGGGCTGCTCGTCGAACCGCGCGACGCGACGGCCGTACGGACCGCTGTCTCGGCGCTCGCCCACGACGCGGGACTGCGAACGGCCTACGGGAGGGCGGGCCGGGCGGCCGTCGAGAACAGGACCTGGGCCGCCGTCGGCAATCAGCTGCTCGGCCATTACACGGAGGTACTGCGAGACCGGACGGTGGTGGCGGCATGAGCGGTGGCGGCATGAGCGGCGGTGGCGGCATGAGCGGTAGAGGCAACGGTGGTGGGCTTCGGATCGTACGGCTGGCCAATTTCGTCACCTCGTCGTCGGGCGGGCTGCGCACCGCCCTGCGGGAACTCGGCCGCGGATACCTGTCCGCCGGCCACGAGCCGGTACTCGTCGTACCGGGCGAGCGCGAGAGCGACGAACTCACCGCACAGGGGCGTGTGATCACGCTGCCGGGCGTGGTGCTTCCCGGGACCGGCGGCTATCGCGTCCTCGCGGGCCGCCGGAGACTGCGCGCGCTCCTGGAGACGCTCGCACCGGACCGGCTGGAGGTTTCCGACCGTACGTCGCTGCGCTGGACGGGGGAGTGGGCGCGGCGCAGCAGAGTGCCGTCGGTGATGGTGTCGCACGAGACCGCGGACGGCGTACTGCGGACCTGGGGAGTGCCGCAGACGGTCGCCGGACGCACGGCGGACCGGCTGAACCTGCGCAGTGCGTGGGCGTACTCGCGGATCGTGTGCACGACGGAGTGGGCGGAGCGCGAGTTCGTACGCATCGGCGCGCGCAATGTGGTGCGCGCTCCCCTGGGCGTCGATCTGCACGCGTGCCGCCCGGAACGCCGCAGCGCGGCGCTGCGCGCCCGGCACGCGCGGGGGAACGACGTACTGCTCCTGCTGTGCTCGCGTCTGTCGGTCGAGAAGCACCCGGCAACGGCCCTGGACGCCCTCGCGGCGCTTCGCGGGAACGGCGTGAGGGCGGCACTGGTGGTCGCCGGGGACGGGCCGTTGCGGGACAGGCTGGTGCGCAGGGTGCGTACGGAGCGGCTGCCCGCCGTGTTCCTGGGACACCTGGCGGACCGCGGCGAACTGGCGGACCTTCAGGCGGCGGCGGACCTCTGTCTGGCGCCCGGACCCGCCGAAACCTTCGGACTGTCCGCACTGGAGGCGCTGGCCTGCGGCACTCCGGTCGTCGCCGGTACGTCCTCGGCGCTGCCGGAGGTCATCGGGGACGCGGGCCTGGCGGCCGCCGGTTCCGGTGAGGCATTCGCAGAAGCCGTACGGCAGCTGCTCGCCCGCCCCGAAGACGCGCGCCGCGCGGCGGCGAGGGCACGTGCGGAACTCTTCGGGTGGCCGGCGGCGGTGGCCGCGTTCCTGGCCGCGCACGACGCGAAGGCGCCGGCGCGGTCGCCGGAGGTGACCGCATGACCCTCGAAGCCCAGGCAGCCGCATGCCCCGGCGGGCAGGCTCCCAGCGTCCTCAACACCCTTCGGGCGAGTCCTCAAGCGCCGGAGGGGGTCGATGTGCCCCGCACGGCTCCACCTTCTGAGCCCCTCCGGGGCCACGCAGCCTGTCCGGCGTCTGACGACCGGGGTCCGGGGCGGAGCCCCGCACGCGGCGGAGCCGCAAAGTGCCACAGCGGGAAGGGGCGGCGTGGGGAAGAACCCAACGGGCCACGCCCCGGCCCGGACCCCGGCCGGGCGGTCCGGTTCGCGGCGCTGGGGGACTCGCTCACCGAGGGCGTCGGAGACCCCGTGGACGGCGGATGGCGCGGCTGGGCCGCGCTGCTGGCCGACGGGCTCGCGCCCCGCGGCGAAACGGCGGAGTTCCGGAACTTCGCCGTGAGCGGCGCGCTCACCCGGGTTGTCGCCGACCGCCAAACACCCCAAGCCCTGGCCTACGCCCCCGACATCGCGTCGGTCGTCGTCGGCGTCAACGACACTCTCCGCCGCACCTTCGACATCCACGACTTCACCGTCCTGCTCGACGCGGTGTGCGCCGATCTGACCAAGAGCGGGGCGGTGCTGCTGACGGCGTGTCTGCCCGATCCCGGGACCATGCTCGGCCTGCCGCCTCCGCTCGCCCGTCCGCTGGCCCGCAGACAGCGCGCCGTCAACGCCGTGGTACACGCACTGTCCGCCCGCTACGGCGCCGTACACCTGCACGTCGCCGAGGGCCGCTGGGTGAGCGACCGAGGCCTCTGGAGCGCGGACAGGCTGCACCCCGGCGAGCGCGGTCACCGGCTGATCGCCGCCCGCTTCCACGCGCTGCTCGCCGCCGAGGGGCTCGCCGCAGGCACGCCGCCGGGGTACGAACCCGAGCGGCCCCCGCCCACCCGCGCGGCCGCTCTCCTGTGGCTCCTGACGGCCGGCACCGGCTGGCTGGCGCGCCGCTCCACCGACCTGCTGCCGCAACTCCTCGGCCTGGCGGCCGCGGAGGTACGGCACGGGGCACGCGGCACCACCGCGCGGCTCGATACGCGTGCCGCGCAGGCGCTCTCGGCCGCGCTCGCCGCCGTATCGGCCCCGCCCCTTGCCAGAATGGGGGAATGAGCAGGCGCTGGGAGTTCTGGATCGACCGTGGCGGCACCTTCACCGATGTCGTGGGCCGACGGCCCGACGGGCGGCTCGTCACCCGCAAGCTGCTCTCGCACAACCCGGAGCGCTACCGGGACGCGGCCGTCGCCGGGATCCGGCTGATGCTGGAGCTCAGGCCCGACGAGCCGGTCCCGGCCCACCGGATCGACGCCGTCAAGATGGGTACGACGGTCGCCACCAACGCGCTCCTGGAACGGCGCGGAGAGCCGACCGTGCTGGTCATCACCGAAGGCTTCAGGGACGCCCTGCGCATCGCCTACCAGAACCGCCCCCGGCTCTTCGACCGCCACATCGTCCTGCCCGAGGCGATGTACGAGCGCGTCGTCGAGGTCCCGGAACGGATCGACGCCCACGGAGCGACCGTACGGCCGCTGGACCTCGCGGCTGTCACCGACAAACTGCGTGCCGCGCGGAGCGACGGTTTTCGCAGCGCCGCCGTCGTGCTGATGCACGGCTACCGTCATCCGGCGCACGAGTCCGCCGTCGCGGCCGTGGCACGTGAACTCGGGTTCACCCAGGTGAGCTGCTCGCACGAGGTCAGTCCGCTGATCAAGCTGGTCCCACGCGGCGACACGACCGTCGTGGACGCGTACCTCTCGCCGATCCTTCGCCGGTACGTCGACGAGGTCGCCACGGAACTCCAGGGCGTGCGCCTGATGTTCATGCAGTCCAACGGCGGGCTCCGGGAGGCCGCACACTTCCGCGGCAAGGACGCCGTACTTTCCGGCCCCGCGGGCGGCGTCGTCGGAATGGCCCGTACATCGGAACAGGCCGGATACGAGCGCGTCATCGGATTCGACATGGGCGGCACGTCCACCGATGTGTCGCACTACGCGGGCGCGTTCGAAAGGGACTTCGGCACCCAGGTGGCGGGCGTACGCATGCGCGCTCCGATGATGAACATCCACACCGTCGCGGCGGGCGGCGGCTCACTGCTCCACTTCGACGGCAGGCGCTACCGGGTCGGCCCCGACTCGGCGGGCGCCGTCCCCGGGCCCGCGTGTTACCGGCGCGGCGGCCCCCTCACCGTCACCGACGCCAACGTGATGCTCGGACGCGTCCAGCCGGAACACTTCCCCGCCGTCTTCGGGCCGCGCGGCGACCAGCCTCTGGACGCGCGGACAGTGCACCACCGGTTCGCGCGGCTCGCCGACGACATCGCGGAAGCGACCGGGGTACGCCGCAGCCCCGAGGAGGTCGCGTCGGGCTTTCTCGACATCGCCGTGCTCAACATGGCGAACGCCGTCAAGAAGATCTCCGTACAGCGCGGTCACGACATCACCCGGTACGCCCTCACCAGCTTCGGCGGGGCCGGCGGACAGCACGCGTGTGCTGTCGCGGACGCCCTGGGTGTCAACACGGTGATCGTGCCGCCGCTGGCCGGTGTGCTCTCCGCGTACGGCATCGGGCTGGCCGATGCCACCGCCATGCGCGAGCAGTCGGTCGAGGCGGAACTCGACGAGGGGACAGTCGGGCGCGTACGCGAACTGTGCGACCGGCTGGCCGGACGTACCCGCGCCGATCTGCGCGCCGACGGCATCGCGGACACCGCGATCAGCACGCACGCGCGCGTGCTGATCCGCTACGCCGGTACGGACGCGAGCCTGCCGGTAGCACTGGGCAGCGTCCGGGACATGACTGCCGCCTTCGAAGCGGACCACCGCGCGCGGTACGCCTTCACGATGGACAAGCCGCTGGTCGTCGAAGCCGTCTCGGTCGAGGCCGTGGGAACGGCGGGGGACGTTCCCGGGAACGTCACCCCGGTGCGCCCGCGCACGGGAACGCTGACCCCCCGCGCGACGGTACGGATGTTCACCGAGGACCGGAGACAGGACACCCCGCTGTACCGGCGCGACGACCTGCGGCCCGCCGGCACCGTCGAAGGCCCCGCCGTCATCGCCGAGGACGACGCCACCACCGTGGTCGACCCCGGCTGGCACGCGGCCGCCGGAGAACGAGGGCACTTGCTGCTCACGCGCGTGCGCCCGCGTCCCGGCAGAACGGCGGTCGGCACGGACGTCGACCCCGTCATGCTGGAGGTGTTCAACAGCCTCTTCATGGCCATCGCCGAGCAGATGGGCGTACGCCTCGAAAACACCGCCCACTCCGTCAACATCAAGGAACGGCTCGACTTCTCCTGCGCGCTCTTCGACGCGCACGGCAATCTGATCGCGAACGCCCCGCACATTCCCGTACACCTCGGTTCGATGGGCGAGTCCATCAAGGAGGTACTGCGGCGCAATGAGGGCGCCATGCGCCCCGGGGACGTGTACGCCATCAACGACCCGTACCACGGCGGTACACACCTGCCGGACATCACCGTGGTGACCCCCGTGTTCGACGCCGACGGCGGGCCGTTGCGCTTCCTGGTGGCCTCGCGCGGACACCATGCCGAGATCGGCGGCATCACGCCCGGCTCGATGCCGGCCTTCAGCCGCACCGTGCATGAAGAGGGCGTCCTTTTCGACAACTGGCTTCTGGTGAGGGACGGCAGACTGCGCGAGGACGAGACGCGGGAACTGCTGGCCGCCGCCGCGTATCCGTCGCGCGACCCGGACACCAACCTGGCCGACCTGCGCGCGCAGATCGCCGCCAACGAGAGGGGCATCGCCGAACTGCGCCGCACGGTTGACCAGTTCGGACTCGATGTGGTCCAGGCGTACATGCGGCACGTCCAGGACAACGCCGAGGAATCCGTGCGCCGTATCGTCGCCGGACTGCGGGACGGCGAGTACCGCTACGAGATGGACAGCGGAGCCGTGATCCGGGTCGCCCTGCGCGTGGACCGGGAGGCACGCGGCGCGGTGCTGGACTTCACCGGCACAGCACCCCAGCAGGCGGGGAACTTCAACGCCCCCAAGTCGGTGGTCATGGCAGCCGTTCTGTACGTCTTCAGGACGCTCGTGGCCGAAGAGATCCCGCTCAACAGCGGCTGCCTCGCACCACTGGAGGTGCGGGTCCCTGACGGCTCGATGCTGGCGCCCGTCTATCCGGCGGCCACCGTGGCGGGCAACGTCGAGACCTCGCAGGCGGTGACCGGGGCCCTGTACGCCGCGCTCGGCGTCCAGGCCGAGGGCTCGGGAACCATGAACAACGTCACCTTCGGAAACGACCGCGTGCAGTACTACGAGACCGTAGCAAGCGGTTCCGGAGCGGGCGACGGATTCGACGGGGCCGACGCGGTGCAGACCCATATGACCAACTCGCGCCTCACCGACCCCGAAGTGCTGGAGTGGCGTTACCCGGTGCGCCTGGAGGGCTTCTCCGTACGCGAGGGCAGCGGGGGAGAGGGCCGGTGGAGGGGCGGCTGCGGGGTGGTACGCAGAATCCGGTTCCTGGAACCGATGACGGTGGCGCTGCTCTCCGGCCACCGCCGCGTCCCGCCGTACGGCATGGCGGGCGGCGGCCCGGGAGCGACCGGCAGCAACCTCGTCGAGCGCGCCGACGGCACGGTCGCGCGGCTGGAAGGTTGCGACACGGCCGACGTGGGTCCCGGGGACGTCCTGGAGATCCGGACGCCGGGCGGGGGCGGGTACGGAACCCCAGGCGGCTCCTGACGGCTCCTGAGCGCTCCTGGCGGGCTTGCGAGCCTCTTGAGGCCTCAGCGCCTCCTCACGGGAACGAAACGGATCGGCGTACCGGGTGGGGCCTGCGCCGCCGCGCCGAGATCCCGCTCACTGACGACCGCGATCACCGGGTATCCCCCCGTGGTGGGGTGGTCGGCCAGGAAGACCAGGGGGTGGCCGTCCGGCGGCACCTGCACCGCGCCGAGGACCATGCCCTCGCTGGGCAGTTCGCCGTGTACGGCGCGTTCCAGAGGGGGACCCTCCGTGCGGAGCCCGATGCGGTTGCTCGCGGACGAGACGCGGTAGACCGCCGTGGCCAGGGTGTGCAGCGCCCGCGCCGTGAACCAGTCCGCACGCGGGCCCAGACGGGCCCTCAGCACCAGTTCGCGCGGGGGGCCCTGCCAGGGCACGGCATCGGCGTACACCGGTGGCCCCGATGCACCGCCCAGCGGCAGCACCGCACCGTCGGTCACAGGGGCGGGCCCCAGCCCCGACAGCAGATCGGTGGAGCGGCTGCCCAGCACGGGTTCGCAGGCGATCCCCCCGGCGAACGCGAGATAGCTCCGTACGCCGCCCGTCGCACGTCCCAGTTCCAGTACCTCTCCCGCCGCCACGCGCACGGGCGCGCCCCAGGCCGCGGGGCGTCCGTCCACGGTGACCCGGCACGGCGCACCGGTGACCGCCACGGTGACGTCGCAACGCGGCCGCACCGCAAAGCCGTTCAGAGTCGTCTCCAGGACGGCCGCCTCCACCGGATTGCCCACCAGCCGGTTCGCGAGATCGCTCGCGGGCCGGTCCAGCACACCGGAGCGCGGCACCCCGAGATGCGCGTGACCGGACCGCCCGTGGTCCTGCACGGACGTCAGCGCACCGGCCCGTACCACCGCGAAAGCCCGGTCCGTCACAGCTCCTCCGGTACGAAGCGCACCCGCGCGCCCGGTGTGAGCAGCGCGGCGGGCACGCGCGCGTGGTCCCACAGCACCGCCCGCGTCGAACCGATGAGCTGCCAGCCACCGGGGGACGAGCGCGGATACACCCCGGTGTACGCGCCTGCCAGCGCCACGGCACCCGCGGGGACGGCCGTGCGAGGCGTGGTCCTGCGCGGTACGGCGTACCGCTCGGCGAGACCCGTCAGATAGCCGAACCCGGGCGCGAACCCGCAGAAGGCCACCCGGAACACGGTCGAGGAGTGGATCCGCCCCACCTCGTCCGGCGGTACGCCCCACAGCTCCGCCACCGCCGCGAGGTCGGGACCGTCGTAACGCACCGGGATCTCGATCGCGCTCCGTGCGCCGGACGCGAGCGGCGGGATCTCCCAGCCGGCCAGCCGCTCCGCGAAGCGCGCGGGATCGTCGAGGCCGTCGAGGAGAACGGTGCGTGCCGCGGGCACGATCTCCCGTACGGCGGGGAGCGTTCCCTCCGCTCGGCGCCGCAGCAGCTCGGCGTGGAGGGCCTCCGCCTCCTCGCCGCTGCCGAGTTCGACCAGCAGGGCGCGGTCACCGACCGGCAGCGCCCTCATGTCGCTCATACAAAGGCCTCCACACGGACGCCTGCGGCCTCCAGACGTTCCCGTACGCGGCGGGCCAGGCCCACGGCGCCCGGAGTGTCCCCGTGCAGGCACAGCGAGCGGGCACGCACGGGGACAGGGCGGCCGCAGTGGGAGGTGACGACGCCGAACCGGGCCATGGAGACGGAGCGTTCAACGACCGTTCCCGGGTCGGTCACGACGGCGTTCTCGTGTCCGCGCGGAACGAGCGTTCCTTCCGCCGTGTACGCGCGGTCCGCGAACGCCTCGGTGACGACCGGCAGCCCGGCCTTCGCGGCGAGGTCGAGGAACCGTGATCCGGGCAGTCCCAGGACCGGCCGGCCGCCGCCCGCCAGCAGCACACCGTCGACCACGGCGGCTGCCTGTTCCTCGTCGTGCACCACACGGTTGTAGAGCGCGCCGTGCGGCTTGACGTACGACACATGGGAACCCGCCGCTCGCGCGAACACGTCCAGTGCGCCTATCTGGTAGGCGACTTCGGCGGCGAGTTCGTCGGAAGGGACGTCCATGGAGCGCCGCCCGAAGCCGGCCAGATCGCGGTACGAGACCTGGGCTCCGATCCGCACCCCGCGCTCGGCCGCGAGGTCGCAGACGCGGCGCATGGTCGCCGCGTCACCGGCGTGGAAGCCGCAGGCGACGTTGGCGCTGGTGACGACGGACAGCAGCTGTTCGTCATCGGTCAGGTGCCAGCGTCCGAAGCCCTCCCCGAGGTCGGCGTTGAGATCGATCCTCACCGGAGCTCCTTTCCGCGCGTCTCGGGAAGACCGAACAGTGCCAGTACGGCAAGCCCGTAACCGACCGCACCGAAGATCAGTGCGCCCCCCACTCCCCAACTGCCGGCCAGGAAGCCGACGAGGGTCGGGAAGAAAGCGCCCACGGCACGGCCCGTGTTGTACGTGAATCCCTGACCGGTCCCGCGTACAGCCGTCGGATAGAGCTCACTGAGGAACGAACCGAAGCCGCTGAAAATGGCCGACATACAGAAGCCCAGCGGGAAGCCCAGGACGAGCACCACGTTGTTCGCCCCGGAGGGGATGTTGGTGTAGGCGAGGATGCAGGCGGCCGAGAGGAACGCGAACAGCGCGATGTTCTTCTTACGGCCCAGCTTGTCGGTGAGATACCCCCCGGTGAGGTACCCGATGAACGCGCCCGAGATGAGGAACGTCAGATAGCCGCCGGTGCCGACGACGGTGAGGCCCCGCTCCGTCTTGAGGTAGGTGGGCACCCAGGTCGCGAGCGTGTAATAGCCGCCCTGGACACCGGTGGAGAGCAGCACACCGAAGAGCGTGGTACGCAGCAGGTCCTTCTTGAAGATCGCCGTGAACGAACCCTTGTCGCTGCTCGCGAGACGCCGTCGCGTCGCTTCCGGTGCGTCGCTGACATGGCGGCGTACCCAGATCACCAGAAGCGCGGGAAGCGCACCGGTCCAGAACATCACGCGCCAGGCCGTGTCCGGGTCCAGGTACTGGAAGACCACCGTGTAGACGATGACCGCGAGTGCCCACCCGACTGCCCAGGAACTCTGGATCGCCCCGAGCGTACGGCCGCGATGCCTGGCCGAGGAGTACTCGGCGACCAGGATCGCGCCGACCGCCCACTCGCCGCCGAAACCGAGGCCCTGGAGAGCGCGGAAGACGAGCAGCGTCTCGTAGTTGGGGGCGAACCCGCACAGGACGGTGAACAACGCGTAGGTGATCACCGTGATCATCAGCGCCTTCACCCGGCCTATGCGGTCGGCCGCGATGCCGGCGACCGCGCCGCCGATCGCGGACACGACCAGCGTGACGGTCGTGAGGAGGCCCGTCTGCCCGGTGCTGAGGCTGAAGTACGCGGAGATCGCGACCATGCTCAGCGGCAGGGTGAAGAAGTCGTAGGAGTCTAGGGCGTATCCGCCGAACGCTCCGCCGAAGGCGCGGCGGCCGCGCGGCCCGAGGGCGCGGAGCCACGCGAACGCGCCGTTGTCGTCGGGCAGTTCGTCCTGCTTCGACTGTGTCTGGGTGGTACTCATCTGCACCTCGCGGAAGGGGAGGAGTGCGCTGGAGACCGTGCGGTGACGCCAAGGTAGGGGATTGTTGAACGATCCGACAAGAGTCATGTCGGTTCGTTCTTGCTTCTACGATGGACAGCGCGCGCACGGCGACCAGTGGGCCGGCGGGAGAGCAGTAGGGAGACAGGCGCTGTGAGGACGACGGAGTCCGAGGCCGGCGGGCTGGCCGACGACCGCCCGCTGCTGGGCCGCACCAGCACGGCGGAGCGAGTCGCGGACATCCTCCGCACCCGCATCGCCGAGGGCTACTTCCCGCCGGGCGAACGCCTTTCGGAGGACGGCATCGGCAAGGCGCTCGGCGTCTCGCGCAACACGCTGCGCGAGGCGTTCCGGCTGCTGACCCATGAGCGGCTGCTCGTCCACCAGCTCAACCGCGGAGTCTTCGTCCGAGTCCTGGCCGTTGAGGACGTAGAGGACATTTACCGCATTCGGCGGCTGATCGAGTGTGCAGTCGTCCGCGGGCTCGGCGCGCCGCCCTTCCCCCTCGACGGCCTCGACAAGGCCGTCAGCGACGGTGAGCGGGCGGCCGGCCGGCGGGAGTGGAAAGGCGTATCGACCGCCAACATCCACTTCCACCGGGAACTCGTCGCCCTCGCCGCCAGCCCCCGCACCGACGAGCTGATGCGCAGTGTCCTGGCCGAACTGCGCCTCGCCTTCCACGTGGTGGCCGATCCGCGTCGGCTGCACGAGCCTTATCTCGTACGGAACCGGGAGATTCTGGAACGCCTGCGGGCGGGCGACAACGCGGCCGGCGAACAGCTCCTCGCCGACTATCTGGACGACTCGCGAACCCAGCTCGTCGAGGTGTACGCACGCCACATCGAGGCCGGGAACTGGGGTACATGAGAGGCTTTTGGCCCATGGCCGTCACCCGCTGATCCGGTCCTGAGTGAGGGGTCGCTTCTGCGCCGTTTCGACCGTTGTCAGTGCGAGGACCTAATCTGTGCCACGTGACTTCGCCTGCATCGACGGAATTCGTTCCGCCCCAGCTCAGCGCGGGGCCGCGGCCCGCACAGGGCCCGGCCGCCGACGAGGGGCTCGCGCGGCGGCTCCGCGCGCTCGCCTGCACCGCGCCGCTGCACGATCTCGACGTACGCAAGGCGAATCTCGCGGGCGAATACTCGGTCTACGCGATGGCGGAGATCGCGCTCGCCGCGATCGACCTCGTCACTCTCAACATGGACTTCGACACGGGCGCCGACCACGAGCAGATAGTGGCCAGGCTGCTTCCGCGTGTCGCGGCCCAGGCCCCCGACCGCCCGCTCGCCGACCACGAGCGCGTCGCGCGCTGGGTCCTGGAGAACCTGATCAACGTCGGAAGCGTGGACCGCGGCTTCCGTGCGGTTTATGGCACATTCGGCCCTGATGGGGCTTATGTGCGCAGGGATTACGACTTCAAGCTCATCGAGGAGGTCCCCGGGTGCGGCGGCAGCGTCTACCTGCGGACCACCGACGAGGCGGTCAACGTCCTTGTCGGCGCCCTCGACACGGACGTCACCAGCGCGCAGATCGCCGCCGAGGTCAAGCTCGAAGTGCTGATCAGCCGCGGCCGGCTCGCCGACGCCCAGCTCGCCGCCGAGCAGGCCCGGTACCGGACCGTGCAGTACGCCGAGACGCTCCGCAGGACGCTGGAGGCGACCCGGCGCAACGTGCGCGCCGTCGACTGGCTCAACGCGGTGCCCGACATGATCGCCGAGGCGCTCGACCACGTCGCCGACCGCTACCGGCACGAGAACGCGATCCTCACCAACATCCGCAAGGCGCGGGACGAAGCCGTGGAGCCCGAGCACAAGCGGCGCGCGGCCGAGCTCGTCGACATCGTCAAGGACTGCATCCGCAGGCACACGCAGTTGCAGTCCCGGCTGCTGGACGCCGGACCGCTGTTCCGCGCCGAGCAGGACCGCCAGGCGTTCGCCACGCCCACGGCGCGGGCCGGACTCGACCTGTACGGCCAGCTGGTCGCGCCACTGCTGCCCCTGCCGGTGGAGCAGGCGATCCGCGTCACCGACGCGTTCTTCGCGCACGGCGCCGGGCTGCGCACGCCCGTGGCCGTACGGGTCGGGGACCTGGTCGACATACTGCTGACACCGCCGCTGGAGCGGGAGCACCTGGGCGCCGAGATGCCGGAGCCGGACCTGATCGCCACCCCGGACGACAGCCGGTTCAGCGAGGAGCAGCTGGCGAGCGCCATGGAGCTGCTCGACCTGCCGCACGACGCGCCGCGCAGGCTGTCCGGACTGCTGGCCGACGCGCGGCGCCGTGACCCCGAGCTCCCGTACCTCGTCGCGCTGCTCGCCGTGCACGCGGCGAGCCCGCCGGTCGGCACCGCTTACCGGCAGGGCGAGAAGCAGCTGCTGTTCGCTGTGGACGACGGCACCGAACTCGACGACCCGGAGTTCGGCGGCGCCGACCTGATAGTGGGCATCGCACTGCTGGACGCCGCCGGGATGACCGCGGACCGGACGGAGGCGGCATGACGAAGAGACACGGCGTCGGTTCCCTCTCCAGCACAACCGGTGCGGCGATTGCGCGGCACCCGGCCATGGCGACACCGGCCGCGCGAGGCTCCGGGCGGGCACCGGCCGGAACTCCGGGCGCGCCAGGCCCGGGGCGCGCCATCCCGTCCGTACCCGAATCCGAGAATTTCCGTACCGAGGAGCAGCAGTCGTGAGCGACCACCGCGCAGAGCACGCCGACGCGTGGAGCGAGCGAACCGCCAGCGACGCGGCCGAGGTGACCGACGCGACTGCCGCGGCCGAATCCGGCGAGCTGCCCGTGACCGCTCCCGCTGCCGCCGCGCACGGCGCCGTCACGCCCGCCGACGCGGCCGACGCCGCCCGGCTGGTGTCCTTCGGGCTCCAGCCCAAGCTGCTGCCTGCCCGCGACGTGGAGTACGCCGACCTCCTCCGCCGCTACCGCGAAGAGCCCGCTTTCGCGCGCCTCGCCGACGCCGTCGCGACCGGCCTGGGGCTCGTCGTCCTGGAAGTCTCCACGCGCGCGGGCATGGCCGTCTCCGCCGGGGAGGACTCGGTCTTCGCCGTACGCATGGGCGACTACGCCCGGCGGGCCTCGGCCGACTCCGCCGACCGGTTCCTGCACGGCCTCGCCCACCTCGCCGTCGCCGCGCTGGCGTTCCCCCGCCCCGAAGACCTCGCCGACGACGGGTACATCGGCCGCATAACGGTCAACGGCGTCGACGCTTTCGTGCGCCAGGCATGCCGCCGCCTGGAGGAGCGCGCCGACGAGCAGGGTGAGAACACCGACCCGGCCACCGAGGCCCCCGGCCTCGAAGCGGCCTGGCGGATCTACGCCCGCCGCAGCGCGACCGGCGCCACCAAGGACGCGCGACGGCTGGCCGGTTCCACCACCGGCATCGTCGGCAAGGCCGTCGCCTTCCTCACCGAATCCGGCTTCCTGCACCGCACGGGTGACGACGCGGGAGGGGCGTACCGCACCACCGCCCGCTACCAGTTGCAGGTCCGCGACATGGCGGGCAGCGCGGCCATGGCCGAGCTGCTGGAACTGGGCGTGGTGCCGGTGACCGACGGCACCCCGACGCTGGTGCCGCCTTCGGACGCCGACGACCTCGAACTGACCGCCGAGGCCGGCCTGCCCTTCCACGCCTGACACCCGGCCGGCCGCCGAAGACCGACGGCCGCACCCGGCCGCCGCACCCCAGCCGCCGCACCTGCCGCCGCACACCTGCCGCTTCACGACTTACGACGAGAGTCCGCCGCCATGTACGAGTTGTCCCGGGTCCGCCTCTACTCCATCGGACCCGCCGGTGCGCGCTACGCCGACACCGTGCTTGACCTGCGCGGAGTCGGTGAGCCAGTGCCCAACCCCGCCCCCACGCAGGCGGAGTTCTTCCAGGAGGAGCCGGTCGGCCCGCCGCGCAGGCCCGCGCCCGCCGGCGTGCTCTTCCTGGAGAACGGCGGCGGCAAGTCCGTCCTGCTCAAGCTGATCTTCTCGGTGATGCTCCCCGGCCACCGCAACACGCTCGGCGGCGCGAGTTCCGGCGTACTGCGCAAGTTCCTGCTCGCCGACGACTGCGGCCACGTCGCGCTCGAATGGCAGCACACGCTCACCGGCGAGTGTGTGGTCGTCGGCAAGGTGAGCGAGTGGCGCGGGCGGCAGGTGTCCAACGACCCGCGGAAGTTCGCCGAGGCCTGGTACTCCTTCCGCCCCGGCCCCGGGCTCAGCCTCGACTCGCTGCCTGTCGCCGAGTCCACCGCCGTCCGCCCGTACGGCGAGGGCGTTTCCGGCGCGCAGGGCCGTCGTCGCACCATGAAGGGCTTCCGCGACGCGATCACCGACGCCGGCAAGGCCTACCCGCACCTCGACGTCCACTGGGAAGAGATCCACGACCGCTGGAACGAACACCTCGGCGACCTCGGACTCGACCCCGAGCTCTTCCGCTACCAGCGGGAGATGAACGCCGACGAGGGCGAGGCGGCCGGCCTCTTCGCGGTCAAGAAGGACTCCGATTTCACGGATCTGCTGCTGCGCGCCGTCACCGACACCAGGGACACCGACGGCCTCGCCGACCTCGTCCACGGTTTCGGCAACAAGCTCGGCCGCCGCGCCGAGCTCACCGCCGAGCGCGACTTCACGGCAGGCTCCGTCGACCTGCTCGGCCGCATCGTCGACGCCGCGGAGACACGCGTGCGCGCCCGCGACGTCCACGCCGGCGCCGAGCGCAGGACCCGTACGCTCGCCCGCAGGCTCTCCGCCCGGGCCGGCGAGGAGCGCGGCCGCACCGCCGAGCTCGCCCAGCAGGTCACCGCCACCGCGCAGACCGTCGCCGAGGCCGAACAGGAACGCAGCCGCAGCTCCCTGATCGCCGGCGAACTCGCCTACCGGCACGCCTCGCTGGCCCTGGCCGCCGCCGAGAAGGCGGCAGGCGCCCAGCGCCGCGAGCTCGCCGACGCCCGTACGCTGCACGCCGCCTGGCAGGCCGCCGAGGCCGTACTGCGCCACCGCGCCGCCGCCGACCGGGCCGCGCGCGTGGCCGTCGCCATCCGCGAGGCGGAGCGGGACGCCGCCCCGGCGCTGGCGGCCCGCGCCACGGCCGCAGGTGAGCTCGTACGGGCGCTGCACGCGGCGGCCGAGGACGGCGAGCGGGTAGCCGCCGAGGAGGAAGAGCGCTCGGCCGCTCTCCAGGAGGCGGGCGAGGCGGCGCACCGCGACGCCACCACGGCCGCGACCCAGGCACAGCGCGCCCGCAGTGAGGCCGGGCACCTGCGTCAGCGCCTGTCCGAGGTCGAACAGGAGACGGCGGAGGCGGTACGCGCCGGCTGGCTCGACGACACGGCCCCGGACGCCGACCCGGCACGGGCGGCGCTGGCGGCGACCGACGCGGAGAAGACGGCGGTCGCGGCCTGGGAGACGGCGCGCGAAGCCGCCCGTGCGACGGCCGACCGGGCGAAGGAGGCCGCGGGCGCGGAGGCGCGCGCCGAACTGGCGGCGGCCCGCGCGGCGGACGCCGCGCAGGGCGCCGAGCACGCGTACGCAGCCGAGCGCCGGGCCGCGGAATCGCTGGCGGCGGAGGACCGCCTGGCGGAACTGCTCAGCCTGCCGTCGGCACCGGTCACCACCGTGTCCGTACCGCAGCCCCGCCGGGGCACGGCCGCGACGGACAGCGCGTCCGCCGCGCGAGCCGTCGGCGCAGACGGCCGTCCCGCGCGCCAAGGCGTGCACGTCACCGTCGGGAACCCGGCGGAGGACACGGACGCGGCGCGTACGGAGGACGGGGGCGACCGCCTGGCGGACGACCGGCCGATGGACGGATCCGGCGGCGCGACCGTCCCCGGCCCCAGCAGCGGAACGGGCCAGGGCGGCGCGGCCGACGCGACAGACGCGCGTACGGGTGACCGCACGGACACCGCCCACGCCGGCCCCCCCGAGCAGAGCAACACGGCGGACGGCACAGCCACCGCGTCCGCGCACTCCCTCCGCACGCCCCGGCGCACCGCCGAAGGACCGCTCACCGTCGAGGAGCTGGACCGTAACGCGGAGGACCTCCTCGTCCTCCTCGACCAGGCCGTCACCTCCGCCGAGCGGCAGCTCTTCGAGCTGCGTACCGCCGCCGCCGACGACGCGCGCATCCTCGGCGCGCTCGGCGACGGAGGGCTGCTGCCCCCCGGCCCCGATGTCCTGGCCACCGTCGAGTTCCTCGGCGAGCACGGCATCCCCGCCCTCCCCGGCTGGCGTTACCTCGCGCAGGCCGTCGCCCCCGCCGACCACGCCGCCGTGCTCGCCGCCCGCCCCGAGCTGGTCGACGGCGTCGTCATCACCGACCCCGACGCGCATGTCAGGGCCCGCGAAGCGCTCGCAGGCGCCGCGCTGCTGCCCCGCTCGGCCGTCGCCGTCGGTACCGCCGCCGCGCTCCTGGCGCCCGTACCGGCGCCGGGTGACGCCCCGTCCGACCGCGCCGACGTCTTCCTCGTACCGCCGAACCCGGCGATGCACGACGAACACGCGGCCGACGAGGAGCGTCAGGCGCTGCGTGCCAGGGCGACCGCCCGTGACGAGGAGATTCGCAGGCTCGCCGCCCGGCTGACCGCTGACCGTACGCTCGCGGCCCGCCTCGGATCCTGGCGCGCCGACTGCCCGCCCGGCATGCTCGCCGAACTGGCGGAGGCAGCCGAGGCGGCAGGTGAAGCGGCCGAAGCGGCCGAAGCCGTGCTCGCCGAGGCCCGTACGGTCCGCGCCGAGGCCGACGAGGCGGCGGCCGACGCCGCCCGCATCAGGGACGAGCGGCAGGACGCCGCCCAGCGTGCCCGCCGCGTCGCCGACGCCCTCGCAGGCCTGGCCCACCGCCTGAGAGAACGCGCCGGCTGGCTGGTCAAGGTACGTGAACTGACCGAAGAGGCCGCAGAGCTGGAGGCCAGGGCCGCGGTGTGCCTGGAGCGTGCCAAGGCGGCCGACGAGGACCGCCGGGCCGCTCAGCGCACCGCTGACGACGCCCACCGGACCGCGCGCACCCTGCGCGCCGAGCGGGCCGAGATCGCCGGGGCTCCCGAGACCCTGCCGGAGCCGGACGAGGACGCACCGCGCGTCGCGCTGCCCGCGCTGCGCGAGGCGTACCGCGCCGCGTCCCAGCTGTACGAGAAGGTCGGTGTCGGCGCCGACCTGCGCGCCGAACAGGCCAGGGCGGAGAGCGATGAGAGCGCCGCCCTGACCGAGCTCAACCGGCTCAGCAACAAGGTGCGCACCAGGGCCGCCCTGCTGCTGGAGGGCACGGATGGCGCCGACGGTCCGTCCCGCCAGGCCGCCGTCGCCCGCGCCGAGTCGCTCGTACAGATGCTGGAGTCGCGGGCGTCCGCCGCGAGCGAGCAGCTCGGCAGGCTGCGCGGTGAGGCCGAGCGCCTCGCACCCGAGGACGGCACGGCGCACACGGAGCTGCCCGACGACCTCGTGCCCGCCGACGCGGAGCACGCGCAGACGCTCCTGCGCACCGCCACCTCCCAACTCGCCTCCCGCACCGACGCGCTGGACTCGGCCCGCGCCGCCCACGCCGAGCTGCTGCGGGCACACCGCGCGGCGGAGGACGCGGCGGGCGGCTTCGACGAGACGGCGGCGCTCCTGCGCGACCTGCTCAGGGACCACCACCAGGACGACGAGGGTACGGAGGAGCTCGGCCCGTACCCCGGCAGCCTGGAAGAGGCTCGGCAGTCCGCCGCCGAGTCCCGCCGCCTGCTGCGCGGGTGCGCGGCCGAGCTGTCCGCCGCCGAGGCGTCGGTGCGCGAGGCGAGCGACGTACTCGTACGGCATGCCAACTCCACGCGGTACGAGCAGGTACGCACCCCCGCGCGCCAGCAGATCCGCGAGCTGCCGGCCGCCGCACTGCCCGAGCACGCGGCGGCGTGGGCGGCGGCGTTCGAGCCCCGGCTGCGCGTACTGACCGACGAGCTGGCGCAGCTGGAACGCAACCGCGACAGCATCGTCGACCGGCTCCGGGGCCTCGTGGAGTCGGCCCTGGCGACGCTCCGCTCCGCCCAGCGCCTGTCCCAGCTGCCGGAAGGCCTCGGGGAGTGGTCAGGGCAGGAGTTCCTGCGGATCCGTTTCGAGGAGCCGGACCAGGCGACGCTCGTCGAGCGGCTCGGCGAGGTCATCGACGAGGCGACCAGCGCCGCTGTCAAGAAGAACTCCGACCTGCGCAGGGACGGAATGTCCTTGCTGCTGAGGGGCGTTCAGGCCGCGCTGCAGCCGAAGGGCATCTCGGTCGAGATCCTCAAGCCGGACGCCGTGCTGCGCGCCGAGCGGGTGCCGGTCGGGCAGATGGGCGACGTCTTCTCGGGCGGCCAGCTGCTCACCGCCGCGATCGCGCTGTACTGCACAATGGCCGCGCTGCGCAGCAACGACCGGGGCCGCGACAAGCACCGGCACGCGGGCACGCTGTTCCTCGACAACCCCATCGGCCGCGCCAACGCCACGTATCTGCTGGAGCTCCAGCGTGCGGTGGCCGACGCCCTCGGCGTACAGCTGCTCTATACGACCGGACTGTTCGACACGACCGCACTCGCGGAGTTCCCGCTGGTCATCCGGCTGCGCAATGACGCCGACCTCCGGGCGGGCCTGAAGTACATCAGCGTGGAGGAGCACTTGCGGCCGGGCCTGCCGCAACAGGACCCGGACGGCGAGACGGTACACGGCGAGATCACCGCGACGCGGATGTTCAAGCGCACGCCGGCGTCGCCTGCCGAGTAGCGGCGACCACCTGCGGGGGCGAGCGGCCTCAGGCCTGGGAGAGCCGGCCCGTGCCCCGCCGGGTCCGCTCCTCCCGTTGCCGTGCCCGGGCCGACCTGCGGGCCGCCCGGCGCGCCTTCCGCCGCTCGCGGCGCAGTTGGCGCGCCGTACTGCTCGGGACGGACACCACGCCGTGGCGCTGGTTCCACACCTGGCGGGTCACCCATACGTCCAGCACCCCCCAGGTCGCGACCACCGTGCTGCCCACGCTGCTCAGCACCATCGGGAACGCCAGCCACGACCCCGCGAGCGTGCAGAGGTAGGCCACTATCGCCTGGATCATCGTCAGCGACGTGAGGATGACGGCGCGGACGGCGGCTGTACGGACCGGATCGGGCAACCGTGGCCGTACCGCGGGCTCCTCGACCCACAACTGCCGCTGAGCTCCGGCCGTCGCCCGCTCCCGCGAATCGCCGGCAACCTCGAACGCTACGGGCGCCACGGGCGACGCCGTACCGCGCTCTTCCGTGTCCATCGAACCTTCACTCCCCACCGCCGCCTGCGTGCCCCTCAACTCGGGCGCGGACATCGCCTTTCAGGAGTGGCTGCCCGCCTTGCGCCCTTTTACGCTGTGCCCCGCGAGCCGGATGTGATGCCTACGGCCTCATCCGGTCCGCTCCCCGTACAGCTGGACGAATGGGCGGCTTCGAAGATTCCCGCGAAAAGGAGAATCCCAGCCATCTGCCCCGATTGGCCGACGGGCGTACGCGCAGGTGTCCTTTGCCACAACGGCGCCCGTCAACTCCCGGAATTCCATGACAACTGGTGATCAACGCACCTCGGTAAGGCTGAAAATCGTCCGGACGTGTCTTCGAGTTGCGCGAGTGACAGTAGTAGGCTCGCGCCGTTTATTGACGGAACACCATCCCCGCCCGGCGGGGGTCGAGCTGGGGGAGGCCATGCGCTTTCGCGGAAAGTCCATCCGCAGGAAGATCGTGGCGTTGCTGCTGGTGCCGCTCGTGTCCCTCACCTCGCTGTGGGGATTCGCCACCGTGATCACCGGCCGTGAGGCAAACCAGCTGCTGGATGTCGCCTACATCGTCGAGCAGGTCGGCTATCCGATCCAGGACACGGTCGAGGTCATCCAGCGCGAGCGCCGGCAGACACTGATCTACCTGGCGGATCCCCGCGCCTCCGACGCCCTCGCCACCCTCCGCCGCGAGCGCGCCGCCACCGACGAGTCCGTCGCGAAGATCAAGGCCCGCGCACAGGAGTCCGGAGTACGCGACGACCTGCGCCCTTCGGCGGCGAAGCGCCTGGCCTCACTCCTCGAAGCCTTCGAGGACATCCAGACACTGCGCGGCTCCGTCGAGAACAGCACCGTCACCCGACGCCAGGCACTCGACCGCTACAACCGGCTCATCGACCCCTGCTACTCCTTCCTCACCACCCTCCACGCCCTCGAAGACGTGGAGATGGACAAGCAGGGGCGCGCGCTGGTCGGCCTCACCCGCGCCCGCGAGATGCTCTCCCGCGAAGACGCACTCATCGCGTCCGGCCTCGTCGCCGGGCAGTTCAACGCGCCCGAACTCCGTGAGATCTCGGCACTGGCCGCCAACCGCGAGCTGCTGTACGACGTCAACCTCGAAGTCCTCCCCGCCACCGAGCGCCACGCGTTCGCGGACTACTGGGACAGCCCGGCCACCGAGCCACTGCGTACCGCCGAGGAACGCCTCATCACCGCGGGCGCCACCCGGGACCCGCGCGCCGTCACCGCCAAGAGCTGGAACGAGGCCGCGACCGGCGTGCTCGACCACCTCGCCCGCGAGGGCAAGGAAGCGGGGGAGCGCTACCAGGACAACGTCGAGCCCGTCGCCTTCGGCGTTCTTATCAAAGCCGGCGCCGCGGGTGTACTCGGCTTCCTCGCCCTGATCGTCTCGCTGTTCCTCTCCGTACGGATCGGCCGCAGCCTCATCCGCGACCTCTCCCGCCTGCGCAAGGAGGCCCACGAGATCTCCGGCGTCCGGCTGCCCAGCGTCATGCGCCGGCTCGCCGCGGGCGAGGAGGTCGACGTGGAGACCGAGGCTCCCCGGCTGGAGTACGAAAAGAACGAGATCGGCCAGGTCGGCCAGGCCCTCAACACCCTTCAGCGCGCCGCCGTCGAATCGGCCGTCAAACAGGCCGACATGCGCCGCGGCGTCTCCGAGGTCTTCGTCAACCTGGCCCGCCGCAACCAGGTCCTGCTCCACCGCCAGCTCACACTCCTCGACACCATGGAACGCCGTACCGAGGACACCGACGAGCTCGCCGACCTGTTCCGGCTCGACCACCTGACCACGCGAATGCGACGCCACGCCGAGGGCCTGGTGATCCTCTCGGGCGCGGCTCCGTCCCGGCAGTGGCGCAAGCCCGTCCAGCTCATGGACGTCGTACGGGCGGCCGTCGCCGAGGTCGAGGACTACGAGCGCATCGAGGTACGCCGCCTTCCGCGCGTCGGCGTCGGAGGCCCGGCCGTCGCCGACGTCACGCACCTGATCGCCGAACTCCTGGAGAACGCCACGGTGTTCTCGCCCCCGCACACCGCCGTCCAGGTGCACGGCGAGCGGGTCGCCAACGGCTTCACCCTCGAAATCCACGACCGTGGCCTCGGCATGACACCCGAAGCCCTCCTCGACGCCAATCTGCGGCTCGCCGAGACCCCCGAGTTCGAGCTGTCGGACACCGACCGGCTCGGTCTGTTCGTGGTCAGCCGGCTGGCCCAGCGCCAGAATGTCCGCGTTTCGCTCCAGCAGTCGCCGTACGGCGGAACCACCGCGGTCGTCTTCATCCCGGCCGCCCTGCTCACGGACGCACCCGAGACGAACGGCACCGGCTTCCGGCTCGACCGCAAGTACGCCACCGGAGAACGAGGCACCGGGGAGGCGGGGCAGAGCGGACGCCGCAAGTCCCTGACGACGGTTTCGCGCCTGCCCGCCGAACTTGCCGCCCAGGCCGTGCTGGACGGTCCCGTCGAACTCGAACCGCCACTGAGCGCACTGGGCCTCGCGGGCCCGCTCGGCGGCGTCGCGGACATCGCCGACATCGAGGACACAGAGAGCGAGCGCGGCGGACTGTTCCGGGCCCGCGACCGTTCCCGGGAACGCTCCCGCGACCGTGCCCGTGAAGCCGCCGGTGAACAACACCAGCAGGCGTCCGACCACGTTCCCGGCAGCGGCGAGAACGTACGCCCCGGCGCCCCTGTCCCGCTGCCCCGCCGCAACGCTCCGACCCTGGTCGCCGACAACGGCCGCCGCGTCAGCGGCCGCGGGCACGCCCCCAACGCGCGCACAGCACCGTCCGAATCAGCACGCACCGCACCCCACGCACCACCCGCACGGGAACCCGCCCCCGCGGACGAGGCTCAGGGCCTCCCGCTGGGCGGCCTGCCCCGCCGTGTCCGCCAGGCCAGTCTCGCCCCGCAGTTGCGCGAGGCCACCACCGGTCGCACCGAACCCGCCAACGGCGTACCGGCCACCGAGCAGGACGCCGAGCGTGAGGCGGAGGAAGTACGCAGCCGTATGGCTTCGCTCCAGCGCGGCTGGCAGCGCGGCCGCCGGCAGAACGCCGAGGACGAGCCGGGCACCGGCGGAACAGCACCAGGAACCACACCAGAGAGGGACGGTCGATGACCGCACCGAACGCCACAGCACACGACACCACAGTCCGGGACTCCGGAGAGCTCAACTGGCTCCTCGACGAGCTGGTCGACCGCGTCGGCAGCATCCGCAAGGCCTTGGTGCTCTCCAGCGACGGGCTCCCCACCGGCACGTCCAAGGACCTGACGCGCGAGGACGGCGAACACCTCGCCGCCGTCGCCTCCGGCTTCCACAGCCTTGCCAAGGGCGTCGGCCGCCACTTCGACGCGGGCCGGGTCCGGCAGACCGTCGTGGAGCTGGACGACGCCTTCCTGTTCGTCACCGCGGCGGGCGACGGCAGCTGTCTCGCCGTGCTGTCGGACTCCGACTCCGATGTCGGACAGGTGGCGTACGAGATGACGTTGATGGTCAAGCGGGTCGGCGTCCACCTGACGACCGCGCCACGCTCCGGTCTGCCCGCCGGAGGGTGAGTGGGCTGAGATGAGCGAAGCAGGCCAGCAGGGATCGCCGCACTGGTACGACGACGACGCGGGCCCCGTAGTACGCCCGTACGCGATGACGCGCGGCCGTACGAGCAGTGCGAGCCGGCACCGGCTCGACCTGATCGCGCTGGTCGTCCCCGAACCCGCGGCCGACGATCCCGGACGTGACCAGACGCTCGCTCCCGAGCACGTCGAGATCGTCGAACTGTGCAGCGAGACGCCGCAGTCGATCGCCGAACTCGCCGCGGGTCTCGACCTCCCTGTAGGAGTGGTCAGAGTGCTCGTCGGCGACCTCGTCGAGGACGAGCTGGTACACGTGACCCGACCCGTACCTCCGGCCGAGCTGCCGGACGAGAGCATCCTTCGCGAGGTAATCAATGGCCTTCGGGCGCTCTAGCCGTAAGAAGCGACTGGTCGAACCGGTGACGCTCAAAATCCTCGTCGCGGGTGGCTTCGGGGTGGGCAAGACCACCCTGGTGGGCGCGGTCAGCGAGATCAGGCCGCTGCGCACCGAGGAGGCGCTGACCGAGGCGGGCCGCCCCGTCGACGACATCGCGGGCGTCGAGAACAAGAACACCACCACCGTGGCCATGGACTTCGGGCGGATCACACTCCGCGAGGACCTGGTGCTCTACCTCTTCGGTACGCCCGGCCAGGACCGGTTCTGGTTTCTGTGGGACGAGCTGGCACAGGGCGCCCTCGGCGCGGTCGTACTCGCCGACACCCGCCGCCTGGAGGACTGCTTCGCCGGCATCGACTACTTCGAGCGCCGGGGCATCCCTTTCACCGTGGCCGTCAACTGCTTCGAAGGCGCCGACCGGTATCCGGCGGAGACGGTACGCGCGGCACTCGACCTCGACGAGGGCGTGCCCCTGCTGCTGTGCGACGCGCGGGACCGCGAGACGGTCAAGGAGGTGCTCATCGCGGTGGTCGAGCACGCACTGGCCCGCTCCGCGGACCGGCGCCAGAAGGCGTCCACCTGAGGTCGGAGGTCAGTGCCCGGCGACCGACCGGCGGGCGACGGGGAAGTCGAAGTACGTGTCCGGGAAGGGCTCGGGCTTGTACGTGAAGTGCCACCACTCCTCGGCGAGATTCACGAAACCGACCTCAGCTAGCAGTCCCTTCAGCAGTTGCCGGTTGGCACGCTGAGTGCCCTGGATACGCGGGTCGTCCGTATGGGACAGCGTGTCGAAGCAGTCATATCCGGTCCCCATGTCGACTGAATTGTCAGGGAAACGCTCAGCCTTGGGCGCGTAGCAGGCTACGAGCTGCTCACCGGGGACGTACGGCCTGGTCGCCTTCGCGGGAAGCTTCACGATCGTCAGGTCAACCGTGCTGCCACGGCTGTGCCCTGACTTCTCCGCGATGTAACCGTCCGCGAACAGCCGCGCCTTGTCGACATGCGGATAGAACTCCGCCTTCATCGCCTCGTCGTCGAGGTCCTTGGCCCACCGCACGAAGTGGTCGACGGCCCGCTGCGGCCGGTAGCAGTCGTACACCTTGAGCGAATAGCCGCGCCGCAACAGCTTCGTCTGCGCCTTGTGCAGGGCGTTCGCCGCGGGCCTGGTCAGGATGCAGACCGGCTGCCGATAGCCGTCCACGGGCACACCCACGAAATTGTGCGCCGTCGTGTAGTGCATCTCCTGAATGATCGTCGAGTCCACGGACCGCAGGGACACGAACTCCCTGGGGGCCTTCGGCTCGGGCTTCGCCTGCGCCGTGGGGGAGGCGGCGGTGACGGCGAGCAGGGCGACCGCGGCGGTGGCCAGGGCGCGCAGTGCGGAGGCAAGTCGTGTCATGGGCCCTCCATCTATCAGGTCAACCGCCCCTGGGGGAAGGGGCATCGGATACAGTCCGCGCGTGGCCGCACCTTCGAAGAAGCCCGTCAGGGACTCCCACTGCTCCAGTTGCGGAGCGCCGTACCGGCCGGCCGGCGACTGGCCCCGCATCTGTACCGTCTGCGGCGACACGGCCTACCGCAACCCCTTGCCCGTCGCTGTCGCCCTGTTGCCCGTACGCGACGAAGAGGGTGGCGGACTCGTCGTCATCACCCGTGCCATCGAACCGCAGCTCGGCAGGACCGCGCTGCCCGGCGGCTTCATCGACCACGGCGAGGACTGGCGGCAAGCGGTCGTACGCGAACTGAGCGAGGAGACGGGAATCCAAGCGTCGGCCGGACAGGTGCGCCTCGCCGACGCGCTGAGCTCCCCGGCCGGCCACCTGCTCCTCTTCGGGCTGCTCCCCGAACGCGCCGCCACCGACCTGCCGCCTTCCGTCCCCACCGAGGAAACGACAGGCCGGCACCTCCTGCGCGCACCCGCCGAGCTGGCTTTTCCCCTGCACACCGAAGCGGTACGCCGATGGTTCGCGGGAAGCTACAGCCACACGAAGTAACCGTTCCCGGGTACGTCGAAACAAAGTTCCCGGGTACGTCGCCCCAGCGCACCGCACACTCCAGCGCACCGCACCCACCTCAGCGGACCGCATTCACCCCGGCAGCCCCGCACTCACCTCAGCAGCCCCGCACCCGCACCGGGAGCCCCACTTCCCCGCCGCCCTCCCGCTCCACCAGCACCCGCCCACCGTTCACCCGCGTCGTGAACCGCTCGACCTCCGCCCGCTCCCCGCCGTCTTCCGCGTCCCGCACGACCAGCCCTCCTCCGGTACGCCCGGCAGCCGGTGCCCACACCTCGAGCGTCAACCCGCCGTCGTCACCGCGCACGGGAATCACGGAGCCGGCCCGCGCCAGCACAGGGATGCGCGACAGTGGCGCCTCCAGCAACACCTGGCCCTGGCCTTCGTAGGCCTTGCCGGTAGCCGTGTCGTACCACCGTCCGTGCGGCAAGCGCACCGCTCTGCGGTCCGCGCCGCGCTCCAGTACGGGAGCGACCAACAGAGCGTCCCCCAGCAGGAAGGCATCCTCACAGTCCCGCAACGCCCGGTCTTCAGGCGCACCCCACCACACGGGACGCACATAAGGCGCACCGGTGAGGCGGGCCAGATGGGACAGCGTCACGAAATAGGGCCGTAGCCGCTCCCGTTCCGCGAGCGCGGCCTTCGCGTGTTCGAGCACCCGCGGACCGAACTCCCACGGCTCACCGGGGCACGAGGGGACAGCCGCACGCGTACGGAACAGCGGGAGATGGGCGCCCAGTTGAAACCAGCGCAGATACAGCTCGGGTGAAGGCGTGCCGCTGAACCCTCCGACATCCGTTCCCGAGTACGGTACTCCGCACAACCCGAGACCGAGCACCAGGGAGAGCGAGGCACGCAGCCCCGGCCAGCCCGTCGGCACATCCCCGGAACAGGTGCCGCAGTACCTCTGTATGCCGGCCCAGCCGGAATCCGCGAAGAGAAACGGCCGTTCCCCGGAACCCCGGTTTCGCAGTGCCTCGTAACCGGCACGCGCCATCCCCAAGCCGTAGACGTTGCGGGCCTCCCGGTGATCGCCACCGCGCCCTTCCAGATCGTGCCTTGCGGAGCGTGGCAACGACGGATCGCCGAAGGGGGAGAAGGCCGCCGGCTCGTTCATTTCGTGCCCGACTCCCGAGAAACCCTCAGCGAGGCGCTCTTCGTGCAGCGACCCCCACCAGGCACGAGCACGTGGATCGGTGAAATCCGGAAACACGTGCTTCCCGGACCGGAAAGCTCCGCGTACCTCGTTCCCGCGTACGTCCCGTACGAACGCCCCCGCGGCCCTTCCACTCTCGTACACCCCGCTCCCCGGCTCGGCTCTGACAGCGGGACGGACGACCGGGACCAGCCGCACCCCCGACTCACCGAGATCCGCATCGAGCCGGGCAATCCCGGGAAACCGCCCATCCCCCGCGACGGCGCCCTGCTGCCCGCCGCCCCGGCCCATGCCCATATCCAGGTGCAGTGCGGACAGGGGCATCCCCCGCTCGCCGTAACCGGCGACGATCCGCCGCACCTCCCGTTCGCCGCCGGACCCCCGCCACGCGTCCTGCGGACCCAGCGCCCACGACGGAGGGAGCACGGGCGCACCAGTGAGCGCGGACCAGCCCCGCAGCACGCGCGCCGGTGTCCCCGCCACCACCCAGCAACGCAGCGGCCCGCCGTCCATACGCAACTCACTCGTGCCCGG